>URHS01000040.1 GCA_900547685.1 uncultured Blautia sp. | reverse complement strand
AGATAAAGGTATTAAAACGGAGCAGCTACGGAATCCGGAATTTCAAACGGTTCCGGATGCGGATACTCCACTGTACATCATAGGATAAAATGGTCGGTGATATGGAGGCTTATTTGTGTTTCAACAATTCCTCGCCGCGCATAATCATATTTGAGGACTGCGCAAAATTGACAAACAGACTGCCTGCAAAGATAATGCGTAAATACCGGATCGCCAGCTCCAGAATTTCACCACTTGCACCAGAAAGCATTAAAATTTGTTTCGTAAAAATCATGCCAATCGCCATGATGATAAGAGAAAAAATCAAATTCATGGCGATCAAATTTCCCATTATCTTGTCAATTGTAGACTGATCCCTTTTTCCAATCGCCCTGGATAGGATTGAAGCGGAGCCGATACCGATGAGTGTGGAAATTCCACTATTGGCAAGCGTAAATGGATAGGACACAGATACCGCTGCCATAGCGTTATCTCCTACCATTTGACCGACATAAACTCCATCCATAAAATTGTAAAGCCCAACAACCACCATGCCGATAATCGCAGGTACGCTAAGTTTTAATACTAAACTTTGCAGGCTGTCATGAAGCAGCATAGACCGAGTATCATTTTTATTTGACATCATATCACATCCTTTTCTTTTAACTGCCAGCCTTTTAAGTTACCAAAAATGTTTTATTTTGTAGAAGCAGTAATCTTGATGTACAATGCCCATCATTCTTTTAAGTCACATAATGAGCCTGCCAAATATTCTGCATTCTCTTTCTGTTCCACACAAGTATAATGGTTTCCAGGGGTTTCGATAACGTTAAAAGCTCCTAATGCCAATCCCTCCCATGTCTCCAACACCATTTTCTTAAATCCCACTTCGCCCTCCGGGGCAAAGAAATAATTTATTGTACCTAAATACGGGCATATTTCATAATGCATGGCTTCAAATGTCGCAACGCAAACCTGATATAAACTCTTAATAAGCTCCATCGGCATCTCTACATTCGTATTCTTTTTACACTGTACTGCGTATAATCCGAACCGTTCTTCTTTCTGCATCGTTGCCAATTCTCTGAAAAAGTCACCTAACTGCTCCCGTTCGGTTGTTCCAGATATACTTGTCAGAAAGCCCTTATTAATTACTCCTTTTTTCATTGATTCCTGGACTATAATCTGCTCGTACAGCGCAGGATTCGGCATCTCAATATCTGCGTAAGAAACTGGGATATTGTCCAAAAACATCATTTCCATTAGCAGTTCATCTTCTACCTTAAATGAAGGAGGCAATAAAAGGCTGTCTAATATTGAGAGTGACTTCACGGTTATCGAATTTTCATTAAGGCGGTTTGCCGTCTCTAATGCTATAACACCACCGAAACAATACCCTATCAAACTTACGGCCTTTACCTGATAACTACAGATTATTTGGGAATATATATCTGATAACATCCAAATCAAATTAGTTGACGGTATTGAACAATACTTATTCGTATCTTTAATACCTATCCCAATCACTTTTTCTCCCTTACTTGCAATTAAAGAATCTGCAAGATAGTCGAAACGATTAAATGAACCTAAAGCACCATGGAATATTATACTAAGTCCTTTCTCCAGATCTCCGCCATATTCCCTCACAAATACAAGTTCAGAGTTTGTGTCCTCCATTTTCTTCTCTTCGACTTCCGTTTCTGTATTATTCCTAATGAACTCCGACAGTTTTTGAATGGTCGGATTATAAATCAGTTCTCTCAGTAAAGCGTCAAAGGCAATATCCTTAGAAATTTGTTCTCTAACTTTTGTAGCCATCTGGGCGAGTATTAGTGAATCCGCTCCCAAGTCATAGAAATTGTCAAATACCCCAGCTGCGCTTTGGGGAACAACGCTGTTCCAAAGCTCTATCAGTTTATTCTGTAGTTCATCAGGATTTTCTTCCCGCAGTTCTTTTCCTTCTGCGTTTTCCTGTTTAATGATTAACTTTTTAATTTTATCCCGGTCTATTTTCCCATTGGCAGTCAGCGGAAACTCTTCTACTGAAATAATATCCGCAGGAATCATATACTTCGGTAAATACGCTTCTAAATATTGTTTTAAATCAGAATTCTTCACATTCCCTTGAACAGTCTTTACAAAAGCATAAATATCCGTTTTTACCTCATTCAGCACCACCATAGCCTGTGAAACAGATTTATGCTGTTCCAGAGTAGACTGGATCTCTCCTAATTCAATACGGTGTCCTCTCAGCTTTATCTGATTATCATTTCGCCCCTTAAACTCAATCTCACCATTAGGCAGATAACAGCCATTATCCCCTGTTTTATACATTCTGACATTTTCTCTGCCCGTAACAAACTTTGCCTCTGTCAGCTTATGGTCATTATAATACCCTTCGGCAAGACCTGTTCCCCAAATACAAAGTTCTCCTGTCACGTATACCGGGCATGGGCGTCCTTTTGCATCATAAATAGAGAATCCCTGATTCGATAGAGGTTTGCCATAAGGTATACTCACCTCACGTATCTCATTATCAACACATTCATGATATATGGACCAGATAGAGGCTTCCGTTGCACCGCCTAAGCTGATAACCATGGCATCACCAGCACATTTTTGTATATCCCCAGGCATGCCTACCGGAATCCAGTCTCCTGATAACAGCACGATGCGAAGTGGCAGCTTCTCATTCTTACCGGCAAAATAACCGGTTAAAATCTGCATAAACGCGGGTACGGAATTCCAGATGGTGATTTCATATTCCTGTATAAGCTCTACCCAATGAGACGGGTCCATGTATCTTGAGAGTTTTGGATAAACCAAGGTTCCTCCGCATGATAGTAATCCAAAAATATCATAGACCGACAAATCAAAATTAAGTTTTGACAGCCCTAACACTGAATCCTGACTACTGACGAAAAATTTCTGGTTAATATCTTTAATTGTATTCCAAGCAGCTTTATGTGTGATAGCCACACCTTTAGGAACACCAGTAGTTCCTGAAGTAAAAATAATATATGCCAAATCATCGGGGGTTCCTCGCAATATCATACTGTCATTACTTATTGCCTCTATCTGGTCTACCGGTAACACCGGCACATGTTCAAAAACTGCACTATGACCCGAATGAATAAGAACTGCTTTTATATCAGCATTGGCTACGATTGTGTTCCAACGCTGTTCCGGCTGCTCTATGTCAACAGGCACATAAATGCAAGAAGTATATAAAATACCTAATACCGCAGCTACCTGAAATCGATTTTTGGGGAGCAAAACTGCAATATTGCTGCCTGGTTTAATCCCCATTTCACTCAGGCGGTCCGCAATCCCTAACGCCATATGATGAAGTTCCAAATATGTAAATTTATCTGCAGAATCAATCACTGCTGTTTTTGCAGGTTGCTTCTTAACCTGTTCCAGGAACTCGTCATACAGCATTTGAGAAGATATCTCTTTTTCAGTACTGTTTATGCCGGCTATCCGCTCCAGCTGCCATGAAGGCAGTTCCAGTTCAGAAACCTTTGTCCAGTTCACATCAGTTTCTGCCAACTCCAAAAGCCTGCTACGGAAGGTTTCAAACATATCCTTAATCAACCCATCAGGAAATACACCGTTTCTAACATCCCAATCCGCCTGTAATCCATATTCTCCGTCCATGACCTGGCAGTCTATGAATACTTGTGGTGTCTGGCTAATTCCATTTCCGTGAAACTCACCTTGCAGCTTCTTATCAGAAAGGCCAATAGCGCTGGTAAAAACAATTGGCATTAAGGCATGTTCCCTTCCTTTTTTCCTCGATATTTCCCTGATGACCTCAACACCATTAAACAAACGATGATCCAAATCTTCAAACAATTGGCCTGAAATCTCTCGGGCCTTTTCAATAAAAGGCTTCGATTTTTCCATACGTGTTTCCAAAAGGCTTACAGATGTAAAATCTCCGACAATCTCCTCTACCTTCTGATGAATGGGCGCTCTGTTGAGAACGGTGAGATTAATACAAAATTCTGATGTCTGACTCCACCGTTCTATTACTTCTGCATAGGCTGTCAATACCACTGCCGTTGGCGTTATTCCAAAATGATTGGAGTATCTTTTTAATCTATTCCATTTTTCCTGATCAATCTCCATAAAATATCTTGAAAAATCACTCCTGTTTTTAATTGGATTTCTAAGTATTGGAAGCTCCGGGGCCTTTGGCAAACTCTCTATTCTATTTAACCAGTACTCCTTATCAACCTTATACTGTTCTGTTTCTTTCAATTTTCTCTCGGCTATCAAATAGTCCCTAAATGTCGCTCCCACTTCAGGCAACAATTGTTCCGGCGTGAAATAAAGTGTTTCAAACTCGTATAATAGCATCCAAATACTTTTCCAATCTGCAATTAAAAATTCCATTGAAAAGTGAAGGATGGATTCCTTATCTGTATGGCTCACTGCAATTTCAAACATGGGCCAGCTTCCAAGTTCATATATAGCATTTCCCATACGATTTCTAATTTTTTCAAGAGCCTTACCAGCCTCAGAAATATGTAAAAGGTCATACTCCTGTATTTTGAATTCATTTACTTCCGGTAATACCTGCTGTGTTCCATTTTCATTAACAATGGCTCTCAGCATCTCATGTCTGGCAATCAAACGCTGCCATGCTGCCTGTACCTTATCCACATGTAACTCACTATATGTTAATTCCATATAAACATGGCATGCTACCCCACCATATTCAAAAGTATCTTTTCTTCCCAATGCATAGGCAGCCTGTACATCTGTAAGCGCAAATGGTTTGTACATATCCTCTGGGGCAGATATGATCCTTATATCCTCAGCGTGCTCTTTTAAATACTGAATCAGAGCTTCTTTATTCTCTTTCAGCAACAAAATATCATCATGATTTATTCCATGAGAGGCTCTGTACTTTAATTTTTCTCCATCCATAAATAGGGTGATTCCCTTATTTTTAAATAACTCTAAAATTGTTTTCATGTTCTCAACATGATTCATATTCATGCCTCCTCTGTTCTTGAAACACTCTTTTCTAATATATCGGTAAGGGTGGCCTTACTCAATTTCTTGTCCATTATATCTGCATATCCCAGATATTTTGTCATCTCATTCCACTGCCTTGAGCAAATCATCTCTTTCTGTCCTTTGGCGTTGAGCAGCCGTTTATCGCTAATTCCCTTTAAAACCAGCAGGAGATCCTTCTTTACAGCCTCCGGCCATATGTCTGTGATAATCTGTTTAAAATTCCGGCTGTGATATCCGCCTAAAACATGTCCCGTTTTTTCATACATGTATTCAGGAACTTCACTTTTCACATCGCCATAATTGTATAACTCCACAGGAATGTCAAGCCGCGGATTCCAAATTGCCGGCCCAAATGTGTCCTGCAGTGACAAATGTCCGCTCTCATACATATACGTTATACTATGAAGCAAATGCATGTTGTTATCCGGGTCCTTCGGGAATACCTCATTATGAATTTCCATGCATACCGGTATCTTATTTAAAGTACCTGTTATAACCCTAAATGGTCCAGCCTTAACATTACCGCTGAATTCCCATGAGCGGATATCTGGTAAGGAATTCATTAAAATATCCATTAACGGATAAGATACCTGTGGTGCAAAAGATAAATTCATATATAGCGGACGGTCATGAATTTCATTTAATTTACGTGCACTTCTTATAAACGTTTCAATACTGTCAAGATGGGGGTAAACATCTCCGGTTTGAAAATATACCCCATTCTTTAACGCAATACGATAGCACTCTTCCAAATCTTTAGGATGGATTGGCTGCTCCTGAATGACATTTATTCCATTTTCCAGGAAATGTAGCGCTATCTCAGTCCCTTTTCCGCCCAACGCCCTGGTTCTTAGAACTACGCAGGCTAAGTCAATATCCTTTGGAACCTGCCGTATATCAGTATATAAAGTGGTATTGAAATTTGCCGCGCATCTTTTGGAACGTTCGCTCCCATTTGCTAAAATACCGACAATCTCAAATTTATCATTCAATCGTCTCAAAGCCTCAAGATAAAAGAGCCCAAATGTAGTGCCGCATACCACAGTTCGTATTTTCTGCATATTTATATTTCTCCTTCCTCAACAGCTGTTAAATCCTCTATTGATTTATCTGCAATGCTTATCAGCAACCTTTGTCCAATCCTATCCAATATAGAAAAGAATTCATTCACTTCTTTTATCTTTCCTAATTCCCCTCCGATTTCCAACTCCTTTGTATTATCCAGCAAAAGGGCAGATGCCGCTGCTACTGTACCTGTCATATACTCTGCTGTTGGTGCTTTTACCTGCATGGTGCGAATCATATGTTTACCCGCTGTCTCTCCGGATATCTGAATTACAAAACCTGCATATTCCGTTCTTCCTAATGTATCGACATAAGTAGCCAGGCACAAATCTTCAACTGCTTTATCAGAATCCATTTTATAACAGTCAGCCGCCGTGTTCATAAAATTGTGCGTGCACTCCCCCTCCAATGCCATGAACCATTTTGAAACATTACACTTTGTAATCCGTTCTACATGCTCACATTCCTCATCATAATATGGGTATAAATAAGCTTCGTTTATGGAAAGAGGAAGAAGTTTCCTTCTTGCCTCTCTCCTCTTTGATGGTAATTCCATTCTGTTGTCAAATACCCCATCTAAATAGTCTGCCGCAGCTGTCTTAGTGAACTTTCCCAAAGCGCAATAATATACTTCTATCTGGTGTATCTCTTCAAATTGCTGGGCCAGATATTTTGGCAACACGCCTGATAATCCAGGGATTGCACCGGCTTTACAAAGAATCCTTTTATCGCCATATCTTTTAAATATTTGGTCCATCGCTTTACCATATCCAACGTCCACATACCCAATTCCCATATTCAATACCGCTTCCGCCAGTTCGGATGCATGATTATAGGTAGGGCCGGCGCAATTTAAAATAATTGTGCAATCCTCAGCAAATTGCTTTACACTATGAATGTTTTTGAAATCCACCTGCCTGAATTCCACTGCGGCGTTATCAGGCAATGACCTTGCCAATTTTTCAAATTGTTCCTTATTCCTTCCCCCCACTTTGATGTATGCACTGGAAAAACGCGTTAAAGCCTGGGTTGCCCATTGGCCAACATTACCACTGCCTCCAATAATTCCTATCATGTAATAACTCCTCTTATTTGTTTTCTTCCATATAAGCTGATAACGCCTCTATTGTCTCATATTCCAAAATATCTTCTATGCTAATGTTTTCCAGACCTGCCAAAGCAATTTCGTCCAATAGCTTCATCAGAACAATAGAATCTCCACCCAGGCCATAAAAATCATCGGTAATAGTAATTTCAGTATTTTCAAATACCTTTTGCCAAATTCCCAGCAGTGTTTTCTGCAACGGACTGATTACATCTTTTGATAATGCCCGCTCCTTCTTATCTAAATTCAGCTCAGGAAGCTTACTTCTGTCAATTTTCCCATTGGCAGACAGCGGTAATTCTTTTATGGAAATATAATGCTGCGGCACCATGTATTCAGGCAGAAAAGCACCTATACTTTCCTTGATAGTCTCTGAAGCAAGGTCGTTCGATGTCGGAATATAGTATGCTATCAGCTGTTTATTTCCAGTTCTATTTACCACATATGAAACTATACTTTTTTCAATTCCTGGTACATTATTAATGGAAGATTCAATTTCTCCTAATTCGATTCTATAGCCACGAATTTTAACCTGATTATCTATTCTGCCTAAAAATTCAATATATCCCTCTTTCCGCAGCACTCCCATATCCCCGGTCTTATAAATCCTGCCCAGATGGTCATGTTGAATAAATGCAGCTTCCGTTTTCTCTGTATCTCCACAATATCCCTGTGCGACCCCAACTCCTCCAATATATATTTCACCCACTACGTCCATAGGGCATAACTCGCCGGCGAAGTTCAAAACATACATTGTCTGATTTTTTAAAGGCATGCCATAAGGTATACTCTTCCATGCTGGTTTTACTTCTCCTATTTCATAATAGATTGACCAAATAGAAGCTTCTGTTGCTCCGCCTAAACTCATTATCTGAACTTTGTTAAAGATACTTTTCGCCTTATCTGGCAAATCAAGTGGAATCCAATCTCCACTCAGCATAATCTGCCGTAATGAAAGGCTATCTTTCATCCCTCTTTCCAACATATGTTGAACAACAATCGAGCAAATAACCGGCACCGAGTTCCATACCGTAATCTTTCTTTCCGCAAGAAGGGAAACAATCTCGCTGCAATCTCTTGCATCACGGACCATTACCAGTGCAGCTCCTGTACTAAATGCTCCAAAAATATCATATACGGATAAATCAAAGCAAACTGATGATATCCCAATCAATCTGTCCGTCTTATTTAATTTTATCTTGTTGTTCAGATCGCTGATTGTATTGCAGGCTGCCATATGATTTATCATAACGCCCTTTGGTTTTCCTGTACTGCCTGACGTATAAATTATATATGCCAAAGAATCAGGCAGAGATTGTATTCCTATGGGGCTTTCATCATATTGCTCTAATTCCCCCGAACGATACAGTTCCTCACTCAGCAATAGCCTTGAACCACTATTCTCCAGTATGAAATCCCGTCTTTCCTTCGGGAACTTTGCATCCACAGGAACATAGGCAGCACCCGTTTTTAATACTCCTATAATAGAAATAATGGTTTCCGGTTTTCTTTCTCCCAGCACGCCGACCCGGTTATTGGCGCCGCAGATTCCATGGCTGCATAAATAACGTGCAACCTGATTCGCTTTGCCCTCAATCGCAGCATAGGTGTATTGTTTGTCTCCGTAATATAAGGCTGTTCCGTCCGGTGTTTCCCGGACCTGCTTTTCAAAAAATGCCTGCAATGTATTGGGGGCAACACGTTCCACCGGCATGTTATATCCATCCCAAACTTTATCCGTTTCTATTTGAGACCGTGTTTCAAATACCCCATTTACTGCTATATTTTTAATTCCACTTATAAAATCCTCAAATACTGCAGCTATTATCGCAGGATTGAATAAATCCTCCACATAATCCCACGATATATAAAGCTCATGCTTCATTTCAAGAATTTGGTTATCCAAAAATACCTGGGGTGTCTGCGTAACGGCGTATCTCAGTTTTCCAATCTGTTCAAACCAGTTCTCATCAGAATCAAATAACACACAGGTAAATACCACCGGCATCAGGGCCTTACCGATTCCATTACTCAGCCTTGACAATTCTCTTATAATCTCTGTACCATCAAATGCTTTGTGATCCAGATTATTCAAAATCCTTGTCTGAATCTGCATCGCATTATCCCAAAAATCCGCCCCATCAATATGTACTTCCAATGGAAGAATTTTTGTAAAGTCCCCTAAAATCCCACTGACATTCTGATCAAACTCTTTTCTTTCAAATGCAGTCATATTAAGCAGCAAATCCTTCTGATTACTCCATTTCGCAAGCACCCTTGCATAAATTGTGCAAAGTACTGTAGATGGAGAAACAGCATGTTTTCTTACAGTGTTTTTAAATGCCCACCAGGTTTCAGTATCAATCGTTTCGGAAACTCTGCTGATTCTATAATTTTTACATTGTGCCAGGTTCTTCAGCATAGGTAA
Organism: uncultured Blautia sp.; assembly: GCA_900547685.1. Taxonomy (GTDB): domain Bacteria; phylum Bacillota; class Clostridia; order Lachnospirales; family Lachnospiraceae; genus Blautia. The sequence continues at coordinate 11,650 of URHS01000040.1, read as the reverse complement.
GTGCGGGAATTCCGGAAAACAAGGAATTCTATTTAACCAGTAAGCTTTCGCCTCCTGATACTCCCTTTCATTCGTACTATTATTTAATGAATTTACATATTCGTGATATGAATAATGAATCGGCGGCAGTTTTTTATTATTTAAACCTTCTGTAAATTCCTTTAGAAAGATTCTTAAGCTGTCCCCATCACAAACCATGAGGTTGATACTTGCACACAAAATCTTAAAATTGTCACTCTCTCGTTTTAAAACTTCAAACGTAAATAACGGCCACTTTGAAAAATCATAATTTTTGTGAGACAATTCGCGGCGCATCTGTTCATTCTTTTCCGCAAACTCCTGTTCCGTCTCGGCTATCGTAATGTCAACCTTATACTCCGGCACGTCTGCCAGAATCTTCTGTGTGCCATTTTTTAAAAATATGCTGCGTAACACCTCATGACGCTCCAGCAGCTGTGCAATGCTTCTTTCAATATCACTGATTTCATATGGGAACTCCACCTCAAAATAGTAATGGGCATTATAGTGCGCCAATTCAAACGAACCATTTCTTCCATTAAAATATGCTTTTTGAATATTCGTCATTGGAAGTTCCGTTTGATATGCTTCCACTGTTTTCTCCCTGCGGTTTTCCGATAATAAAGCGGCCTTCGGCTCCTCCTTTGATTCTGTTTCAGCTTGTATAAACCGGGCCAATTCTTTTACCGTGCCGGTTTCCACAATTTTTACAAAGGGAATTTTCACAGCAAATTGCTTTGTTAATTCCTGTGCTATCCTTTGTGCAATGATAGAATCCCCGCCCAAGGCAAAGAAGTTTTCATCCACCGATACCTGATCGCTTTCTAAATACTTCCCCCATATTACAGATATTTTCATTTCTATCTCATTAGCCGGAGCTGATATCTCGGATTCCTCTTTTAATTCTCGTATCTGCAATAACGCAGCCCTGTCTATTTTTCCATTTTTACTTAACGGGAACTGTTCCATATGAACAAAGCGGTATGGGATCATGTAGGCCGGCAGATATTTTTCAAAGTGAACCTGCAATTCCCTATCTTCTATTTCCTTCCCAGTATAAAACAGAGCCAATTTCTTCTTAGAATCCATAATTGCAATTGCATTATCTACTGTATAGAGTTTACGGGCAACAGCCTCAATCTCACCTAATTCAATACGAAAACCGTTTATTTTAACCTGACCATCTTTTCGCCCCAATATTATTACATATCCTTCTTCGGAAAATTTACCATAGTCCCCTGTTTTATACACTCTCCCAATTGAAGGTATATCTACAAATGACCGATTTGTTTTTTCCTCGTCTCCAACATATCCTAAAGCTACTCCCCTTCCACCAATACAGATTTCACCCACAACATTTGTTGGGCATACCTCGCCTTCATTATTCAATATATAAATCTTTTGATTTCCTAATGGATAGCCATAAGGTATACTGCTCCATCCTTTCCGGACCTCACGGATTGGAAAATAGATTGACCAGATTGAAGCCTCTGTAGCACCTCCCAAACTTATAATTTCTGCATTCGTAAACACCTTTTTTATTTTTTCAGGCAGCTCCGTACCAATCCAGTCCCCGCTTAAGAAAATATGATTTATTTCTGTATTTCTATAATCCACTGGAAGACTTTCCAAAAACAGTTTCATGATTGCTGGAACCGAATTCCATATCGTTATAGGGAATTGCTCCAGCATATGGTTTATCTCTTCTGCATTCCTCGGGTCCTTTACCAAAGATAAAAATCCGCCCATATAGATACTGCCGAAAATATCAAAAATGGATAGATCAAAATTCAGCGCAGACAATCCCAATACCCCTTCATTTTCGTCCAGGGCAAATCTTTTTTTCATATCAACCAGCGTATTCATAACACCTTCGTGAGAAATGGCCACCCCTTTGGGATTGCCTGTGCTACCCGATGTGAAAATTATATAGGCTGTGTCCTCCAACTTAGAAGTTGTGTGATTCCTCTGTCTCTTAGCAGAAACACATCTTTCAATCTTATTATTCTGCACATGCACAATCCACTCTGCACTGGAATACTCTCTTATAGTTTCAATACGTTCCTTCGGATAATCTTCCGGAACGGGTATAAAGGTGGCTCCTATTTTAGCAACAGCTAATATCGCTACTACGGAATCAATATCCTTTCCCGCCAGTACCATGACCGTATCTCCACATTTCATCCCCTGTTTTATATAATCCTCAATCATATCTTCCATACGTCTCTTTAACTGTTCATATGTTAATACAGTTTCACCATCCGTTATGGCTGGTTTTGGACCAAAGAAATCGAGTGACCGTTTTAACATTTCCGGAATAGTCATTAGTTCTTCCGAATAATCAGTTTCATTGTACCGGGCAACTGCTATCTCGTTTCCTACGGGGATATCATTGATTTCACGGCCGCAGATTATTCCTTCAACAAGATTCATGTAGTAATTAAACATATTGTGAATCATATTGTCCGGAAAAATCTTCTCCAGATAATCCCAAGCGATTACATAATTTGTATCATAATGATATATCTGGCAGTCCAGATATACCTGTGATGTTTGAGTAACAAAGTAATTGATATCCTCATATATAAGCGCATTGTCTTCCTTAAACAACATACTGGTGAAAACCACCGGCATTAAAGCCATCTCGCCCTGATGAACTTTAGCATACTCCCTTATTACTTCTACACCATCGAAATTGTTATGATCCAAATACTCATATAATCTACCCTTTACATAAGATAAATCCTGGGACAGATTCCGGGGACTGCCTGACTCATTTTCGTAATTGAAAAGTGTATTGGTCGTAAAGTCTCCAACAAAACGCTCTGTGTCTTTCATTTGTGTCGGACGGTCCATCACTGTTACATTGAGTGTAAATTCCGGTTCCTCGCTCCATCTCTTAAGCGTATGTATATAAAGAGTCAACAGCAATACGCTTATTGTCACACCATTTCTTTCTGCAAAATTTTCCAACGCTTCCCAGGCTTCCTCTGTAAATGTCTTCTCCTTGCGTAAAAATACATTAGGGCCACGATTGACAGCTGCAAGAATCGGTATTTGTGGAGAGCCCGGAAGCGTCTTCACTCTATCCAGCCAATATTGTTTATCCTGTAAGTATCTGTTTCCGGATTTTCTGATGGAATATGCTTCCAGATACTTGCCAAATCCATCCGATATGGGTTCTAATTCCAGCCCCCTGCATAAACTCTTAAAGTCTCTGACCAACACGCTTAAACTAAATCCGTCCACAATAAGCATATCTATATCAATGGCCGCAATATAAGAATCCCCCTCCTTGATATTACAGATTTCAAACAGTGGCCATTTGTCTGGTTCATTTACTTTCTGATTGGCAGCTTTTCTATGGCTTTCAAGTGACTTTTCTTCTAAAGTCTTTAAGAAAAACGTATCGGCAATGTCTTCACCCAATACCACCCGTCTGCTATTTTCAAAAATACTGCGCAGCATAGAATGGCGTCTGATTAGTTTACGTATTGCCTCTTCTATTTTTTGTGAAGAAAGATTATGCTTCACTTCCAAATAAAAGTGGGACATGTTGGTATTTCCATAGAACTCCTGCTGGCGTCCCAGTATGTATGCCTCCTGTATAGAGGTGCAAAACATCTGGTTTTCACATGTTATCTTTTCTACCGGTATTTCTCTTCCAGAAAGCTTATTGATGTAATCACATAAATCATGAATGGTTTCACACCTCGTTAAATCAAGAATCCCCATTTTAATTCCAAATTGCTTATGGATTGCACCAATCAACCGAAACATACTCAGGGAGTCTTCTGCAACGTCCAGAATACTGGTGTCTTCCGTAACTTCTCCCGCAAAGTAACCCTTTATAAAACCTTCTATATTATCTCTTCTCTCTGAATCCCTACTCATTGTATATTTCCTCATGATTTCTGCTTTACTGATTTTTCCTGCTTTTGTATTACTAAGTTTGTCCATAAAGATAATATCATCTAGCTTTATACCCAGCTCTCTTAAAATAGTATGCCTGATTTTACTTTTCATTTGCTGACCTTCAGCCTCATTTATTTCAACAAATAAATAGATATAAAATTTACCCTCGCTGGACACATTATCACCGCAGGCCACGCTTCTAAGCTGAAAATATTTAGCAACCGCATATTCAAGATCACTCAGGTATATATTTTTTCCGTAGGAAAAAATCACGTCCTTTCTTCTCCCTATAACATATAATGCCCCACCAGAGTAAAATCCTATATCGCCTGTACTTAACCACCCATCTTCTACAGGCTGACGGCCATCATACTCAAAATATCCCTTACAAACAGCACTTCCCTTTATCTCTATATTTCCGATACAATTTTCTTTTAGTTCCTCACGATGGTCGTCCATGATTCTGACTTTTGTATCTGCAATAGGTTCTCCCTGACAAATTAAATCAGCTTTTTTATAATCAAAATGGCGGCTGTCAAAATCAATTCCTGATGTTATATTCACTTCTGGTGCCACTTTAGCTTTTAACACATTTCCTTTATTTACAACCACACCGGAACAAGTCTCACTCAACCCATACGCAGCAACAAGCTTTTCCTCATCAATATGAAACCTGTTTACCTTAGAAAAAAATCTCTGAATCACCTGCCGTGAAATCGGTTCTCCAATACTCATTAAAATGCGAAGGGATGATAGATCCCAATTATCTGAATCAGTTATACAATCGGACATATATTTATATGCAAAATTAGGTGCTACAGAAACCGTCACATTGTATTTTTCCATCAAATCGAACCATTCCCTGGGATTAGATAAAAATGAGCTGATTTCCGAGTAAACGCATGTACAGCCTTTAAAAAATGGTAAGAACATAAAGTCCACCATCCCCACTATATGCTCTAAGGACATCCATGTCATAAACACATCATTTTGTGCTACGCTATACTCTATGTTTTTCTCTTTTACCGACTCTATAATATTTTCGACAGTCAATATTGTTCCCTTTGGTTCCGAGGTACTGCCGGAGGAATACATGATAATTGCCTCGTCCTGCTCCCCATATGCTCTGCCCCTGCGGCAAAGGCTCATTGCGTCCGCTTCAATATTTTGTATATCAATACTTCCATCTGTAAAATGAGCCAAATTCTGGCTGCCCTGATTATCAGCGATCACCAATGTCCCTGGATGCGCCTTCAAAATCTTCTTTAACTGCTCATAACCACTTTGGCTGGTACACATTGGCAATATAACCGGAATGGCATCTAAACAGAATAAGGAAATCAGGGAAATTAGAAACTCCTTTTTATCACCAATCTGTAAAATAACATACTCTCGCCTTTCAACAGAGCTCAGCTTCGCCATGGTTTTTTCAACCATATTCCGTAAATTATCCGCACTGAAACGTTCCTCACTCAAATCATAAAATATAATTTCATTTTCGCTATTATTAAAAAAATTATGAAAGATTTCCATAATACTTCCATTTTGTCTCATATATTCAGTAACTCCTTTCGTGTAACCATTTGATATCGGACCGGGTATTTGCTACATACCGCTAAATACATACTTCCTATCTTTTTCAGATGATACACAAATTCATCTTTGCAGAAAGTCCCGTCTTTTGGAGTTAAAAACTCAATATAATTGCTCCCGTAGACCAAACCTATGCCTGTACATTTTACAGTAGCCTCCTTTAAAACCCATAAGCGGAAGAAATCTTCTTTCTGCGAATTTACAATGAATTCCAGTTCTTTTGGTGAAAAAATATCCGATGAAAAGAACATTCTATTTTCATCGATTGTTTCTATATCAACACCTATATCATTTATAGAAACAGCACAGACCACACCCTGGGAACAGTGGCTAAAATTAAAGCAAACGTCTTGATATTCTTTTAAATACGGTTTTCCGTGAATGCCATAGTCCATAGCAATCCTTCCCTCTATATTAAACTCCCGTTTCAGGGCAATCGTTAATAAGAGATAAGCGATGACGCAATTCTTACGATCAAGATCCCGTTTATATTTTTTAACCTTTTCCAACCGATATTCCGGCAAAATCATAGATACCCGTTCTAAATCTGATTCACTGATACGGTCTAACTCCTTAAATATATAAACACCATCATTCCACATGGGATTCTTCCTATATTTCAATTTCCTGTTCCCAACCCAATTGAATGATTTTCCTCAGCAGAGCTATATTTTTGTCAAACATCTCCTGTATCACAAAATTCTCAAATGCCTGTACCACGTAATCCCAATTAACAGACAGATTACCTTTAAAATCCGTTGCCTGATAATCCAAAGAAACTTGAGGTGTCTGGCTGTAGGCATAAATTTCTCTTGCCCAATTGGGGAGATAGTAATCGGACTGTTTAAGTCCCTGAAGGATTCCCGTAAAAACTACCGGCAAAGACGCCTGAACTGGATTATTCTTTGGCATTTTTCTGATTATCTTTACGCCCTCATACCCTCTGTATTTAACCAAATTCCAAAATTCTTTCTGTGTTTCCAGAACCTCCTCCTTAAATGACCGTCCTTTCTTCGCTTCATATACCGCGATACTGATATTCGTAAAGTCTCCAAGAACTTCCTGCACTTCCCTATTTGCTGATAAACGATTAAACACAGTTAGATTTATGGAAAACTCAGGAGACTCCGCATATTCTGCCAATACTTTCATATAAACAGTACACAGAACTGCTGCTGGGGTTACTTTGTATTCCTTTGCCTTCATATATATCGTTTCTGTATCGGATTTCGGCAACTCATAATTCAATCTTCTAAAATGCGGTATATTTATATCCGATAGTTTTTTTGCATATGGCAAGGCCGGTGCCTTCGGAAGCATTTCACACCGCTGGCTCCAATACCGCTCAGCCTGCTCCTGAATTTTTTCATTCAGAAGCTTTCCATGTTCATTGCAATATTCTCTAAAGGTGTATGCAGGAACCATAATCTTTTCATTTTCATAAAGTTTATATATCTGCTTCAGCATAAGTGTGACACTCCAGGCATCCAGCAAAATACAGTCAAACCCCACATGCAGCCTGTAACAGCAATTATCCTTTGTTGTCAGACCCACATGAAACATAGGCCAGGACTCCAACGGATATATTTTGCTTTCCCACTCTGACCGCAGCGCTTTTTGCTCTGCTTCATCATTTACTCTTTTCACTTCAATGGAGAACCACGGTACGTTACTTAAAACAGCCTGCCTCCCACACTTCAAGATAATGCCTCTCAGTGCCTCATTATCATGAATCACCTGGTTAAATATTGATTCAAATTTCTTAACATCCAGCTTATCCATATCTATTTCAAAATAGTAATTAGCACTGATACCTCCCAATTCATAGAGGTTATCCCTACCCAAGAAATACGCCTTTTGTATCGGGGTTAAATCAAATCCCTTATCCTGAACCTCCTCCTTCTCCAAGAGATAGGATATAATTGCTGTTTTATTCTGCCGCATCCATTTTAATGCCTCTTCCGTAACCTTGCCCTGTTCGCCTTTAAACTTTAGCTTTTCATCCTCTAACCATACATTGATTCCTTCACTGGCTAATTTATTTAAATTTATTCTCAACTCATTATCTTTCAGCCATATGAACTCTTTTGTTTTATCCATAGAGTCAACGCTCCTTCCAGAGTTTTATATCTCGCCTTCAACCATACCTTCATTCTCCGCAAGCCTGGCCTGAAGCAGATCCGCAACAGACTTGAGAGATGGCGTGCTAAAGATATCCTTTAATGGTATATCCACAGAGTATTTCTTCTTGATTTCCGCCAGGAACCGAGTTGCTGATAGACTATCTCCGCCCGATTCAAAAAAGCTCTGGCTCCTATCAAATATTTTGCAACTCAGAATGTTTGTCCAAAGCTCTGCAATATCAGCTTCAATTCCCTGAAGTATGATACTCTCCTTTTCCGCTGTTTGCTTTACAGCCAATAACGCTAATGTCTGCTGTCTATCCACTTTTCCATTTTTGCTCAACACTACTTGCTTTACAATCATGCGTTTAGTCGGAATCATGTAGGCCGTCAGATTTTCATTCATGTATTCTAATATACGAGATCTCATTTCTATTACTTCTGGTGTTACGTTTTTAGCGTGGATTAACAGAGCTCCTAATCTTCCTCTTCTGTTTATTGCAACCTCACCAAAAGGAGCCTGTCCATAAATATTTTTCCAATCATCCAATAATAGTAAAGGCGTATGCTCTCGTCTTCCCCGCTTTCTATTAACAAATCCATTCTCCAGCAAGCCAGAAATAAGAATACCCATGGGGTCAAACTCCTCATACTCGATTGCATAAAAGTCCCCTTCCCTCTTCAGCAGAAGCGCTGCCCACTCCACTTCCTTTAAAGGTTCCTCATAGGTATGCAATAGATTTACCGCCAAAACAATATCATATTTATTCAGTTCCGATTCTTCCACACCCTCATTGTATGTACTGCAATAGCGGATATTTGCATTCATTTCTCCCAGTTTTTCCTGTGCCAACTTCAATATTCCCGCTGAAGTATCAAATAACGTTATCTCCTCTGCCTGGCAGAATCCGTCCCAGTATTGCTTTATAATTTCTCCTGTTCTTGCACCCAAAACTGCGATTTTCCTGTTACTTATATCGCCTGCCAGTATCTTGTCTAAAAAGTACTTCGTATCTTCCCCCTTTAAAGACCAGAACTCTGGTGAAACCTCCTCCCTCCGAAGCAGCTCCTCCACACGTTGCTCACCCGTGAGTATCTCCGCAAAAAGATTCCTTGCATTCATAACCTTTTGCAATGGTTCCATTTCCTCTCTGGCGGAAAATATATCTGCTGAATATTCCATATGGGATTCAAGCCAGCCCTCCCAAAATTCTATAATCGGCCTATACTTTGCTGATACCCTTGATTGCATATGACAGAATTCAAGAATCAACTGCCTGACAATTCTTTCACGTTCCTTCATATGGAAATCCGAATACTTGTTGTTATCCTCACAACAAGTAATATGTACATTGACAGCAGCATTTATCTTCGGAACAATCACAGCCCCTAATTCCTTTTTTCCTTTCTCATCAACCACACCTACCACTACATTAGAAACGTCCGGAGAGCGCTTAATAACATTTTCTACTTCTCCCAATTCGATTCGGTAGCCATTAATCTTAACCTGATTGTCGATTCTACCCAGAAATTCTACAATCCCTGCAGAATTATACCGGACCAAATCGCCGGTTTTATACCACCTTACCCCATCTATTGCAACAAACTTCGCATCTGTTAATTCAGGGTCATTTAAGTAGCCTTCTGCTACACCGTCTCCGCCAATCCACAGTTCCCCATTTACATAATCCGGACAATCATATCCATTACCATCAACAACTCTCAGATACTGATTGCTTAGTGGTTCACCATATGGTATTGACTTCCAGCCGCTGTCAATAACGTTCACAACAAAATAATTAGACCATATGGCCGCTTCCGTTGCTCCTCCCAGAGAAACAAACTTACAGCATTCACTGATTGCTTTCAGCCTGTCATATAAATCCATCTTAATCCAATCTCCGGATAATAAAACCAGTTGAAGCGGCAGCATTTGTTTATCAGTTTCACAGGTGGTTAATAACATATCAAACAGTGCCGGAACCGAGTTCCAAACATTTACGCTCGCATCAATAATTGCTTTTCTCCAAAATACAGGCTCCCTTTTTGTTTCCTCACTCAACACCACCAAGGTTCCCCCAGCTGATAACAATCCAAAAATATCATAAACAGATAAATCAAAATCCAAGTCTGAAATAGCGATCCCAGTATGATTCCTACCTATATTAAATCGTTGATTTATATCGGCTATTATATTATGGGCCTCACTATGGGAGATAACCACACCTTTAGGTATACCAGTTGTACCTGATGTAAAAATAATATAAGCCGGTTGGTTCGTTTCGGGAAAGCCAGGTTCTTTTGCCGGTAACGCTTTCTGAAGAACCGCTTCAAGGCAGATCACAGATACTCCTAAATCTTCTTCTGACCTCATTTCATTGCTTGTTACGATATACCTTATTCTTCCAGTATCTATAATTTTCTTTTTTCTTTCTACAGGCTGGTGAACGCCAATAGGCACATATGTTGCTCCTGCCGCCAAAATACCATAAACGGCAATAACCTGATTAATGCCTTTGGGTATACTTACACCGACCAGCGTTCCGCTTTTTACACCATTTTCCTTTAAATATCCAGCTAACTTTAAAATCATATCCTGTAAGCAGGAATAACTAATTTCTTCTTTATTTCCATTCTTGTAATATATAAGCGCTGCTTTCCCAGGCGCATTTGCCGCATTTTCAAAAAATCCATGATGTAGGCATTCATCTGAAAATGTTTTTTTCGTCCTATTCCTGTTCTTCCTGACAGCCATCTGATTTCTCGGAATTTGGTGGACAATTGGAGCATTATCAGCTAAATCTGCCCACTCCAAAATAATTTCCTCAGTAAAAGCGCTCAAGCCTTCCATCATATCACATTCCAACTGCTCACACTCAATGCACAGAACAGCCTTATCATTGTTGCACATTACACTGCACACGTAATCATTGATAACTATGGTATCTTTATCCTTAGACCTGTCGATCACCTCACTAATCAAATCATTCAGCGTCACATATTCTATTGCTGTTTCATTTGCAAACCAACGATAATATATTTCCACTGCGATTCCCTTTAGCAGTACATTAACCGATACCTTCCGTTCCTCTGCAATTGTTCTTAACGTGTCCATTCCTTTTATAATCGAAATGTTTTCCTTCATAGGCTTAATCCTCCCGTTTATTAATTGCTTCCTGTATCACAATATCCCTATACTCATTACCTAAATCTGTAACAAAGAAATGGGAACCCTCGAACAAATTCAACTGAAAGAGATTGGTTGTCATATGTTTCCACAAATTCATTATCTCTGCATTTGCCTCGCGATCCTGGCTTCCGGCATGCGCCACTATCGGTATATCCAACACTTCTCCATGATAAACCAGACTTTCATTTAATATATAATCCTGACGCAGACCCGGAAGAATAAAATTCAGCAGCTCTTTATTTTCTAGCACTTCCTTTGGTGTGGCATTATACCGAACTAACTCCTCAATTAAAGCATCATCATTCATATAGGTCTTAAATTCATAGGGATTTTCCTGATCCGGAGCCTGACGCCCGGCAACAATTATTTTTTCACATTTTCTGTCTAATTGATTCCACAAATAATGTGCCGTATAAAACGCCATTGCTGCCCCCATACTGTGCCCATACAGGACAATTTTTCTGCCGCAGCTAACATCAACAATTTGCAATGACAGTTCCGGCAGAATCTCATTGAAATCAACAGCCATTCTTTCAGTCCGCCTGGTTCCCTTTCCAGGCAGCTCGACACACATAATGATCACTGAATCATTAGATTTCAAAGTCCACGGCCGATATGTTGTTGCTGTTCCTCCTGCATGATGAAAGCAAAACAAGATAGTCCCCTTATTACTGTCAGCTACATTTTCGGACACAAATGGAAAATACCGATTTTTTATGGTCATACGTTTCCTCCCAAAATAACTTTTTAACAAATTTATAAAATAATTGCCGCAGACTTTTTGATAAATCGACATTGTCATCTATTATAA
>URHS01000039.1 GCA_900547685.1 uncultured Blautia sp. | reverse complement strand
CTTTTTCAGCGATACCGATAGCACCTTCAGCAGCAGCGAAAGATTCGTGACCTGCTAAGAAAGCAAAACATTTTGTATCTTCTTCCAGTAACATTTTTCCTAAGTTACCATGTCCAAGACCTACTTTACGCTGGTCTGCAACAGAACCTGGAATACAGAAAGACTGAAGACCTTCACCGATTGCAGCAGCAGCATCAGCAGCTCTTTTGCAGCCTTTTTTGATTGCAATAGCAGCACCTACAGTGTAAGCCCATTTTGCATTTTCAAAACAGATTGGCTGAATGCCTTCAACCATTTTGTATACATCTAAACCAGCAGCTTTTGTAACTTCAGCTGCTTCTTCGATAGAATTAATTCCGTACTCTTTTAAAACAGCCAGAATTTGTTTCTCTCTTCTTTCATATGATTCAAATAAAGCCATTATCCTATCCTCCTGATTTCTATTCTGACAAATCCCGTGATTACTCTTTACGTGGATCGATGATCTTAACAGCGTCAGCTACACGGCCATACTGTCCCTGAGCTTTTTCAAATGCTGTGTTTGCATCATCACCAGCTTTGATGAAGTCCATCATTTTACCAAAGCTTACAAATTTGTAACCGATGATTTCATCATCTTCGTTTAAAGCGATGCCTGTTACATAGCCATCTGTCATTTCAAGATAACGAGGACCTTTCTTTAATGTTCCGTACATTGTACCAACCTGAGAACGTAATCCTTTACCTAAGTCTTCAAGTCCGGCACCGATTGGAAGTCCGTCTTCAGAGAAAGCACTCTGTGTACGTCCGTATACAATCTGTAAGAATAATTCTCTCATAGCTGTATTGATAGCATCACATACTAAGTCTGTGTTTAATGCTTCCAGAATTGTTCTTCCAGGTAAAATTTCAGATGCCATAGCAGCTGAATGAGTCATACCAGAACATCCGATTGTTTCAACTAATGCTTCCTGAATGATACCTTCTTTAACATTTAATGTTAATTTACAAGTACCCTGCTGAGGAGCACACCAGCCTACACCATGTGTTAAACCAGATATATCTTTGATTTCTTTTGCTTTTACCCACTTTGCTTCTTCCGGAATTGGAGCTGCACCGTGATTCACGCCCTGTGCTACTGGGCACATTGTTTCTACTTCATGTGAATAAATCATTTTAAAACTCCTTTCAAGTATATATACTTCAAATGCGTCAATAATTTAACGCTTTATTCAACCCTATTTTCTCATAAAGTGACAAAAAAATCCAGACCTATTTTTTCTTTTCTGCAAAATCTTGCAGGTTTCTTTTTTGGCGTATTCAGACAATTTTTTGTAAATGTAAAATATTTGAAAAACAGAACAGAAATTATACGCATATCTGGCAATTTAAAGGAGATTATGTTATTATATATAAAATAATAAAAATAACTTTATCAAGGAGGTTTTGCTATGAAAAAATATGAGCTTATTCGGGAAATCAGCAATATGTGTCGTGGAGAGATGGAATCTAACATTACAGAAATTGAAACAGATAATTTAGATGTGTATATGAAAGAGCATATCAGCAAAGCTGCTTCCTGTGAAAAGACAGTGCTGGATAATGGTTGTGTTACTTATGATGTTATTACAAATGGATTGAAAGAAAAATATACATTTTCTGAAATTTAATTCGGTACCTCCAAGTGTTTTAGATAAGAGCATTTGGAGGTATTTGTTTTTTTAAAAGAGACAAGTAGGAAATTGGATAAATTTTATCTATAAATCATAAAATGATAGACGGAAGGATAAACATAGAGTATAATGTAGAAATTCAAAAACCCTAAAAGGGAATATAGAAAGGAAAGAAGAAAGTGAAAAAATTATTTAATAACTTGCCTTTTCGCCTGCTTTTAGGCGTTGTAATCGGTATTCTTGCAGGGCAGGTGGCAAATCTTCCGGTAATGCACGTAATTGTAACTGCCAAATTTATTCTGGGGCAGCTGATTACCTTTTGCGTGCCACTGATTATTATCGGTTTTATTGCACCGTCTATTACAAAATTGGGAAACAATGCGTCTAAGATATTGGGAGTGGCAATTTTTTGCGCCTATTCTTCCTCTGTTTTGGCAGCTCTGTTTTCTATGGGAGCAGGCTACGGGCTTATTCCTCATTTATCCATTGTTTCAGAGGTAGATGGCTTAAAGGAACTTCCAGAGCTAGTATTTGAATTGAAAATTCCTCAGATTATGCCTGTTATGAGTGCATTAGTCCTGTCTGTTATGATTGGCCTTGCTGCTACATGGACAAAAGCCAAAACTACGATACGGTTTTTAGATGAATTTCAGAAAATGATACTTCTCATTGTATCAAAGGTGCTTATTCCTATTTTGCCATTCTTTATTGCAGTTACTTTCTGTGCATTATCTTATGAAGGAACCATCACAAAACAGCTTCCTGTATTTCTTAAAGTGATTTTGATTGTAATGGCAGGGCATTATATCTGGCTGGCGCTTTTATATCTCATCGGGGGTATTTATTCCGGTAAAAATCCGTGGAAAGTATTAAAAAATTATGGTCCGGCTTATTTGACAGCAGTAGGAACTATGTCATCTGCAGCGACATTGGCAGTTGCGCTGCGTTGTGCAAAGAAATCAGAACCGGAGCTTCGTGACGATATGGTGGATTTCGGAATACCTCTTTTTGCCAATATTCACCTTTGCGGTTCTGTACTGACAGAAGTTTTCTTTGTTATGGTAGTTTCTAAGATTTTATACGGAGAACTGCCGTCTGTGGGAAGTATGATACTGTTTTGTGTTCTTTTAGGCGTATTCGCCATTGGAGCTCCGGGAGTACCGGGAGGTACGGTTATGGCATCTCTGGGGCTGATTATCAGCGTTTTAGGATTTGATGAAACAGGTACAGCTTTGATATTGACAATTTTTGCATTGCAGGACAGCTTTGGTACTGCTTGTAACGTCACCGGTGACGGAGCGCTGACTATGATTTTAACAGGATTTGCGGAGAAGCATAAAATAGAACAACAAAAAATAGAAATCGACTTGTAAATAAAGCATATTGCACAGAAAAAACCTGGAAACCTGGAAATTGAACATGTTTCTGGGTTTTTTATTATATTTTTTTCATTTCTGCATAGATATAATATAGACAAACAAAAGAGCACGTAAATAAAGGGAGGTAACCAATTATGAAATTTAAAAAAGTATTTGCAATGCTGATGACAGCAACTATGCTCACATCTATGCTGGCAGGCTGCGGTGGCAGCACAGAAAACGAAGACAAAGAAACCCCAAAGGAAGAGTCTTCCGAAGCAAAAGGCGACAAGGAAAAAGGCGGGGACGGAAAGGTATATTATCTAAACTTTAAGCCGGAGCAGGCAGACCAGTGGGTGGAGCTGGCAAAAACTTATACAGATGAAACCGGCGTAGAAGTAGAGGTACAGACAGCGGCAGCCGGCACTTATGAGTCTACCTTGAAATCTGAAATGGCAAAGGACGAGCCTCCTACACTGTTTCAGGTAAACGGTCCGGTGGGGCTGGCTTCATGGAAGGATTACTGCTATGATTTATCTGACTCTCAGATTTATAAAGATGTGAGCAGTGACGATTATGTATTAAAAGACGGAGATGCTGTTCAGGGTATTGCTTATGTAATTGAAACCTATGGTTTGATTTATAACAAGGCACTGCTGAATAAATACTTTGAACTTCCGGATGCAGAAATCAAATCCATTGATGAATTAAACAATTTTGAAGCACTGAAAAAAGTAGCAGACGGTATTCAGAAAAACAAAGATGAGTTAGGTGTTTCCGGTGCATTTACATCTGCCGGTATGGATGCTTCTTCTGACTGGAGATTTAAAACACATTTAGCAAACCTTCCGGTTTACTATGAATATAAAGAAGACGGAATTACTTCCTCAGAGGCAATCAAAGGCACTTATCTTGAAAACTTCAAAAATGTATGGGATTTATATTTAAAAGACTCCACTTGTGAACCTTCTATGATTTCCTCTAAGACAGGTGAAGATGCAGCTTCTGAATTCGCACTTGGCGAAGCTGTTTTCTACCAGAACGGAACATGGGCTTACAATGATATTAAAGACATGGAAGTAGCAGATGAGGATATGGGAATGCTTCCTATCTACATTGGTGCAGAAGGTGAAGAAAATCAGGGACTTTGCACAGGTTCTGAAAACTACTGGTGTGTAAATAAGAAAGCATCAGAAGAAGATATTCAGGCAACCTTGGACTTCCTTACATGGGTTGTAGAAAGCGAAGAAGGACGAGATATGCTTGCAAATGAAATGGGATTTATTACACCGTTTAAGACCTTTGACGAGTATCTGCCGGAAAATCCGTTGGTAAAAGCAAATGATGAATATGCAAAAGCAGGCAAAACACCGGTAAGCTGGAACTTTACAACTATGCCTTCCGAAGAATGGAAGAATAAGGTTGGTTCTGCAATGCTGGAATATGCACAGGGAACAGGAGAATGGGACGCTGTGAAAGCTGCATTTGTAGATGGCTGGGCTTCTGAATACGAAGCAGCACACGCAGAATAAAGAAGATGAGAAACAGGGCTGCTGTGTAAAAGTTTTTTATACAGGCAGCCCTTTTCCTGATAAAAGGGGGAAGAAAATTGGAAAAGTCAATTAAAAAATATTTTCCTGTGTTTGTATTGCCCACCATGCTGGCATTTGTTTTAGGATTTATTGCACCCTTTGCTTTGGGTATTTATCTTTCCTTTTGCAAATTTACAACGGTAACAGATGCCAGATGGGTAGGGTTTCAAAATTATTTAAAAGCTTTTCAGGACACAGAATTTTATCACGCTTTATGGTATACGGTTCTATTTACCGCAGTATCCGTTATTTTGATTAACGTATTGGCATTTACCGTGGCAATGCTTTTAACAAAGGGAATTAAAGGAACAAACCTTTTCCGTACAGTATTTTTTATGCCGAACTTAATCGGCGGTATTATTTTAGGTTATATCTGGCAGCTTTTGTTAAACGGTGTGTTGGCACAGTACGGAAAAACTTTAACTTTTTCCTCTACCTACGGTTTCTGGGGACTGGTTATTCTGGTGTGTTGGCAGCAAGTAGGTTATATGATGATTATCTATATTTCAGGCATTCAGAATATACCGGGTGAGCTCATTGAAGCGGCAAAGATTGACGGGGCAAATGCAAGACAGCTTCTTCGTCATGTTACCCTTCCTATGGTCATGCCGTCTATTACCATCTGTACGTTTTTGACACTGACCAACGGCTTTAAGCTCTTTGACCAGAACTTAGCCCTCACCAACGGCGCACCGTCAAATATGTCAGAGCTTATAGCATTAAATATTTACAGAACTTTCTATGGTCGTCCCGGCTATGAAGGCGTAGGACAGGCAAAAGCCGTTATTTTCTTTGTCTTAGTGGGAATTATTGCTTTAATACAAAATCGATTGACCAGAACAAAGGAGGTGCAGCAGTAATGAAAGCAAGAAAAGCAAAACATGGTTGGCTGCTGACACTGATTTTTTCAGTTATCAGCGTACTGTATATGTACCCCATTATACTGGTATTTATCAACTCTTTTAAAAAGAAAGCATATATCAGCCGTTATCCCTTTAAAATTCCAAAGGGAAATATGTTTGTAGGCTGGGAAAACTATATCCGAGGTCTGGAAAAGACAGGATTTTTCGAAGCATTTTTATGGACCTTATTTATTACCGTATGCTCGGTAGCTCTGATTGTCGTTTGCTGTTCCATGTGTGCGTGGTATATCAGCAGAGTAAAAACCTTGAGTACAAAAATTATCTATGTTTTATGTCTGTTTGCGATGGTAGTTCCTTTTCAGATGGAAATGTATACCTTATCTAAAATTGCAAATATGCTGAAGCTGGATAATCCTTGGGGATTGATTATTATCTATCTGGGATTTGGCGCAGGACTTGCAGTCTTTATGTTTACAGGATTTGTAAAGGCAATTCCGATTGAAATCGAAGAAGCAAGTATGATTGACGGATGTACGCCGCTGCAATGTTATTTTAAGGTGGTATTTCCTATTATGAAACCTACCTGTATTACTGTGGCAATTTTGGATGCCATGTGGATATGGAACGACTATCTGCTGCCTGTGCTGGTGTTGGACACAAAGAAATATAAAACAATTTCCATTGCCATTCAGTATTTGAAGGGCGGATACGGTTCGATTGACATGGGAGCTATGATGGGCGTTTTGGTATTGTCCATTCTTCCGATTATTGTGTTCTATCTTTTCTGCCAGCGTTATATTATCGAAGGTGTTGCAGCAGGCGCTGTAAAAGGTTGATTTCGTTGACAGAATAAAAATACATGTTACAATAAAAGAAATATAGGAAAACAGAAACAGGACTGGCAGAGAACGTCAGTCCTGTTTGGTGATTATAAAGGTGGGAGATATGTACAGGATTTTAATTGTAGACGATGAAAAGCTGGAGCGAAACGGCATTAAGTTTTTATTGAAAAAGACAGGAACAGAGCTGGAGGTTTTTGAAGCATCAAACGGAAGGGATGCGCTGGAGCTTTTGAAACATCAAACAGTGGAAATTCTTCTGACGGATATTAAGATGCCCTATGTGAGCGGTTTGGAGCTGGCAGAAAAGGTATCTTCACAATATCCGGAAATGAAAATCGTGATGTTCAGCGGATATAGTGACTTTTCTTATGCACAGACGGCAATCCGATACGGGGTCTCTGATTATATTTTAAAGCCCGTAGATCCTTTGGAATTCCAGAAGACCATGAAAAAGCTGTTGGAAGAAATCGAAAGAGAGAAAGCAGAAGAAGTACAGCAGATTAAAACACAGGATTATTTATACCAGTTCTTTTTGCAGAATTATTTGTACGGGGGAAAAGTCGATATTGAGGAAATGAAGAGAAATCTGGATTTCCAACAGTATCATTACATGGTTTTAATTCAGACCTCCAGCAGTTTTTTTGAAATGGAAGAAGAAATCTTTAAAGAAAAATTAAAAGAGGAAATTCGCCGTGATTTCTTTTATCTGAATTTAAATGCGGGAGAAGGACTTTTCTTCTTTAAGGAGAAGCACAGCGATTATGCGCTTTTGTGCAGGGAAATTTATCAGTTTTTTAAGCTTCGTTATAATACGGAATGCTTATTGGCTGTCAGCGAGGAATTAAAAAGCTTTGAGGAGTTGCCGGCGGTTTTCGGAGCGTTGGAAATGGTGCTGGAAGACCAGTTTTATCAGCCGGAAAAGCATATTTTTTCTTTAAAAGAGAATGAAGACAGAGAAACAAACGCAGCGCTTGGGGATGCAGAGCTTTTAAAACGAATTTTAGAAGACATTCATCATCGGGATATGGGGCATTTAAAAAAACATTTTGAGCAGTTGAAAGTCGTGTATCATCCGGAAAAAGCATATTCTGAAATGTATGTGAAATTTTTATTTTCCAGTATTATAAAAGAAATTTATGAAGCCATGGATTTGCCTGATGAGAAAAGATTGAGCAGAGAAATTGACCGCTTATATCGTGCCAAAAGGCTGCAAGATGTATGGAAGCTCACCGAAAAAGCCATGGAGGAGCTGGAGGAATATCTGGCAGAAGAAGAAAAGGGTACGAGAAGCGAAGTGACGCAGGTGAAAAATTACATTTATCAGAACTATCAGGAGGAATTAAGCGTAGACATTCTGGCGGAAAAAGTATATTTGTCACCGGGGTATTTAAGCTACATTTTTAAACAGGAAACAGGTATGAATTTAAACCGTTTTATTAAAGCTTTTCGTATGGATAAGGCAAAAGAGCTGCTGGAAAACAGTCAGAAAAAAATTTCTCAGATTGCCAAGGAAGTGGGATTTTCCAATAATTCTTATTTTTGCCGAAGCTTTCGGGAATATTTCGGAGTGACACCGGAGTCTTGCAGGAAAGGAACTGCGGAGTATGAAAAAATGGATACAGAAATATAAAGACCTAAAATACCGTTATAAGCTGACCATTATGATGATTTTATGCAGCCTGATACCGGTATGCGTCATCAGTGCTTATACCCAGATGAGAACGATACAGATTATGCGGGAAAAGGAAGAAAGCGGATTAAAGCAGGTGTTGGAGCAGTCTGTGGACAGCATTGATAATCGGGTGCAGATTTATACAAATCTGATAAATTATTTAACCTATTCCTCTGACTTACGGGAAATTATGGAGAAAGAATATCGCTCGGATTATGAGGCATATCTGGCATATACAGAGATTGCTGATCCACTGTTTACCATGCCGCAGCTCTATCATGAGGAAATCAGAAGCATTACCTTATACGCTGAAAATATTCAGGTAGAGCACGGAAATACCTTAGTGCCTTTATCTGTGGCGCAAGATCAATCATGGTATACGGAAATCAATGAAAAGGGGACAGTGCAGTGGCTGGTAAAACAGGGAAATAAAAAAGAAATTCTGGCAGTGAGAAAGTTTTACCGACAGGATAAGATACAGGCAATGCTGGTTTTAAGTTTGGATTACAATAGGGTAT
The DNA here is from genome assembly GCA_900547685.1 of uncultured Blautia sp. Lineage (GTDB taxonomy): Bacteria > Bacillota > Clostridia > Lachnospirales > Lachnospiraceae > Blautia. The sequence continues at coordinate 13,143 of URHS01000039.1, read as the reverse complement.
TAGAGCCTTTTGCCGATTTGCTGACGGAAAACAGAGGCGGCTTGATTTTAGATGAACAGGAAAATGTGGTGTATTCCGGATATAACATGGATAAGCATTATAAACCGGATAAGGAGACCTCGTTAAAATATTTGAAAGAGCATTACGTATGTATAGAGAAAAAAATAGAAGATACAAAATGGGATTTCTGTCTGTATCAGCCAAAGGAAGAGCTGGAAAAATCGGTTTGGACATTGCTTCTTGGAAACATTCCTGTGTTGTTTCTCTGTCTTTTGCTGATTTTATTTTTGGGATATTTTTTCTCAAGGAAAATGGTGGAACGTCTGGAACAGCTTACAGAAAATATGAACCAGATTAATCTGGGGCTTCGCAAGGTTACGGTAGTGAGCCAATCCAAAGATGAAATCGGCGTGCTGGTGCGTACCTTTACCAGAATGATGGAGGAAATTAACAAGCTGATTTCTCAGGTATATGAAGCAAAGATTAAATTGCAGAAAACAGAGATGAAAGCCCTTCAGGCACAGATTAATCCCCATTTTCTGTATAATTCCCTTTCCATTATTAACTGGAAAGCCATTGAAGCAGACAATGAGGAAATCAGCCGAATTACGCTGGCATTGTCAACCTATTACCGCACCAGTCTGAATAAGGGAGAGACTATGACGATTGCAGCCAATGAAATCCGAAATATTGATGCTTATCTTCATATTCAGCTTGTTATGCATGACAATAGTTTTCAGGTTATCAAAGAGATAGAGGAAGCTGCTTTAAGCTATTCCGTTCCGAAGCTGATTTTACAGCCGCTGGTGGAAAATGCCATTGAGCATGGTCTGGATGTATCGGAGAAGGAGGAAAAGTGGCTGAAGCTTTCTGTGTGCAAAGTGGGCGATACCTTGATTATGGCAGTGGAGGACAATGGTATGGGAATGTCAGAAGAGCAGGCAAGGGCTATGCTTACTTATCGTTCTAAGGGCTATGGAGTGCGAAATGTCAATGAACGAATAACGCTGCTTTACGGAGAGGAATATCATCTGAGAGTAAAAAGCCGTCAGGGAGAGGGATGCAGAATTGAGATTGTAATTCCTGTGAATAAGGAGGAAAACCGATATGAATAAAAAATTATTCGGGGGAATGGTTGTAACAGCAGCAGTCTTTGGTGTTTTGCTTTTTCTGTGGAAAAAAGAGCCGGCAAAAGAGATACCTCAGGAGACGGACACTCAGGCAAAGTGGCAGGAAGCAGAGCATACTCCTTATGGGAAATATCCGGAAACAATTACCTATACCTTAGGGAAAATATCAGGAGGCAATCACTCTAATCTTCCGGTAGGAGACACCTATGAAGACAACGGTTATACACGTTATTTAAAGAAAATGCTGAATATTCAAAACAAAGATGTATTTGAACTGGAAGAGGGAAATCAGTATGAGGAAGCGGTAGAAATTGCCATAAAGGACAAAAATTTGCCGGATATTATGGTGGTAAAAGGGCAGGAAACGGTACAGAAACTGGCAGAGGCAGGCATGCTTGAGGATTTAACCGATGTTTATGAGGAATGTACCACATGGCGGATTAAAGATATGTATGCCAGCTACACAGACGCACTTTTAAATTCGGCAAAATATGAGGGCAGGCTTTACGGGCTGCCGGATACGGTTATTGACCACGGTCCAACGCTTTTATGGATGCGAAAGGATTGGATTGACAAATTAGGTTTAAAAGAACCTGTTGATATGGACGAAGCAATGAGCTGTATTTTAGAATTCGTCAATCAAGATGCAGCAGGTAATGGGGAAACTATCGGACTTGCCTGTACACCGGAGCTGGTAGCAGGAAGCAGTGAAACTTATTCTGCAGACGGGATTTTTGCTATGTTTAATGCAAGCCCCAGAAAGTGGGTGCAGGATGCAGAGGGAGAAATGGTATACGGTTCGATAACACAGGAATGTAAAGCAGCCTTGGAGTATTTGAATACATTGTATACAAGAGGTGTGTTGGATAAGAGATTTCTTCTTCGAACTTCACAGAATATAGAGGATTTAATTAAAAACGGTAAATGCGGAGCTTTTTTTGGAAAATGGTGGGCGCCAAACAATCCTTTGATGGAGTCCTATGACTATGACAGGGAAGCAGAATGGAAGCCTTATTTCTTTACAGAACAGGACGAAAATATTTTACAGGAATATGAAACCTTTGAAGACAGGCTGTATGTGGTTGTGCGAAAGGGATATGAGCATCCGGAAATCGTGGCAAAATATATCAGTGTAATTTTTGACTATTCCCGTTATGATGACAAAGGGGCAAATGAAGTAAACGAATATTTTTCTTTAAATGTAGATCCCACGGCAAGACCTTTGAACATTAATGTGGATTATAGAGATACCTTGTATCAGACAACGGAGAATATTCAAAATGCGCTGAATGGAGAAAAGTTGCCATCTTCTTTAACAGGGCTTGAAAAGTCTTATTATGATACTTGCAAGGCTTACTTAAACGGAAGCCTGACAACGGCAAATGCGTGGGCTGCTTATACTTCACGTATTACAGCCGTAGGGGCGCTGGTAGACTTAGACTTTAAAAGCCGTCAGCCTTTGCCGCTTTCAGGAGAGGGATTAAAGGCGGAAGAAAATCTTTTAAAACTGGAGCAACAAACTTTTATACAGATTGTTTGTGGAGAGAAACCGGTGGGTTATTTTGATACCTTCGTGAAAGAATGGTATGCAGCAGGAGGGAAGGAGCTGACACAAAAAGCGCGAGTGGCTGCTAAAAAAATGATTGTAAACCTGCAAATATATGATAGTTGACAATTAAGAGCGGATTGTGATACGATACTTATGCAAAAAAATAAGGACAGTAGAAAGGTAATGAAAAATGATAATGGCAAAAGAAAACAACAAAACTTATGATTTAGTGTATATTAGCATGTTTACGGTATTAATCGCAATCTGCTCATGGATTTCTATTCCTGCAGCAGTACCTTTTACTTTACAGACTTTAGGCGTATTCCTGGCAGTGGGAATTCTGGGTGGTAAAAGGGGAACGATAGCTGTTTTGGTATATATTTTACTGGGCGCTATTGGAATTCCCGTATTCGCAGGTTTTTCTGGTGGAATTGGTGTTCTTACAGGAACAACAGGAGGATATATCGTTGGATTTCTGGCATCGGCCCTTGTTATGTGGGGTATGGAACGTGTTTTTGGAAAAGGAAAAATAGTACAAATTATTTCTATGTTTTTAGGGTTATTGGCGTGTTATGCGGTAGGAACTCTATGGTTTATGACAGTGTATACTCATCAGACCGGAGAAATAGGAATTTTAGCAGTTCTTGGTTGGTGCGTATTTCCTTTTATAATACCCGATATTCTGAAGATTGCTTTAGCAGTAGTATTAACCAGAAGATTGAAAGGAGCAATCAGAAGATGAAACAGGAATGTTTAAAAATCAGGGCACATCATGGTATGTGCCTTCATTTCTTTGAGGGAAAAGGATACAGCAATGAATTTACGGCTCATCTACAGAAAATTTATGAAAGAATGCAAAAAAATCCAGAGGTTGAATTAGTTGTTTGTGGTGATGAAATCTGTAAGAAATGTCCTAATCTAGAAAATGGAATTTGTAGAACACAAGAACTTGTATTGTATTATGACAAAGAGGTCTTGAAACGCTGTGGGTTGTCTGAAAAAACAAAAATTTTCTGGAATGATTTTTCAAAACTGGTACAAGAAAAAATTATTTTTTCAGGAGAACGCCAAAATATATGTGGAAATTGTCAGTGGTCTTGCATCTGTGAAAAGAAAGTAGAAAAAACCCTATTGGAAACTGAAAAAAATTGTGTTACACTATAGGAAAACCACTGGAGGGAAAGAAAATGAGAGCAGAATTTGATGAAACATTAGTAACTGGAAATGAAATGATTGATGGACAACATAAAGAACTGATTGAACGTATTAACCAGCTTTTAGAAAGCTGCGAAGACGGACAGGGCAAAGTGAAAGCAATTAAAATGTTGGATTACTTATTAGATTATACAGAATTTCATTTCAGCGCAGAAGAAAAATTACAGGAAGAAATTCAGTATCCGGGAATCGAAGAACATAAAGTAAAACATGCAGAATTTAAAAATGCTGTAAAAGAACTTCAGGAAATGCTGGAGGAAGAAGAAGGGCCAACAGAAGCCTTTGTAGCTCAGGTTAAGAAAAATGTAGTAGATTGGTTATTCGACCACATTAAAGGATTTGACCGTTCTGTAGCAGAATACAAATTTATGGCTTCTAATGCAGACAGATTATAATAAGAGGTTGCCTATGGTATTATTTGTAGAATATCCAAAATGCAGTACCTGTCAGAAAGCAAAAAAATGGCTTTTGGAAAATCAGGTGGAATTTGAGGATCGCCATATTGTAGAAGATAATCCTTCTAAAGAAGAACTGAAAGTTTGGTATGAAAAAAGTGGGCTTCCTTTGAAGCGTTTTTTTAATACCAGCGGAATGAAGTATAAAGAATTGAAGTTAAAGGATAAGTTGCCTGACATGACAGAGGAAGAGCAATTGGAACTTTTAGCTTCAGACGGTATGCTGGTAAAAAGACCTGTGCTTGTAGGTGACAATTTTGTCCTTACAGGTTTTAAAGAAAAAGAGTGGACAGAAAAATTAAATTAAAGTCAGCAGGGGAGTCCGTGAGCGGACTGAGAGGAAGTCATCAACTTCGACCCTTTAACCTGATATGGGTAATGCCAGCGTAGGGAGATGAATGTGAAAACCGGGAAACGTAGAGGCGTTTTCCGGTTTTTTACTTTATAGCTGTAAATGCTGGAAATTCACAGTCATTGTAATATAAAAAACAGGATAGGGAAAAAAATGAGATTAGAAAGAAAAAATATGTGTTTATATGCAGTTACGGATAGAAGCTGGATAGGAGAAAAGAGTTTTTTGGAGCAAATTGAGGATTCTTTAAAGGGTGGAATTACTTTGCTGCAGCTTCGTGAAAAATGTTTAAGCAGGGAGGAATTTTTAAAAGAGGCACAGAAGGTAAAGAAATTGACAGATAAATATCAGGTGCCTTTGATTATCAATGATGATGTGGAGATTGCCCTGTTAGCAGATGCAGCCGGTGTTCATGTAGGGCAAAAGGATATGGAAGCAGGAGAAGCCAGACGAAAACTGGGAGCAGATAAAATTCTGGGAGTGTCATGTCGTACAGTAGAGGATGCAAAGAGAGCGGAACAAATGGGAGCAGACTATCTGGGAGTAGGAGCTATGTTTGCAACCTCTACAAAAACAGAAGCAGAAGTAATTACAAAGGAACGTCTGAAATCTATTTGTCAGGCAGTATCTATTCCGGTTGTGGCAATTGGAGGTATTAAAGAAGGGAATATGGCAGAATTAAGAAACTGTGGTATTTCCGGTGTTGCAGTGATTTCGGGAATTTATGCACAAAAAGATATAGAGAGCGTTTGTCAGAGACTTTTAAAACTTTCAAAGGAAATTACAAAGCAGGAGGAAAGAGAAAAATGAGAAAAGTGTTGAGTATTGCAGGTTCGGACTGTAGCGGGGGCGCCGGTATTCAGGCAGATATTAAAACCATTTGTGCACATAACATGTATGCCATGACCGCCATTACTGCGTTGACGGCGCAGAACACTACCGGTGTTTACGGCATTATGGAAGTGTCTCCGGAATTTCTGGCAAAGCAGTTGGACTGTATTTTTCAGGATATTTATCCGGATGCCGTAAAAATAGGAATGGTTCCAAACAGTGAACTTGTCTGTGTTGTTTCTGAAAAATTACGGGAATATCAGGTGAAAAATGTTGTAGTAGATACGGTTATGGTTTCCACGAGCGGAAGCAGACTGATGCAGCAAGAGGCTTGTAAAGTGATGAAGGAACAGCTTTTTCCTTTAGGTACAGTATTAACACCTAATCTTTTTGAAGCAGAGGTTCTTTCAGGAATAGAGATTAAGAGCCAGGAAGATATGGTGTTGGCGGCAGCGGAAATTGGAAAATATACGAAAGGAGCAGTTTTAGTAAAGGGAGGACATTTGACTCAGGGAGCAGATGACCTTCTCTATGAAAAGGAAAAAGAAATCTGGTATCATAAAGAAAAAATTGACAATCCAAATACACACGGTACAGGCTGTACTCTTTCTTCTGCCATTGCATGTAATCTTGCCCAGGGATATTCCTTACAGGAAAGCGTAAAAAATGCAAAAGAATATCTTACCGGAGCAATTCAGGCAGACCTTGATCTGGGAAAAGGCAGAGGACCATTAAATCATCTTTACATGGGAAATCATTGACAGAACAAAGAGTATTTAGATAGAATACTGTTTAAAAAACAGAAAGAGGATATGAAACATGGTTATTATTCGAAACGAAAAAGAAACAGATTATCAGAAAGTAGAAGATATTGCCAGAAAAGCTTTTTATAATCTTTATGTTCCGGGGTGCTTTGAACATTATCTTGTTCATGTTATGAGGGAACATGAAGATTTTATTTCGGAATTAGATTTTGTAATAGAAGTTGATGGAGACGTGATTGGAAATATCATGTATACAAAAGCCAAACTGGTTGATGAAGAGGGACTGGAAAAAGAAATTCTGACTTTCGGACCTGTTTGTATCCTGCCTGAATATCAAAGACAAGGGTATGGCAAGATGCTGATAGAACATTCCTTTAAAAAAGCGGTGGAAATGGGCTATGATACCATTGTGATTTTCGGAAGTCCGGCTAATTACGTAAGTCGAGGATTTAAAAGTTGTAAAAAATATAATGTTTGCGTAGAAAATGGAACATATCCGGCTGCAATGATGGTAAAAGAATTAAAAGCAGGTGTGTTAGACGGAAGAAAATGGGTATATTACGACAGTCCGGTAATGCAGATTGATGAAAAAGCAGCAGAAGAATTCGATTTGACACTGGAGAAATTGGAAAAGAAAGAGATGCCCAGCCAGGAAGAATTTTATATTCTCAGTCAGGCGTGTCTGCAATAATTTATAAAAATTTCTTCATTTTTTGTAACGTTTTTATAAGTGATGAGTTAATAGGGTGAAAGGAGGGAAGGAACATGGAGTTTGAACAGATATACGAACTGTATTTTAAAGATGTTTTTTTATATTTACGCAGCTTATCTGCAACAACACAAATCGCAGAAGAAATTGCGCAGGAAACCTTTGTAAAAGCATGGAAATCCATAGAGAGCTATGATGGAACGAAGGATATTCGTGCATGGCTTTTCACCATTGCAAAAAATACATATTATACACATTGCAGACGAGAAAAACTTTATGCGGACTATGAAATAAAAGAAAATCAGCCGGAAACATCCGTAGAGTTTGTTCAAATGCTGGCAGATAAAGAAAGAGCTTTTTCCGTTCATAAATTTCTGCATGACATGAAAGAACCTTACAAAGAAGTGTTCAGTCTCCGTGTTTTCGGGGAATTGCCCTTTGAGAAAATCGGAGAGCTGTTTGGAAAAAGCGACAGTTGGGCAAGAGTTACCTTTTACCGTACAAAAAAACAAATTGCAGAATATATGGAGGTGTCAGAAAATGAAGAAAATAACTTGTGATATTATAAAAGATATTTTGCCGTTGTATGTAGATGATGTGGTAAGTATGGATACAAGGATTATGGTGGAGGAGCATCTGGCAGAATGTGAAAACTGTAAAAAAGAGGCAGAAGCTATGAGCAAAGGCATAAAAATTCCTATTCATAAAACAGTGGAAAAAGAGCAGGCAGAGGTTTTGAATAATCTGAAAAAAATTTTTAGAAATAAAAAAATCAGAATTTCCATAATCTCTGTTTTGGTGACAGCAGGAGTGCTTGTAGGGGTTTATAGTGTATTGGTGCTTCCTAAAATTTATATTCCCTATGAGGAAAAAGATTTTTCTATTGAAATCATTGACGGAAACGTTTATGCCAATTATAAAGGGGCGACAGAATACGATGGTTCAGCGGCATTCAATTCTACAGAAGATAAAAAAACGGCTTTTTATCTGTATACAAATCCTTGGAATACCTATATTCAGCCTCTCTTTAAAAAGGAAAAAGAAGAACAGCTTATTTACATTGGAAAAGCAGATGAAATGAAAGAAATCTATTATGGAAAATTTGACTTGCCACAGGAAAATTATGAAACAATATGGGAGAATGCGGAGAAAGTCTGGATAAAATAAAATATACAATCGTATTTTAGAAAATAAAAGTGTGCTTCTTGTTGCAATAGACAACAAGAAGCACACTTTTTGATGACTGTTTATTTTACTGTAATGAGTTTATATTTGCTGTTTCCAATTCCGATTTTTTCTCCGTGAGAAATCGCACTTTCCCAGCAGGTTTCAGGGAAAATGCTGTGGAAATGGTCGTGGTCATGAGCGGCTCTTTCTTCTTCACTGCAATCGCCTAACATACTGTTTGAGAGAACAGGCTGAGCATTTACTGCATCTGCACATGCCATATCAAGAGCTACCGGGTCAAAGGAAGCAAACATTCCTACATTTGGAACAATGGCAGCATCATTTTCTCCGTGACAGTCACAGTATGGAGATACATCAATTACCAGACTGATATGGAAATGCGGGCGGTTATGGATAACAGCCTTTGTGTATTCTGCAATTTTGCAGTTTAAGATTTCATTTGACTCGTCAGAAGCAGATAAAATGGCATCTTTTGGACAGACACCGATACATCTTCCGCAGCCAACACATTTATCGTGGTTAATGGTTGCTTTTTTATTTTTAAATTCCGGAGCATCATGGGCGCAGATTTTTGCACACATCTGACAGCCAACACATAAATTTTGGTCCACATGAGGTTTTCCGGCAGAATGCATTTCCATTTTTCCGGCTCTGGAGCCACAGCCCATTCCGATGTTTTTTAAAGCGCCGCCAAATCCCGTTGCTTCATGTCCTTTAAAATGGCTTAAAGAGATAAAAATATCTGCATCCATAACAGCACGTCCGATTTTAGCTTCTTTTATGTAAGTGCCGCCTTCTACAGGGACTAAGGCTTCGTCTGTACCTTTCAGACCATCGGCAATGATAATCTGGCAGCCTGTTGTAGTTGGATTAAAGCCGTTTAAATTAGCACTGTCTAAATGGTCGAGAGCATTTTTCCTTCCTCCTACATATAAAGTATTGCAGTCTGTAAGAAAAGGTTTTCCTCCTAATTCTTTTATTACATCAGCAACTGCCTTTGCATAATTAGGGCGCAGAAATGCAAGATTTCCAGGTTCTCCGAAGTGCATTTTAATAGCAACATATTTGTCTGTGAAATCAATATTTCCAATTCCGGCAGTTTTGATTAATCTTTGTAATTTTGTGAGAAGATTATCACCGTTTTTCACTCTTAAATCTGTAAAATATACATTTGATACTTCCATCTTCCATCCTCCTGTAAATATTTATAGAAATATTTTATCATTGGAAAAAGGAAGATACAATATAAAAATATGGATTTTCTTTAGACTGTTCAGGAAAGAAGAAATATGATAAAATTTACTGAAAAATGATGAAGGGATAAAAATATGGGGAATAGACTTTATCTGACGTATAAAAATAGATTAAATTGTCAGATTTTAATAGAAGGTTTAAAAAAGTTGGCAGCAAAGCAGAATTTGTCTATGAAAAAAAAGTTAAATACTGCAACCGCAAAGAAACTTGCACAGGTATATGCTCTATTAGAAGAATCAGGAGAAGATAAAGAACAATATAAGATGCAGCAGGAAGAGTTGGGGAGACTTCTGGATACTTTGGAATGTGAGAAAATTTGTTTTTCAGCTCTTTTGGAAGGAAATAATGAAGAAACTTTTGAAAAAAAATCTGTTTCTATTTTTCACATTTTACAGAGGCATCGTATTCCCGTAGAATTGCAGCCTGAAAAAGGAGAACTTTTAAGTCTGGGAGTTGTCTGTTTTCTGGCTGTTTTCGGAGAATGGAAAACAGAAAAAGCATCTGGCTGTCTTATACAGACGGTGCTTGAAAAAGATGAGAATGGTGCTATGATAAAACTTTTGCTTTGTTCGGATACGGAAGTTTCAGAAAAAGAAAAAGATACAGTACAGGTTTTAGAGACAAATGTGGATGACTGCAGTGGAGAACAATTAGGATATGCTATCGAATGTTTAATGAAAGCGGGTGCATTAGATGCTTCTTGTTTTCCTGTTTATATGAAGAAAAACAGAGTTGCCTATATGCTGCAGGTATTATGCAAAAAAGAGCAGCAGGAAGTATTGGAAGATATTATTTTTCGAGAAACCACCAGTATAGGATTACGCAGATATGAAGAAAAGCGTAGAATTTTACCTCGAACGTTTAAAGAAATTGTATTGAAAGGCGGATATAAAGTTACGGTGAAAGTATGTGAACATCACGGGCAGAAATTTTGTTATCCGGAATTTGAAACTGTAAAGAGGGTGTGCGAAGAAACGGGAAGAGCTTACAGAGATATATATGATGAAGCATCTGCCGTGGCAGGAGGATACTATGAAAACTTATGAAGAAAAAAAGAGGGATTTGTATGAAAAAATGAAAGAATATACAAAGAAGGAGATCTGTATTGCTTTTTCAGGAGGTGTGGACAGCAGTCTTCTTCTAATGTTAGCGAAAGAATGCTTACAACAGCATAAAAAAGCCGGAAAAATTCATGCAGTAACTTTTCATACAGTTCTGCATCCACCCTGTGATTTGGAAATTGCTCAAAAAGTAGCAAAAGAAGCAGGTGCAGTCCATAAAGTGATTTTTGTAAATGAATTGGAGCAGGAAGAAATACGATTTAATCCAAAAGACAGATGCTATCTTTGTAAAAAAACTTTGTTTCAAAAGCTTATGGATTATGCAGAAGAACAGGGAATTTCTGTTATCATGGAGGGAACCAATGAGGATGATTTGCACGTATATCGCCCGGGATTAAGGGCAATTAAGGAGTTGGGGGTGTTAAGTCCATTGGCAGAAGCCGGTTTTACAAAGGCAGAAGTAAGAAAACTGGCAGAAGAATTGGGGATTTCTGTTGCAAGCCGTCCTTCTACACCGTGCTTGGCTACAAGACTGCCTTATGGTACAGAAATTAAGACAGAAGATTTAAAGAAGATTGCTTTAGGAGAGGACTATTTAAAAGACTGCGGTTTTTTGGTAGTGCGAATAAGACTTCACGGAGAAATTTGCAGAGTTGAAATTCCGAAAGAAGTTTTTTCTGATTTTTTGGAAAAATCCCAAGAAATCGTAAAACATTTACAAGAAATCGGATTTCAGTATATCACCTTAGATGTACAGGGATTTCGAAGTGGAAGTATGGATGAATTTATAAATAAAAAGTTGTCAAGAAAAAATACTTGACAGCAGGGAAAGTCTGTTGTATGATAAGCAAGGTGATGCGAATGGAGAAATTTGTAGAGCAGACTTTACTGTATGATTTTTATGGTGAACTGCTGACAGTTCATCAAAGAAGAATTTATGAAGATGTAGTCTTAAATGATTACTCGCTCAGTGAAGTAGCTGATGACTTGGGAATTAGCCGTCAGGGAGTGCATGATAACATCAAGCGCTGCAATAAGGCTTTGCAGGATTATGAGGCAAAGCTGCATTTGGTAGAGAAGTTTTTAAATATCAAAGAAAAAGTTCATCGTATTCACGAACTGAGTAAAAAATGTGAAAAGCTTAGCAAACAGGAATTAGTTTTCCAAGTGGAAAATATTTCTCAGGAAATTTTAGAGGAGTTATAACAGATGGCATTTGAAAGCTTAACAGACAAACTACAGAATGTATTCAAAAACTTAAGAAAAAAAGGCCGTCTGACGGAAGCCGATGTAAAAGCTGCCTTAAAAGAAGTAAAAATGGCTTTATTAGAAGCCGATGTAAGTTTTAAGGTAGTAAAACAGTTTATGAAAGCGGTACAGGAAAGAGCCATTGGACAGGATGTAATGTCTGGTTTGAATCCGGGACAGATGGTAATCAAAATTGTAAACGAAGAACTTGTCAAACTTATGGGAAGTGAGACAACAGAGATTGCCTTAAAATCAGGAAATGAAGTAACCGTTCTCATGATGGTGGGGCTTCAGGGAGCCGGTAAAACAACGACTACTGCAAAATTGGCAGGAAAGTTGAAGTCTAAAGGCAAAAAGCCTCTTTTAGCGGCCTGTGATGTATACCGTCCTGCAGCAATTAAACAGCTTCAGGTAAATGGCGAAAAACAGGGTGTAGATGTATTTTCTATGGGTGATAAGAACAGTCCTGTAGACATTGCGAAAGCTGCTTACGAACATGCAAAAAATGAGAAGTATAATGTCTTGATTTTGGATACAGCAGGTCGTCTTCATATTGATGAAGATATGATGGAAGAGCTGGAAAAAATCAAAGAAGCTATTACTGTGGATCAGACTTTGCTGGTAGTAGATGCCATGACAGGTCAGGATGCCGTAAATGTAGCAGAAACCTTTGGTGAAAAGGTGGGAATTGACGGCGTCATACTGACAAAGATGGATGGTGACACCCGAGGCGGTGCTGCTCTTTCTATAAAGGCAATCAGTGGAAAACCGATTTTATACGTTGGTATGGGTGAAAAGCTTTCTGATTTAGAACAGTTTTATCCGGAACGTATGGCATCCCGTATTTTAGGTATGGGAGATGTAATGAGTCTGATTGAAAAGGCACAGGCAAATCTGGATGAGGAAAAAGCAAAAGAAATGGAACAGAAGTTCCGTAAAAACTCTTTTGGGTTCGATGATTATCTGGAAAGCATGAACCAGATGAAAAATATGGGCGGTTTGTCCAGTGTGCTGAGTATGCTTCCAGGTGTGGGCTCTCAGATGAAGGATTTGGAAGGTATGGTTGATGAGAAGGATATGGCTCGTAAAGAAGCAATAATCTTGTCTATGACACCGAGAGAACGTTCTCATCCGGAAATCTTAAATCCATCAAGAAAATACCGTATTGCAAAAGGTGCAGGTGTGGATGTGTCAGAAGTCAATCGTATGGTAAAGCAGTTTGAACAGGCTAAGAAAATGATGAAGCAAATGCCCGGTCTAATGGGTGGCAAAGGTGGTAAAAGAGGAAAATTCAAACTTCCCTTTTAACATATATGAAAGATAATGAAATAAACCAGGAGGTGAAATGAATGTTGGCCAGGCTGGTCTCAAACTTCTGAACTCAAGC
>URHS01000038.1 GCA_900547685.1 uncultured Blautia sp. | reverse complement strand
AGAGCGAAAATCTCTGGAAGGGCGAATTGAACTGTTAGAGGATTTGGAAAAGCGTCTGCATAAGAGTTTGGAACAGATCGTAAAGCGGGAAGGCTATCCCAATGTGCAAGCCTTTCAGAAGGTTTATAACAAGGCAGAAGAATTGATTATAGAATACAACGAAGAACTAAGGGTATGGAAAAATCAGACGGAACAGAAGAAAGAAAAACCGTTGGAGCAGCCGAAAAAAGCGAGTGTACTGGAAAAGTTGCACCGCTATCAGCAGGAAGGCAGACAGCAGCCGAAACGGTCAGTCAAGAAAAAATCAATGGATAGAGAACGATAAGAAGGAGGTGGAGAAGATACTGGGAAAGAACAAATATTCGATAAAATTTTCTTGCGTTTGTTCGTCCCGTAGAATATAATAAAAGAAGAAGGTGAGGTAAAGTTATGGGATATATAACAGCAAGTCAAGCGGCAAAGAAATGGAAAATTTCACAGAGACGTGTGCAAATATTGTGTGCTGAAAATAGGATAGAAGGTACATTTAAATTGGGGGAGGCATGGGCAATTCCAGAAAATGCGGAAAAACCTGATGATAACAGAAAGGCAAAGAAACATAATGAAAAATAAGTTAAATGCAATAGATTTATTTTGCGGTTGCGGAGGTCTGTCTTATGGATTTGAAAAGGCAGGATATAATATTTTACTAGGAATAGATAATGATTCAAAAGCTTTAGAAACATTTGAACTGAATCATTATGGTGCTAAATCAATCTGCGGAGATATAACAGAAGTAACATATGAAGAGGATATTAAACCGCTAATTGGTGATCAAAGAATTGATGTAATTATTGGTGGACCGCCGTGTCAGGGAATGTCGCTTTCGGGTCCTAGAAAGTTTGACGATCCTAGAAATAAATTATATTTATCATATATTCGTTTAGTGAAAGAAATACAGCCTAAAGCATTTGTAATAGAAAATGTGCCGGGATTAGTAGGATTATTTGGTGGTCAGATTAAAGATAGCATTATAGAAAAGTTTACAGAGATGGGATACCATATTCAATACAAGATATTATGTGCGGCTGATTATGGTGTCCCACAAAATAGAAAGAGAGTGGTATTTGTAGGAATCAAAGAGGGAGAATTTGTGTACCCTGAAATACGTGAAAATAAGGTGAGTTGCAGTATGGCATTGTCAGATTTACCAACATTAGAGGACGAACTTGGAGAAGAGGGTTTAGATTATTTGATGCAGCCACAAAATGAGTATCAGAAAATAATGCGTAAAAATTCTGAAGTGGTTAAAAATCACATTGCGGCTAATCACTCTGACCGAGTAAAAAAAATAATTTCTTTAGTTCCAGATGGAGGAAATTATAAAGACCTGCCGGATGAATACATAAATAGTAGAAATTTTCATGTTGCGTGGACAAGATTTGCGAGTGATAAACCAGCACCAACAATCGATACAGGCCATCGACACCATTTTCATTATAAGTATAATCGTGTACCTACTGTTAGGGAGTGTGCAAGACTACAGTCATTTCCAGATGATTTTATTTTCTTGGGAAATAAGACGCAACAGTTTAGGCAAGTAGGCAATGCAGTTCCTCCACTAATGGCACAATGCATTGCAGAACAGTTGAAAAAAGCATTAGGAGATGAATAATAGTGGAAGAGTATAAAGTTCCAGAAGAATATTTTTTTAGAGTACATCATGTTCGTCCTAGATTTAAAGGGGACATAGAAAATGTATTGATTTATGTTGCTGAAGAAATTTCTCGTGTTGGTGAAAAAGAAGTAGATAAGTTTGTAGAGGAAGTAAATGCAGCGTTATTCCGTTATCCGGGAAATGCACATAGAGAATTAAAGACCATAAATAATTGGAGAACAGAAATCTCAGCATTATTTGGCTTTATAGAACATACAGATACAACAGATAAACCAGGAAGGCGTGCGATAGAACTTGCCAAGAGTGGAGATTTAGTAGAGTGTTTTAAAACATTTCTTTATAATTTCCAGTATCCGGGAGCGCATATAAAGCCAAACAGAGTTTTGGAACAAATTGAAGAAGGAATTCATTTTAAACCAGCTCAATATATTTTAAAGTTATTGAAATATGCTAATCGTGATGGTGGAAATTCTATTGGTATTACTAAATTTGAAGTGTGCCATTGTATATTCAATGATTTGCGAGTTACAAGAGACTGTGAAGGAGTAGAGAGAACATGGGACAGAATTTTTCAAAATAGGGAAAATGGAGTCACATATGATCAGACTGGCGATGTTATAAGATATGCTGGAGATATTATTGATTATATGGAAATTGCTAACCTTTTAAAAACATATGATAGCAGAACTTATTATTTGAATACTTTGGAAGAGGAATCTATAGTAAAGTTTTGTGAATCTAATGAATGGTTCGATGAGTATGATAAAATGATTTGCCAAAAAAGCGGAACTATGGAAGATGTCAAAGCATGTATCAGAGGTTGGTTTTCTTATGTCAATAGAGATATGGCAGATACAGATTTCTCTACAGATATTTTGGCATATATTGCAAGCGATGAGGAAGAATTAAGACAGTTAAAGGAAAATACAGCAAATGTAGAAACAAGTGGTTTATCGGATTTAATTCAAAGAGATAACATATTAGAAAAGCGTATCATACAATATTTTGATCAGCTGACAACAAAAGATATTGGTGATATAGGGGAAAATTTAGTGCACGGGCATGAATGCATGAGAATTAAGTTAGGCGGTCGTGAAGACTTGTTACATTTGATTAAACGAATACCTACACAGTTTGCGGTTGGATATGATATTAGTTCAGTAGAATTGGATGAAAGAAAACGATATATAGAGGTAAAAACAACGATTAGTTCAAAGCCATTACATTTCAATCGAATACATCTTACAAAAAATGAGTGGAATACTGCAAGCAGTACACATGACAGATATTATGTATATCGGTTGATGTTAAGTAAGAATGAACGAAAGTTATTTTTATTACAGGATCCAGTTGGACTTTATAAAAAGGATAAGATAAATATGATACCTTCTGATGGTGCAGATATAACATTCGATCCTAAAGAAGTAGGACAATTTGAGGAGTTGTTAACATGGAAAAATTAAAAGTTGCGTCGCTGTTTTGTGGATGTGGAGGAACCGATGTTGGATTGCTCGGTGATTTTGATTTTTTGGGTAAATATTATAATTCCAATAGTATGGAGATTGTGTACGCTAACGATATAGATGATAATGCATGCAAGATTTTTAAAGAGAATTTTGGGATAACACCAGACAATCGAGATATAAGAGAAGTGAAAACAGAAGAAATACCAGAGTTTGACATTTTAACAGGAGGGTTTCCATGTCAATCGTTTTCTATTGTAGCACAAAATCCGAAACGATTGGGAGTAAAAGATGAACGAGGAAAACTTTTTTTTGAAATGTGTAGGATTTTAAGAGGGCGGCAGCCTAAATGCTTTATTGCAGAAAATGTAAAAGGAATACTTACAGCGAATAAGAGAAGTGCATTTCCGCTGATTTTGAAGGAATTTGAAGAAAGCGGTTATGATGTACAATATCAGATTTTGAATTCGGCAGATTATGGTGTCCCACAAAAAAGGGAGCGTGTTATAATTGTTGGATTCAGAAAAGATTTGAACATAACATTTTCATTTCCTGAAGCAGAGATAGAGGATGAAACTAAATATACACCATTAAAAACTGTAATTGAAAAACGTGTAGATGAAAAGTATTTTTTTAGTGAGCGAGCAGTTGCAGGAATGATGAAAAAACGTGAGAGTATGAACAAGGGAAGAGCACAGGATATCAATAAACCTTGTAATACAGTAGGTGCTCATTTGGCGAAAGTATCTTTAAATAGTACAGATCCGGTACTTATGGAAGGTGAAAGATATAGACGTTTTACGCCAAGAGAGGTAGCAAGAATTCAATCTTTTCCAGATGACTTTGAATTGGTCGGAAGTGAAGCTGCACAGTATAGAGCGTTGGGAAATGCTATTCCTCCAGTAATGTTTTGGTATGTTGCAAAAGCGGTAAGTAAAGAGCTGAAGAAGAATTAAAATGGATAATTTAACGAAAGAACAGCGCAGGAAAAATATGCAACGTATTCGAGCAAAAGATACTAGCATAGAATTGAGATTAAGAAAGGCATTGTGGCATAAAGGATATCGTTATCGGAAAAATGATAAGAGTTTGCCGGGAAAACCAGATATTGTCTTAACCAAATATAAAATTGCTATTTTCTGCGATAGTGAATTTTTTCATGGAAAAGATTGGGAAATTTTGAAACCCAGAATCGAGAGAGGTTCCAACAGTGATTATTGGCTCAAAAAAATATCCAATAATAGGATACGTGATGATGAAGTGAATAAGCAGCTTTTATTTAGAGGTTGGACTGTAATTAGATTTTGGGGAAAGGATATCCAGAAAAATCTTGATGAATGTGTAAGGGTTGTTGAGGAAGCTATTTTTGATGCCATTGTCGAAGAGAGATAAGCGAAGAAATGGGTAATTAGTCATACCAAAAGCAAATGATAGATTAGGAGAAAGTAAGTATGGATAAAGTAGTAAGTAAGGGTACAAAAATAGATTTGCATATTCATTCGGTATATTCCAAAAATAAAGATAAGGACAAAGTGGCAAATAATACATTGGAAAATTTACCTGTATTAACTCAAAAATTGATTGATAATGAGATAGAATTATGTGCGATTACAGATCATGATGAATTTAATTATGAAATATATAAAAAGTTAAAATGTGAAGAAACGGAGGAGAACTGTATAAAGAAAGTCCTTCCGGGAATTGAATTTTCGGTTGAATTTGTAGAGGGGAAAGTTATACATATTGTTACTATTTTTGATGATAGGGATGATACTAAAGTAAAAAACATTGAGCAAATAATGAAGAATGGAATAGGAAAGACTGCATATAGAAAAAATAAAGGGGCTTATCCTAAAAACGATTATTTTGAGATATTGAATGAAATAAATATTGATTTTGTGATGATTGCACATCAAAAAAAGACGGTTTCGTCACAACACAAAGCACATGCAAACGATGTTATGGTATTAGGAAAAGATACTTTTAATGAACTGGTTTTTTTAGATTATTTTGATGCGTATGAGTTTAGAAATAAAAAGAATGAAATATATAATAAGGCTTTTTTAGAGGATAATGATTTGGGTGAAAATCTAAGATTTATTACGGGATCAGATTGTCATAATTGGGAATATTATCCAAATACTGAAAAAGAAGAAAAAACGCAGTTTGCGTTTACATATATTAAATCATTACCAACATTTAAAGGTTTGGCAATGGCAGTTACAGATAGACACAGGATTAGTTTAGTGGATAAATTTTTTAATCCTGTTGAAAAGAGTATTTTAGAAATTGAATTGGATATTTCTGGGAATCAAGTATGTATACCAATGTCAAAGGGATTGAATGTAATTATAGGAGATAATTCTATTGGGAAATCGTTGTTTCTTCATGCAATTACAAATAATACTAAAATAAATGATGGGAAACTGAAAAAAGGGTACGAAAAATATTTGGAGAAAAATAACACATCAATAAAAACGAAAGTTCCAGAAGAAAATATATTCATGTTTAATCAGCAAGGGGAAATACGAGAAATATTTGACTCAGATGGAATGAAACCAAATAAGTATTTGACACAGTTTTATCCAGAACAAATAAATGCTAGCAAATATCGAAGTCTTGTTGAGAAAGATTTACAAAATTTATATGAGTGTTTAGAAAACAAATTTGACTATGATAAAAAGGTGGAGGAACTTCCATCGTTTAATATTACGGTAGATGAAATTCTGGATAAAAGTCTTACGTTTGTTGGAACAGTAAAAAAGATAAAAATAACAGAAATCCAGAAATTAATAGGACATTTTGAAACAGTTATTTCAGAATTAAAGGAGATTTTGTGCAATAAAGTATTGCGTGATAGAGATAAACAATCTATCGAGAATACAGTAGAAGTTTTTGAACTTATGTTGGAAAAATATGAGGAAACTTTGAAGGCACAGAAACAAGAAAATGAGAAAATAAATGTATATAATACTTATATGGCACATTTTAAACAGAGGTATAGTAAAAAAATTACTGATGAACAAGCTGTTTATTCTGATTTTGTTGAGTCGAAGAATGAGGCTATACAAGATATTTGTAAACTGATAGAGAAAAAGGAGTCAGTTGAAAAATATGAACCGAATGTGAAAACAGTAGTTATTGAACCGGAGTGTAATCCAGTTGATAAATATAAATTCATATCAAAGGTACAAATAGAGAAAATTGGACAAGAATACATTGAAGAGATTTTGAAAAATGTATTGAAGAGGGGGAAAGTATTAGATACGGAAAGTGTAACAGAAAGAGAATTGAAGGAGTTTATCAAAAACTATCCATCAGATGACGAATCCGTTAGTCCATTAGGGGTTCTTAAAATGAAAATAAATAGTAAATTAGATAAAGATTTTAAAATTGGAAATACAATTATTGAAGAAACAATGGACGTTTTTGAAGAAGTATCCTCTGGTTTTGATGCACAAATGTATTTTACACTTATTTGTGGTGAAACAAGGGATAAAGGGATTTATTTAATCGATCAGCCAGAAGATCATATTTCTCAAAAAGCAATTAAGGAAAAAGTATTAGATCAATTTAGAAATATGGGGCAGAATCGCCAAGTGATTATGGTTACACATAATCCTCAATTTATTGTAAATCTTGATGTTGATAATGTTATTTTCCTTTGCAAAGAAAATGGTCGATTGGAGATAAAGTCTGGAGCATTAGAATACGAAAATGATGAGTATAGTATTTTAAAAATTGTTGCTGATAATATTGATGGTGGTTTACAAACTATTTTAGGAAGGATGAAGCGATATGAAAAAAACATTGAACTTTAAATGTACGGATGAAGAGTATATTGTGGAAAATACGAATCCAAATGAGAAAAAAGAACCATTTAAAATTGATAAGAAAACAATGGAATTTAGAACAATGGATTTTTACGAGTATGTGTTTGCTGATATCGATAAAGACATGGAGATTAAGATTGTTAATTTAATTGAAAATCCAGATAAAGCGGATAAAAGAACATATTCCACAGTAGATGAAATATGTCAAGGAGTAATTTCCAAAATGAGAGAAAAGTGTTTTTCAGAGGAATAAAACGAGAAGAATAGAATTATATTATTGAGTTTGAGGGATATTGTAAGAAAAAAGAGGGAGACACGCATTTGGGTTAATTCTCCCTCTTTGACAATTTAGAGGAGTTCTGAGGAGTAATGAGAAGTCCTGTGTTTGTAACGTGTTTGCAACACCACATTCCAAGAACCCAGTAAAATCAAGCCTTCCAAGTTTCCTAAACGTTAATTTCAGTTCACTAAGAGATAATATTAAGGTTATCAAAGAGAAGAACAGAAATTTATATCCCCTTGAAAATACTGCATTTTCAAGGGGTTTTCTTATGTGTTCATTTTGGTGTCGCTCGTGGATGCTCACAGCAGCTCGGTAGTGTTGCTTACACGTTGCCTACAGGTTGCTTACAAAGAGAACTATACAAAATCCCCCGGAAATGAAAGTTTCCGGGGGTTCTTTATGCCTATATTTTATTAATTGCTTCAAGTTTGATTTCTAAATCTAAGTGAGTATATACGGTTTCTGTCACACCTTTTCCTTTATGTCCGACAATCTTTTTAATGATCCTTTCATCAACCCCTGCTTCTGTCAGAAGTGAAACGCAGGTGTGCCGGGTGTCATGTGGCTTATGTTCCATGTTCAGTAATTCCATCATAGGTTTCCAATAAGAATCCCTGAAATTGCGGTCAAGGAATTTTCTACCTTGTCTGTTGGTAAATACATATTCATTTCTTTTGTTTAGCCAATGTTCAAAGAATGGTACAATTTTTTCTGCAATAGGTACTTCTCTGATTCCAGCATCTGTTTTTGATTCTCTGACATAAAACCATCTTTCTTCAAGGTGTACATCTTCCGGTTTTAAATTCCAAAACTCACCAATACGCAATCCGGTATAAGCAAGAATTAAAGGGAACTGCAAATATTCATCTGATTCAACAGTATTCCAAAGAACTTCAATTTCTTGTTTGGTGAACGGTTTGCGATCATATTTATTTGGGTTACGGTCTTTGTATTGTCGGATGTCAATGTATTGGGAATAGTCCTTGCTGCATAGATCATTTTCCATAGCAAACTTATACATGACATTGAATAGTACCCGAAGTTTTCGCAACGTAGGATAATTCTTTCCGCAGGTGTCAACAATATTCTGCAAGTGGGATTTTCTAAGATCAACAAATTTCATGTTATATAATGATTCACATAGCTTATATGAAGCATTGTAACCATGAATATTAGATTGCGATACTTTTGGAAAGTGTTCTGCTGACCATTTTTCAAATACATCTGCAAAGGTAGTTTTGTTGGCATCCATATCATAGGGGTTTTCATTGAAGTGTGCAAGTGCGTTTAATGCAAGTTGCTGAGATTCATAATATCCTAAGTATTTGTACTTCCAATGTGTAGTACCGTCTTTGCCTTCCTTGCGTGATACGGTGATTCGTACTGCCCAAGGTTTTCGCCTATTTCCCGGCAGTTTGTAAACGCTGCCATAACCATTAGGTAATTTCATAGTATCATTCCTTTCTAAAAATGGGTGCATTTAATAAAGGAATGTGCTATACTAATTTTGTCTTGGAAGTATCACATATTCCTTTATAGGTTTATGGGTTACATCTATTCAAAACCGTTCCTGCTGCAACAGGGGCGGTTTTTGACTATATGCGTTTGTATTGTCTTAAACGTTCAATTTCTAAATCAATGTCATTTTTTATATTTCTTTTTAGGTTTTCATATTCTTCTTTAGTGAGAGGAATATCTTTATTTTCAGAGATTATGTGAATACATCTATCATATCCATAGTCATTATCCAAAAATGTATCAACATACTCATATCCCAAAGATGAAAGATAATTTAAAAATTTGACTTCATTTTTTAATGGCTGTAGTAATTGCTCTGTGGAAATTCCTAAAAGATTGTAAGAAGTAACCCCAAGAGCTTCTGCAATTTTTTCGATTTGTTCTTGATTGGGTTCTCTTTTGTTATTCTCATAATTAGCAAATGTACTATATGGAATTTGAACTTTATCAGCCAATTCTTTTTGCTTCAATCCTCTTTTTAAACGTAATTCTTTAATTCTAGTACCTATTTGTACAAGTTCATTAACTCCCAAACTTTTCACCTCCTCTTGTATGATACCATATTTTTTCAGAAGTGAAAATATTTTAAAACAAATGTATTGACATTTTCATTATAGAGAATTATTATAATAATGTCAATAAAATTTTCAATATTGAAAAGAAAGGAGAAATACAATGAGGATTAACAGAATCAAACTGGTCACAGAGTTGACAAAGCGGGACATTACCCAAAAACAGCTTGCTACAATATCAGGGGTTTCAAGAACGACAATCAATTTTATTAAAAATGGTAAATCTTGCTCTGATGCAACAGCAAGAAAAATTGCAAAGGCACTTGATGTTCCTGTTGAAAAGCTAATTGACATGGAAAACGAAAATATGTAGAAAGGTAACTTAGAGATGAATGAATGGAAAGGAAATTCAGAAGCATTTAAGACATATTTCCATGGAAAGTTAGACGATAACGGGAAATGTGTTCCGGCTGAAAAAATAAAAGGTATGCCGGGGCATTCATGGGAAGATGTCAAAAATGATGAAAACTGTGGTACGGTGCTGAACCAGGATTTCATTGACATTAGTTTTGATTCAAAAGAATTATCAGATGCTTTTTGGAATATGGCAGTAGATAATGATTGGGAATCTCTAATTTTTGAAAATCCTGAAAATAATCAAATTCACAGTATTTGGAAAAAGCCAAAGAACTGGAAATTTAAAGATGGTCAAGATATAAAACTTGCGTGTGGGTTTATAGCTGATCTGCATGGTGGTTCAACCTTTATCCGTCTAAAGTGTAATGGGGTGGCTCGTTTTCCACCACTGTATGAGCCTGAACAGATTCAGGAAATACCAGAAGAACTATACCCGGTTAATTCTTCTGCTGAACCTTTTGGAATGGCAGAGGGTGGAAGAAACAGTGTTCTTTCAAAAATGGTAACAAATTTTGTATATAACACGAAGTTTGATAGAGAAATAATTGAGCGTATTATTTTTAATACGAATAAGTATATTTTTTCTGAGCCATTGCCGGAAAGTGAATTGGTTACAATTTTAAGAGATGAGACATTCAAAGATTTAGAAAATCGTGGATTAAAAACAATCAATGCTGCTGAACTATTTCAGACTGAAATAAAACCAACAGAATTTGTTGTTGATAAACTGATTCCTATTGGGTTGGAATTGGTCGCAAGTCCACCAAAATACGGGAAATCATGGATGATGCTTGATTTAAGTATAGCTGTTGCATCTGGTACAGACTTTATGGGATTTCCTACAAATCAATGCGGTGTTCTTTATCTTGCGTTAGAAGACAGATTAGATCGATTAAAAGAACGTATGTTGAAGATTACCAATGGAAAACCATTTCCGGCAGGACTTGAAATTGCGATAGATGTCCCACCCTTAGGGGATGGGTTTATAGAATATTTGGAAGATTTCTTAGATAAACATCCTGAAACAAAATTGGTCATTATTGATACATTTGTGAAAATCAGGGGAATACCTAACGGGAAGGAATCAGCTTATGCTATAGATTCACGTGAAGCTGGAGAGTTAAAGAAATTTGCTGATCAGCGTAATATTTCAGTTATTCTTGTTACACATACAAGAAAAGGAATAGACCCTACAGACCCTTTTGCAAATATAACTGGTACATACGGTGTTGCAGGTGCAGCGGATGATATGATCGTTTTGACAAAAGAAAAACGGAGTGACACGCTCACAAAAATGTCAGTGACCGGGCGTGATGTTACCTTTGAAGAATACCCTGTTATATTTAATAAAGATTTATGTAAATGGATACGTCAGGGTGATAATTATGAACTAGAAGCAGCAAAGCAAGAAAATGAATTGAAATATGCAGAATATCTAACAGGCAATATCAGAAAAACGCTTTTGAAGTTACTGGAAGAAAATAATGGTATCTGGCAGGGACGCTGTAATGAAATTCTTGAAAAAAGCCGGGAATATGGAGCTCCTATTGACTTAACTTCTCAAAAACTGGGGAAGGAATTAGCAAGAATACAAGGATTTTTATACAGTGATAAGATTGTACATACAGAAATTAGCAAGGGGAAGGCTTCAAAAGTACACAAAGTAGAAATGACAAGTTGATATATACCACTATTCTTTTTGTTTCTTTTGTTTCTTGATTTCATGAGAGTAGCAACAAAAGGAATGAAAGAAATAGTAATGTTATATATGAAAGGTGAGAATATGAGAAAATTTGATAAAAATTTATTAGAGAAATCCGAAATTATGGATACGCTGTTAAGTCCATTCGGGGAGAATGCACCGAAGAAACGTTTGTTGGTGGTCGATTACAAAGAAAAGGGAGTTGATAAACACATCAATTTAGCTGCATATCAGTATAAAGGAATGACAGACCAAGATTTAACAAGCAACCTTATTATTGAATATGCGAAACAAGATAAGTTAGTAATGTCCGTTGTTGAGGTGGATTCAAACTGTCAGCCATTGCAACAGTTGTACCTTGCTCCAGGATATTTAAAAGAATGTATGGAAGAGATTATAAAATTTTGTTAAGAAAGGTAGGTAAACAGAGATGAAGAAAACAGATCATGTGAAAGTTCCAGTATTAAATCTTCGGATGATGAGCAATGAAGAGGAATTAGCAGTGATAGAGGAATGTGAGAGAAGAAATCCAGAACTTTATACACCTGAGCGTTTGGCAGAATGTAGAAAACTGGCAGAAATACCTTGTAACATTCCCGGTTTAAGAAATGTATGTGCGGCAGAATAAAGAAAGGTTAGGTAAACGATATGAAAAAATTGACTAAGAAACAGCATAGGGCAGCTATCAAAAATATTGTAAGTAAACTTGAAGATGTACAGGATTTGAGGGACATGCAGAGGGTTGCGGAAATTTTAGAAGAAGATGAGCAAATACGTGAAGAGGGTTCGGTGTCAAATTCTGCTGAATCAATACGGTTATTATTAGATTTATTTGAAGAAGGAAAAATTCCAGAAGTTTATAATTTACTGTATGGTTTTTGGGAAGATGTTCAAGAAAGCATTGATGGGTATAATATTTACATTGATATTTATGACATGCTGCATGGAATAAGCAATAAAGAATTATTCTATGTTCGTACCTTGCTACAGACATTTTTGAAAAATGAATAGAGGTGATCACGCAATGACTGAAAAAGATATAATTATGGAGAAGTTCCCACAAATTGTGGAAATGACAAAAATAGCTGCTTCTTTTACAGAGGAAGAGTTTGAAAAATGGAGAAAGAAAAGCCTAGATGCTATAGATGAACACACAAGATTATTTATGGAAAAGGTGTTTAATTTAATAAAAATAGCCCTTACATAATCAATTTACATAAGGGCTTGCCATATGGTAAACATATAACCTGAACAACCATAGTTTACCATGTGGCGGTGTATTTTATCAACTGTCAATTAAAAATGTGCATATAGCGATTATATGGGTTCTGGAACATATTTTTTATTTTAATAAAATTTGAATAAAAGAGAGGTAAAAGACTATGAAGAAAAAAGTATTTGTAAATTGTGAATTAGAAGTAATGAGAGAAATGAAGGGGAGCTATATTACAGGTGTGGAAGTCTCTGATAATGATGTTGTAATCAGAGCTATGAAGGAAAGTAAAGGGAAGCTTCACACCATGGAATATCAGATTAGCAACGGAACAGTTTATGAAAGAGTAGAGTAAACAATAAAATATTTTGCCACCCTTCCGGGAACGGTGTTGCAGCACCTGAATCGGACGGTGGTATAATATGCAACTTTTACCGATTTTCAAAACAAACAAATAGGGGTGCATATATGAAGATTAGAGTTACATATTCAGAGAATGAACTAGATAAGAAATTGCAACATGAAGCGGCAGTAAAACGGCTGTTTCCAGATACAAAAGTGCGTGAAACTGCACCAAAAGACGGGTTTAGGCATACGGTTTTGACAGTACCAATGTCGCATAAGCTCACTAAATAAGCGGTTTTTCTTGACTATATCCCCTATATATGGTATTCTGACCATAAATAAATATGGCATGAGTACCGCACGAAGGGTGTTAGTCTTGATTTCAGGGCATGGGAATAATCAAATCTTTTGGTTATCTCATGCCTTATTTGTTTGGAAAAATAGTCTACCGAAGACGTAAAAGAGAAAGGGAAAAATTATGGAAAATCAGAACACAACCGGGACTGCGACGGAACAGCAGGAAAAAACCTTTACACAGGAGCAGGTGAACGCTATTGTTGGTAAAAGACTGGCAGAAGCAAAGGCAAGCAATGAGCAGGCACTGAATAAAAGGGAAGAAGAATTGAATAAAAGGGAAATGCAGATCAGGGCAAAGGAACTTCTTGCAGAAAAAGGACTTCCGAAGAACTTAGCAAGCGTTCTTAGATATGATGATGAAGAATCCCTAAAAGCTGCTATTGATGTAATAGAAAATACCAGAGGGTTCAAAGACAATGAACAGACTGAACATAATAAACTACCCCAGAGGCATGTCATTGAGAACACACTTCCAAGAGGGAAGAATGGCGTTTTTGGTGATCCGTTGCGTGAGGCTATGGGGCTGAAATAGAAAGGATTGATTAAATAATGGCTATTCAGTTAGCAACTAAATTTGAACCGTATGTGGATGAAAAATTCACAGCGGAAAGTAAAAAATCACTCCTGACCAATACTGATTTTGATTGGACAGGTGCACATACTATCAAAGTGTATAAAGTCACTACAGCAGAAATGAATGATTATGACAGATCAGGTACAGGGGGCAATAACTCCCGGTATGGGCAGATTCAAGGGCTTGATGCAGTAACCGAAGAAATGACATTGACGAAAGACCGTTCTTTCACATTTGCTATTGACAAACTAGATACAGATGAAACAAAGAAACAGGTACAGGCTGCTTCTGCATTGGAAAGACAGCAGCGTGAAGTTGTTATTCCGGAGGTTGATTCTTATGTGTATGGGGTAATGTGCAGCAAGGCAGGAACAAAACCAAGTGCGGTAAAACTTACCCCTGAAAATATTTATTTAGAAATTATTAAAGGAAATGCTGTACTTGATGATGCAGATGTGCCGGAAACAAGCAGAGTTATTGTGGTAACACCTGATGTTTATCTTCTGATGAAACAGTGTAAAGATATCATCATGGAAACAGATATTTCTAATGAAATGAGGGTAAAAGGTGTTATTGCTACAATTGATGGATGCAATATTATCAAAGTGCCATCTTCAAGGCTTCCTGAAAACTTCGGCTTTATGATTGCTCATCCGGTTGCTACAGTTGCACCTACTAAATTGGAAGATTACAAAATCCATCAGGATCCACCGGGTATTAGTGGTTCACTGGTGGAAGGAAGAATTTGTTATGATGCTTTTGTGTTAGATAATAAAGCAAAGGCTATTTATTATCAGGCAGTAACTGCATAATAGTATTATTTTGGTATATGCTCCCGGTTTCCTCCTTGCCGGGAGCATTTTTGAAAGGTGAAATAGATGAAACATTTAGATAGGTTGATTATTAAGGTAAAGAAGAAAATAAGAGATATTGTTATAACATTTGCTCCTTTTATAGTGCCGGATGAAGCAACCGCTTGTCAGGTAGAAAGAGAGTTAGAAGAACTGTATGGAGATAGACCATATAGTGCAGTAATCATATATGGTGAAGATGAACTAACAGACGATACGAAAGGTGTAAATTATCATACAGGAGGTGGGACAT
This sequence comes from uncultured Blautia sp., assembly GCA_900547685.1. Taxonomy (GTDB): domain Bacteria; phylum Bacillota; class Clostridia; order Lachnospirales; family Lachnospiraceae; genus Blautia. Next base: position 7,355 of record URHS01000038.1, on the reverse strand, counting down.
AATGGCAAATAGGATTTGTGTAAAAGCAGGTAATTATCAACAGGGGGACATGGCAATAAGAGAAGGTATTATACTTCCGTCAGGAAACAGGGATGGTAAATGGAGTTTAATAATCCAATTATGGGATTATGCAGACCAACATAAACAATTAGTGTTTACCTGTGATTCAAAAGGTGCTGCTATTGATACACTTGATATGGTTGCAAAAAAATATCCTAGCAAGTACGGAACTTCAATTGTTTTAGATGATTTATAGGGGGGAACATAATGGCAAAACGAAACTTGAAACTTGATACCCCGGATAATATTAGAAAAGCACTTGCAAAGGTGGCAAATATGACATATAAAGGTGAACTTGATACCAAGACAGCGAATAGTATCACAGCAACTTGTAATGTTATTTTAAGTGGTATCAGGACAGATGATCAGGAAAAGAAAATTGCAGAACTGGAACAGATTTTGAATGAAAGGGTAAATTAAAATCATGAAAACAAACTATGAAAAATTTTATGAGAAGGAACAGCCGGAACTTGTAAGTATTCAGGGGAATGAATTAAGATTATATCGTGAAAATATGCGTCTATCAGTATCTAAACCTTCCTGGTCAAATAGTGAAGGGGTTCACATGGGAAAAACAGTTGCTGTTGATTTGGCAGCAAATAAAGGAAATCAGGAGTTGATTGATGTACTTCTGAATGTGGTCGAACTATTAAAGAAATAATCTCATATACAGAGTATAAAAGCATTAGTGATAAAAATATCATTAGTGCTTTTTTAATGCTTATATAACGATTATATGAGTTGTCAGAGGTATTCAAACGTGGTAAAATACCAGTGTAGGGAACAATCGTGTTACAGGGTGGCTTGACCTCATTCTTGAAGAATGGGGGTGATGCTGATGGACAACAAAAATCATTTTGATTTCAAAGACTTAATAGCCTTCGGAATGTTCATTCTTGCATTGCTTACATTTGTTTTTACGTTTTGTAAGTAGCAATACATAGCAAAAACCACCCTGATACTTTGGTCGGTTCGGGTGGCTTTGCTTCTCAATTTATCCGGTCAACTCACCCAGTGGGCGGTTGTTCTCTTTACATCTATAATATAACACGATTGTTCAGAGTGTTCAATAGAAAGTTTAGTGGTGATTATGAAACTGGAAGAAGCATTGAAAGCCTATGAGGATTGTTTTGGAGAAAACTATTTCTTTTATATGGGATTTACCAAAACAGATCAGGAGATTATAGAGGAAATACAGAAGTGTATCAAGACTGGAAGGAAACAGAAAGAACCTCGGTATGATGAAGATAAAATATATTGATTCAGTTAGTTCAGAGTGCATAATAATTCATACAAATTGAACTTCTTACACGTTGCTTACAAAATGGCTGAAATGCCTTGTATTTACAAGGGTGTAAATTATCTAAACGTTAATCATCCGTTTGGGGACGAACAATTTCAAAAAGAATTTTACAAACCTCTCAGGGAATGTTCCTTGGGAGGTTTTTAATATGTATTTTAGCCAAAGATAATGGTATAATCTATATAGGTCTCTATTTTTGTTATCGAAGCTGATTTTCCTGTTCTCGGGAAAATCGATGAATGAGAGATATGAATTTGTGTCAGCACTGCTGACACAAATTAGTTGGACGAATCATTTGACAATTATGTCAAAAGCAAAAACTGTAGAAGAAAGACATTTTTGGATTCATACATCATAGAATTTCTTGATTTGCCAAAGAATTTTAAAGAGTCTGATTTGAGAAAAGGTCTTATCCAGAATATGAAAGATTTTATTCTTGAGGTGGGTAAGGACTTTACATTTATTGATGAAGAATACAGAGTACAAGTGGGTGGAGAAGATTTTCGGATTGATTTATTATTTTTCCATAGGGGATTACAATGTTTGGTAGCTTTTGAACTGAAGATTGGGAAATTCAAACCGGAATATATTTCTAAAATGGATTTTTATTTAAAGGCATTAGATCGTCAAAAAAAAAATGAAAATCCGAGCGTGGGAATGATTTTTGTGCATCTAAGGATGATGAAGTCGTAGAGTATGCCATGAGCAGAACCATGTCTCCGATGATGGTGGCTGAATATAAGCTACAATTGCCGGATAAAACTGTATTACAGAAAAAATTGCAGGAATTAATCAATATGCCTTTGTTGGAGGAATCAATATAATTCTGTCTAGGAGGTGTTCTGAGGAGTAATGAGAAGCCTTGTGTTTGTAACGTGTTTGCAACACGATATTCCAAGGATCCGGTAAAATCAAGCGTTCCCAGTTACCCAAACGTTAATCATACGTTTCAGAACGTACAATTTCAAAAAGAATTTCAAACCTCTCAAGGGAGTATTCCTTGGGAGGTTTATATTTTTCGTAAAATTATAGAATTATATTGATTTTTTAGGGGGAATTGCATATACTTATTATAGACAAAGAATTGTCTTAGGTGAGTTTCTACCGTAAAGTGGAAACCTAAAAAAGCAGGTGAGTCTCCACCATAAAGAGAGAACCTAAAAAAGCGGTGAGTCTCCACCATAAAGAGAGAACCTGAAAAAGAGGCGAGTGATGTCGTCTCTTTTTTTGACAGATGAGGAAAAATGAAATTTTATAATATCAAAGATGAATACATCAATTACTTGAAAAAATATGATTCAAAAGTCGCAGATAATAAAAAGGGAAAGCGACCGTATGTAGGTGTAGTGCTTGAGATTGATGGGATAAAATATTATACTCCATTTACATCGCCCAAAGAAAAGCATCGTAAAATGAAGAACACAAAAGATTTTAGGAAAATTAATCAGGGAATATATGGTGCAATTAACTTTAATAATATGATACCAGTTGTGGAATCGGCATTAATTCTTATTGATATTGATGCAATGGAAGATTCAAAATATCAGCGTTTGCTTCAGAATCAATATAAGTGTATTAAAGCTGATAGGGAACAAATTCAGTTGACGGCAAAAAGATTAAGGGATACTCTTTTTAAGAAAGATGAAGAATTGAATGGCAATGACAAAAGAATAAAGGAAAGATGTTGTGATTTGCCATTGCTGGAGGAGGTTGCGAAACATTATGACAACCATTAGTAAAAAAGAAGTACATAAATTTTTAGATAGACACCCAGATATACCTTTCTCGGCAGCTAAATTTGAATATAGTTTATATCTTGAATCTGAAGCGGTTGAATATGCCAATACGTTTTCAGAAAAAATGTTTGGTGAATCTGAAGAGGAGTTGCATTCGAGAAGAATGATTGAACAAGCAGAAACAACAGAAGAACTGTTGAAATTGATGCGAAAGCCTTTATCGGGAGGGAACCGAAGTAGATTAAGAGGAAAATTATTAGAATACGAAACAGAGATGATGCCATGTATAAAAGAAAAAACTATGAAAAATGGGCAGGATATTTTTATAGAAAATACTCTTTATTTTTTCTTGCACTGTGAAGAAAACTGTTGTGATTGGCTTTTGAAAGAATACTCCAATATCCGTAATGAATATTTAAGATCTATGTTGTGCTTACTAATTGGATTTCGAGGAGATCTGGAAATGATTCCGTTTTTGATGAAAGAAACAGAACGTCTGGAAAGAATGTATCCTCAAGAAAAATATGCACAAGGTCCGATACTTGCTATTCAGGAACTTACTGTCAGATATCTTAATTGAAGTCTATGAGGTGTTCTGAAGAGTAATGAGAAGCCCTGTGTTTGTAACACCACATTTCAAGAACCTGGTAAAATCAAGCGTTCCCAGTTCTCTAAACGTTAATCATACGTTTTCGGAACGTACAATTTCAAAAGATTTTAGAACTCCTCAGGACTTCGGTTTTGGGGAGTTTTTTGGCATTTTTTTAAAAAATTATTTTGAAAATCAAAAGATTATTGTAAAAATTTTCGAAATTCTGTTATAATTTAAGAGATATATTCTGTTTATTTTTCAAAAGAGGGGAATGTATCATTGTTAAGATAAAATCTGGGGGAAAGGACGAAAGAAAAATGAAAACAGGAAAACGATTTATGAGTATATTTCTTAGTCTGATTATACTTATCTCTCTTTGCTCGGGGAGTGCGTTTGCTGCCGGAGAGGATGAAAAATCTTTACCGGAAGAGAACAACGAGGAATGGATAATTACAGAAATGAGCGCCTTGGATGAGGCGGTGATGAATCAGACTGTTCCGCAGCTTGTGGAAGGAAGCGAACAAACGGAGCCGGTCTTGCCGGAGACATTGGGGGCAATGGCTTATCAGATGGAAGAAGAACCGCAGGCGGTTCAAGTTGAGGGGATCATCTGGACAGCGGCGTCGGAATACGATCAGAAAGTAGTAGGGGAGTATATTTATACACCTACGTTTCCGGAGAAATATGTACTTGCAGATGGAGTGGAAGTTCCTGAAATCAAAGTAATCGTGAAAGACGCTTTGGATGAGACAGGTTCGGGGGCAGACGGTGATGAAAACGGAGATGCTTCAGCAGGAGAGCAGGAGGATAAGGCTTTACTTGCAGATTCGACTTTGGTAAAGGAAAATGAAGAGTTTACGATTGATGGGATTACATATACGATTGACCTTCATAGTGACGGAATAAACCGTTGGGCGTATTTATGGCAGATGAAAAATCCGGCAGCTCCTGTTACGGTTACATTACCAAGTTCCGTAATGTATGAGAATGAGGAATATCCGGTTACAGAAATCGCTTTTTCACAATGGAGTAAATGTAAAAATGTTACAGAACTGATTTTACCGGATACTTTAACTACGGTAAATTCTACTTCATTTTATAAATTTCCGGATCTGACAGAGATGACGATTCCGGGAAGTGTTAAAAATTTTACCGGAAGTTTCCAGAATATGAGTAAACTTGAAACCATTACTTTTTGTGAACGGGTTGAAGAAATTTCCGCAAACTCTATGCTGAATGGTTGTGAGGCACTTACGACAATAAACTTACCTGAAACTCTTAAACGTATTACGCAGCCGGCAGTTTTCAGTGGCGCTACTGCCCTGACAGGCATTGCGTTGCCGGAGGGACTTGTGGTTACGGAAGGAAGTTTGTTTTCAGACTGTACGTCTTTGATTAGTGTAGAACTGCCGGCTTCTATGACAGAAATTCCGTCCAGTACTTTCAGCGGCTGTACCAGTTTGGAAAGTGTCATTGCCAAAGGAACGATCACATCGATTGGTTCTTCTGCATTTAATGAGTGTACGGTGTTGAAGACAATCCCGGATTTGAGTCAAGTTACAAAGATTGAATCATATGCATTCAATGAATGTCGTGCGCTTCCTGGTCCGGTAAATCTGAGTAATGTGACAGAGGTGGGAACATATGCATTTTATAATTGCCAAAAGCTGACAGGAGCACTGGATCTTACCCAATTAAATGTGATTCCGAATAAAGCATTCAGTTATACAAGTGTTGATTCTGTGACTTTAAGCGATAACTTGACATCGATTGGAATATGGGCATTTTTGTATACAGATATTTCGGAAATCAAGTTTCCGGAGACTTTGACATCGATTGGAACTTATGCATTCTGGAATGCAAAAAAACTGAGTGGTACGGTCACGATTCCGGACAGTGTGACATCGATTGGTAATTATGCATTTAGTGATACTGCGGTGGAAAAATTTGAAATCGGCAGTGGTGTGGAGAGCGTGAATGGTAATGTGTTTGAAGGGAATAACGCTCTTAAAGAAATTGTGTTTGATAACAGCCAAGATAATGTGACGATCACAGGAACACTTCCGGACGCTGTTAAGGTTACGTACACACAGCAGTCTATCCCGGATGATGTGGGCGATACAATTTCCGGCGCGTCGGGCGCACTTACATTGCAGGAAGCGGTAAATGAAGCGGCAAAGACCGGTAATAGCGGTCAGATAACTTTGGAAAAGAATATCAAATTAAATCAAGCAGTTATTGTTCCGGCGGGGCAGACGGTTATGATCACCGCAGAGCAGGAATATCAAATCGCAGGAACGAAAACAGCGACAGATTTGAAAAATCTTTTCGTAGTGGAGAATGGCGCTTCATTAGTTATTAGCGGACAAGTGACTTTGTTTGGACGGTATAACAGCGGCAGCATCATTTTGAACAAAGGAACGTTGGAACTGACCGGAGATGCGGTAGTTACCGGCTCTAAGATCACGAATGATCTCGCGAATGGAATCAATGGCAGTGGTCTGGGAATCATTGATAGTCGCGGCGAGGGGACGACATTCAAGTTGTCCGGAGGTAAGATTACAAAGAATAGTTTACACAGCGGAGCAGTATCTTACAGTGGAATTGTCAGAGTCAGCGATGGAGCTGAGGTGGAAATCACCGGAGGTGAGATTTCAGGAAATAACGCTTCGGCAGCTGCGGCTTTAAATTGTTCCCCCGGTGTATTGCTGTACGGTAATGCAAACGGTACAATGAGCGGCGGTGCTATCAGCGGGAATACCGGACATCGAGGCAGTGCCGTGATGCTCTGGGGCAGTGATGACGATCATCGTACGACCTTTACGTTGTCCGGAAACGGTACTGTTACTGGAAATACTTGCACATCTGTCGGAAAAGTAAAGGGATCTGGAGCAGTGCATGTGGAGAACAATGCTTCATTTACAATGAATGGCGGTACTATTTCTAACAACAAAGGGATAAATGGAGCGGGAGTCTGTGTAGTAGACGATAACCTGCAAAAAGGTCAGACGGAGTACAATACAACTTTTATTATGGAAGGTGGTACGATTTCTAAAAATACAGGAGGTATCGGAGGCGGTATTTATTCCTATTCCAATGGAGTAGAACTGAAAGCCGGAGAAATTATCGATAATACTGCGTTTAACATGGGAGGCGGTATATATAGCGAAGGAAATTACGATTATTACAGTACCCTGCATTTGACGAATGTTTTGATAACAGGAAACACTGCTCGACAGGGTGGTGGAATGTGGTTCTGTGCCACAGGAAAAACGAATGTTTACGCGACAGGTGGAGCAGCAATTTTTGATAATATTGCGCAAGACTCTGATGGGCAAAAAGGTATTTGCGGCTCGTTCGGCGGATAACTACCCGGCTACGTTGGCAAACCGCATGTTGGGAGGAGGCGCTGTCCAATGGTATAAAGACGGAAGCGTTTATCTGCCGAGTACCGGCGTATACCCTACTACGAATGAGGCAGTTCCACGCTATGGTGTGGAGGGCGCTGATACGAATCCGATAACAGTAACCGAGTATAAGGAATGTCTGGCTTTGAAAGCCGTTCCGATTTTTGAGGAGTGTAACTTGGCCGTAGACCATAACATGCTCATCATGTCATTGATGCGGAAAGTAGCCCGCACACACGGCTTCCGTGTACTGCTGC
>URHS01000037.1 GCA_900547685.1 uncultured Blautia sp. | reverse complement strand
TACCATACATTATCCTCAAAATATATAGTAGAAATTTAATTTATTCTATACTAGTGCTAAAAATGTAATTTTGTTCGATGAAAAAAAGGGAGGAAATGAAATAGATTTTTTTGACTACAGTAATATTAAGGGGCGTTCTGGAAGGATGATGGAACATTATGTGGGAAGAATATTTAATTTTTGTCACGTTCCGGTGCAGAAGTCTATTGTAATAGATATCCCATTTTATGAACAAGATCCAGAAATATTGACAAATGAAATACTTATTAACATAAAAAAGAATGATGTAAAGCAAGAGGTCAGAAATCGTTATGATCAGATTAATGCGCTTCCCGCTGATTTATTAAGTATTATTAAACAAAATGGCGTTTCTGTAAATGGACAAATCAGGATTTATAACAAATTAATTAGTGACTTGAAATCAAAAAGTGTATTACAAAATATTCAGTGGAGCCAATTACCTACATGGGATCAAATGTACTATGTTTTAGAACTGGCAGAAAATAATCTATTTAACTTTGATAGCAAAAGGGGCGTGTTTTCAGTAAAGCAGCTTGCAAGATATTTGAATATGTACAGAACGAAAAAGAATATTATTGATATTGTTAATGATATTTATAATAGTAAAATTGCGACTGTAAAGACTTTGACAGATGAGAGAAAAGCAAGATATTATGATGAAGCTGTAGAAACAGCATTTCATATCTACAGACATTGGTTTCAATTTACTGTGCCGAAGGCGTTTAGAGTTGTAGATAGTATCCAACGTCTGATATGTGAAACGAGAAACATTAAACCAGGGTCTTATAGCTTTTTCGTACAACAATTGGAAAATGATTTTATACGTGAGAATTTATCGATTCTGGTCGAATTTGGGATACCAAGTAACGCTGTAAGAAGATTGGAAAATGTAATTCCGGCTAATCTGTCAGAGGATGAAGTCATTGATTTTATTAAGAAAAATCGTAGCAATATTAAAAAAAATTTGTTGCCATATGAAAGTGAGAGGTTAGAACAGTGTATATAGGATTTTACAACAAAAATTAGAGGAACTATCAGAAGCAGCAGACGAAGCACAAAACTCTCAACAGCGTTGAGAGTTTTGAAAGTGAAAAATATTGATGATTACATTTTAAAGTTTTAAAGGTTATGGCATAATCTAAAAACAGGACAAGGTTGGGTGCAGGGGAAAGCAACGTAGAGGCTATATGTTGACAGGAATGAGTAACATTCCTCCAAGGCTCAATTCTGCCTTTCAGCCATCCGAATCACAGCTTTAACACATACAGAATGCTGTGTAAAATTAGAACGAAGAGAAAAATAGAAGAGGATAATTTTAATGGAACCATCTAAAAAGGATTGGAAACTTTATAGAGAAAAAGTACCTGGCTGGCAGGAAAACTATATGGAGCGGCTCATTGAGGATTATGTTTCTTACTTAAGCAGCACTGAACCTGCTTCAACAAAATTTTGGACAATGGAGAAGCGTATGAAGCAGGACAAGAAAACACCTGGGGTCTGTATAGAAATTAGTAAAGGAAATATGATATTTGATCTGGTTCGTTTTTTGCAGGATGAGGTAATCGTATTTAGTGATTTGGACGAATTTTCAGAAAAACTAAGGGAAACTGTAAGGTTATTATGGGAAAGATTCAGGTAGTCATTTGCAGAAATAATGATAAAACTATGAGAGAAAGGAATCGAAATTTGGCTAATAAGAAATCTGAGATTACAATACATAGTTCAGCAGCTGAATATTTAACATATGTCGCTTCTGTTGGAGATCAGGCAGACAGTTTTGAAATGCGCTATGAAGCTGAAAATATATGGCGACAATGGGCTTACAGAGGATGCAACTATCCGGAAATTCCGGATAGTTCAAACAGAAGGTTCTCGTCAAGTAAGTAGAGAGGTTATTCATTATAATCTCCAGATGATCATTGCGGTTGGTTTTAAAGTAAATAATGAATGGGCAGTCCGTTTCCGCAAGTGGTCAGGACAAATTGTTAAGGACTACACGATTCAAGGCTGGACCATGGATAAGGAACGTTTGAAGAAGGGTCATATGTTTACGGACGAATATTTTGAATGACAGTTACAGAATATCCGTGAAATTCGTCTTTCAGAGTGCAAGTTTTATCAGAAAATTACGGACTTATATGCCACAGCCTTTGATTACGATAAAGACGCGAAGACTACAAGGCGATTTTTCCAGACGGTGCAGAATAAAATGCATTGGGCAGTTCATAGGCATACTGCGGCAGAACTGATTGTAGAACGGGCGGATGCCAAGAAAGAACATATGGGACTGACAACTTGGGAAGCGGCTCCAGATGGTAAGATTGTTAAAGCGGACGTTTCTATTGTTAAGAATTATTTGAGTGATAAGGAGATGTCCTATATGGAGCGGATTGTATCCCTGTATCTCGATTATGCAGAACTGCAGGCGGAACGTCAGATTCCAATGAGTATGGAAGACTGGGCAAAGCGGCTGGATGGTTTTTTGGAGTTCAATGGAAATGAAATTCTTACAGATGCGGGAAAAATTAGTGCAGAGCAGGCAAAACTTTATGCAGAAACGGAGTTTGAAAAATATCGGATTGTGCAGGATAGAATTTTTGTATCAGATTATGATAAGTTCTTACTTGAAGTGGAAGAAAACGCAAAGGAATAATTTGGTTAAAAATTGGTAAAAAGTTGCTTCCGCCAAGACCAAACTGCGTCTTTTAGGAATCCGAATCATATCCTCGACACATGCAGAATGCTGTGTGGAATTAGAACAAGTGAGTAATCCACGAATAAAACCCATTAAACAGGACAAGAGATGTAATGAAAAGAGAGTCATGTATGCAGCAGTCCGTTGTGGCGAACTCAGCGCAAGAATCAACTAACAAATTAAGAAATAGTGAGGTGGGGCCACATGGACAAAGATCCATTTAAGGAATATATCAAGGAGTCCGAGCCGGACAAGCGGGACAAAGGCTATGCTTGGCATACGGCCATTGGCCTGCAGGCGGTTGATGGGCTCAAGACATCGGAATATCTGATGCGGACGGCTATCCGGAATATCGAGGGCGAGATAACATTTGAAGAGGCAAATGAACTCTTGCGGTCTTATTACAAGGAAAATCCTGCCAGTGATGCATCTGACCGCACAGAGGAGGCGGACAAGGTTTCCGCGAGGATCGCAGCACTTCTCTCCGAACGTGCTTTCAGCTTTACGCCGAACGAGTATCTTTCTATCCATAGAAAACTGTTCACCGGGATCTATTCTCATGCAGGCCGTATTCGGGATTATAATATCACGAAGAAGGAGTGGGTGCTTGATGGCGAGACCGTGCTCTATGGCAGTGCTACGGAGCTTCGGGCAACGTTGGATTATGATTTTTCGGAGGAGAAGAAGTTCTCTTATAAGAATCTTTCGATGGACGAGATCATCCATCACCTTGCTTTCTTCGTTTCCAGACTGTGGCAGATCCATGTTTTCGGTGAGGGCAACACCAGAACGACGGCGGTATTTTTTATTAAATATCTGCGCACGCTGGGCTTTGATGTGACAAACGATATTTTTGCTGAGAATGCTTGGTATTTCCGTAATTCGCTGGTAAGAGCAAACTATAATGACTTAAAAAATGGTATCTATGAAACAACAGAATACCTTGAGATATTTCTTCGCAATCTCATGCTGAATGAAGAACATCCGCTGCATAACCGGACATTGCACATCAGCGGGGCATTTGCCAGAGCCGAAAAAGTGAACATTGACGAAGAAAAAGCGAACATTGGAAAAGAAAAAGTGAACATTGAAGATGTGTTCACGGCAAAAACCGCTTCACATATTCAGGAATTGAGAGAGAAACTTGGACAGCAGGCAGTCTTTGGCAGGTCGGATGTTCAGAATGCACTTGGGCTTAAAGCCACGAGAAGTTCCGCATTGCTGCGTGAGATGGCGGAGCATGGAATCATCGAGCCGGTCACCGGATACGGAAAAGGAAGGTATCATTTCCGGTCGGAGCAATCGGGCCATGTCGAGACTGTGGTAAAAGTAAAAAGAATCAGAAAATAATTTTGACTCCAAGAAAGCGAGTACAGAAAAAATGAATATGGAAGTGCAAACTCTGGACTCGCTTAGAAAACTGGTAAGAGAGTTACAGGATGAAAATAAAAAGTTAAAGGAACAGCTAAAGAAAGCGAATATTGCATTCCCGGAACAAAGTGTTTTTGAAGAAAAGATAGAAGACTCTGAAGAATATGATCCTGACCAGGGTGGGCGGATTATGAATCGGTATATTACAGAAGACATGGCAAATCGCTATTTCGCTATGTTTTGGGGAAGAACCGATGTCTATGCCAAAAGGGGAAGGAATGGAGGCTATTTTCCTCAATGTGATAACAGATGGAATGACAAATTATGTCCAAAACAGCGTGGTGAGAAGATAAGGTGCGAGGAGTGTGAAAACACACAGTGGACTAAGCTAACCGTAAAGAAAATTATTGACCATCTGGTTGGATATAAGGAAGATGGTTCCGATGTACTTGGTGTATATCCTTTGCTTTTGGATGGTACTTGCAGGTTTATTGTATTTGATTTTGATAATCATGAAAAAGGTGCTGAAGCTTCAGATTATGCTAATACTGACGAAGAATGGCATAAGGAAGTAGATGCACTCAGAATGATTTGTGAAAAGAATGGATTTACGCCATTAGTTGAGCGTTCCAGGTCTGGCAGAGGTGCCCATGTATGGATTTTCTTTAAAGGAAGGATTCCCGTATCGTTGGCGAGAAATTTTGGCTTTTTGCTGCTTGATAGAGGGCTGGATTCCATCAATATAAAGTCGTTCCGATATTATGACAGAATGTATCCTTGTCAGGATGTTGCCGACAGCATAGGAAATCTTATTGCACTTCCATTGCAGGGACAGGCACTTAAGAATGGCAATAGTGCTTTTGTGGATAAAAATTGGAATGCGTATCCGGATCAGTGGGGTACGCTTTTGAATCATACAGAAAAGTTGTCACTGGAAGACATAGAAAGGCACATGAAAAAATGGAAGGAAGAGATGGCGGAAGAGACAGGCAGTTCTTCTGCAAATACTACGGATAGACCTAAGCCGTGGAAGAAAAAACAAACGTTTCAAAAGTCAGATGTAGTGGGAAAGATACATATTGTTCTTGGTGACGGCATATATGTGGATACATTAAATCTCATGCCTCGAATCCAGAATCAGATCAGAAGTCTGGCAGCATTTGATAACCCTGTTTTTTATAAAAATAAACGGTTGGGACATTCCAATTTCTATAATTTTAGTACTGTATATATGGGCAAGGATATAGATGGATATATCTGTATTCCAAGAGGGCTCAGAGAACTTTTGATTCATAATTGTGAGGAAGCCGGGATCGATTATGATATCACAGATCATAGAGAAAAGGGCAGACCGCTCAGGGTCAGTTTTAAAGGAGATTTACGAACCGGGCAGGAACTTGCAGCTGACAGAATGCTCCAATATGATCATGGCATTTTGAGTGCGACCACTGCATTCGGAAAAACGGTGGTGTGCAGTTATCTTATTTCACAGAGAAAAGTAAATACGCTTATCTTGCTTCAAAGCAAGGATTTGCTGGAACAGTGGGTGGAAGAACTTCAAAAGTTTCTGGATATAAAGGAAGAACCACCTTCCTATAAGACAAAAACGGGACGGGAGAAGAAGAGGCACAGTGTAATCGGTGTATTAACTGGAAATAAGAATACTCTTACCGGCATGATTGACGTTGCTATGGTAGGCTCCATGTACAGCAAAGGAACGTTCAATGAATTTATCAATTCTTATGGAATGGTTATCATGGATGAATGTCATCACTGCGGTTCGAATACTTCTGTGGAAGTTATGCGAAAAATAAATGCAAGATACGTTTATGGTGTTTCTGCAACGCCTAAAAGAGGCGATAATCTTGAAAAAATAATCTATATGCTGCTTGGTCCCATTAGGTATAGCTATACGGCAAAGGAGCGTGCCAAAGACCAGGGAATCCATCATTTTGTATATCCAAGATTTACCAGAGTGATTGATACAAATGAAACCAGAAATGATATTCATGGTGCGTATCAATTGATTAGTGATAATCAGGTAAGAAACGAGATGATTGTTGCAGATACGAAAGCGGCAGTAGCGGCAGGAAGAACCCCGGTGATTCTTACCAGATTTAAGGAGCAGGCAAGATTTCTTTATGAAAGTCTTTCCGGCAGTGCAGATTATGTATTTATATTATATGGTGATAATAAAGATAAGGAGAACTCCGAAGTCCGCAGGAAATTACGAGAGGTACCAAATGATAAATCCATGGTATTAGTCGCTACGGGACAGAAAATAGGGGAAGGATTTGATTTCCCAAGATTAGATACATTGATGTTGGCGGCTCCGGTTTCTTTTGGGGGACGATTAGAACAGTATGTTGGAAGACTGCATCGTGATTACGAAGGTAAAAAGGATGTAGTTGTTTATGATTATATTGATTTCCATATTCGAGTATTTGAAAATATGTATTCAAAGCGCCTGCGAACCTACAAGCGCTTGGGTTATTCGGTAATCTCTGATAGGCTGTTTGAAAAGCAGGTTGTTAATGCTATTTATGATTCCGGTAATTATGCAGATGTTTTTGAGCAAGACATGGTAGAAGCTGAAAAACGGATTGTCATATCAAGTCCGAACATTGAACAAAATAAGATTGATCGATTTGTATATGTTGTAAAGCCCAGGCAGGAAGCTGGATGCAAGATAACGGTTATTACGACGAATCCGGAGACCTGTTGTTTTGGCAGTGCAGAATACAATTATTTTATGATAAGACAGATGCAGGAGGCAGGAATTGACGTGATAATGAAAGATGAAGTTGATGAGCATTTTGCAGTGATTGATGATGAACTTGTATGGCATGGTGGGATGAACCTTCTTGGAAAAGAAGATGCATGGGATAATCTGATGAGAATTAAATCTGCTCAGGTGGCTGAGGAATTACTGGAATTGTCATTTGGTAATAGGGATTGAGGGAAAGAGGTAGGTGATTTTATGGCTGAAAGTCAAAATATAGAGAGGGTATTTGACGAATGCTGCCATTCTCAGTATAATTACAGGATACCAATTTAGATAAGCGTGTATAACGATAGAATGTATATTGCTAATTGTGTCCAGTTGCCAGATAACTGGACGGTAGAAAATCTGCTTAGCAAGCATGCTTCAAAGCCCTATAATCATAATATAGCAAATGTGTTTTATCTTGCAGGATTTATTGAAAGTTGGGGAAGGGGTATTGAAAAGGTAGGTGTAGTGTAGGTGTAAAGGTAGGAGAAAGTGAATTTTTAGCCAAATGGAAGAAATAATTTGGTTGAGAATGAATAGCGTTCCGCCAAGGCCGAAATCTGCTTTTCGGAAATCCGAATCACACCCTCAACACATTGTGAGTCCATAGTCCTGTTGCAGCATGTTGGACAGTGAAAGAAGTTATAAAGAAAAAATTTTAGGCGCAAGGACGATGATGTCTTTGCGTCTTTTTCTTAATTGACGAGAGATATGATTTGATGAAAAAAATCAGATTGGTTTTACCACCTCCAAAAGAACAGAAAAAACTGAGAGTAGCAGCATATTGTCGTGTCAGCACCAAAAGTAAAGCGCAAAAAGAAAGTTTAAGGAATCAGATTTTATATTATACAGAGCGGATATTGGATAATGATAATTGGGAATTTGCAGGTGTATATTATGATTTTGGAAAAACCGGTTTGCGAAAAAAGGGAAGAGCCGGGTTGGAACGGATGCTAAAGCAGGCGGATAAAGGGAAAATAGATTACATACTTACCAAATCAGTAAGCAGAGTGTCAAGAGACACGCTTGAACTATTGAACATAATCAGATTTTTGAAGGAAAGGGGAATCAGTATGTATTTTGAAAATGAAAAGTTAGATTCATTGAATCCAGTAGCAGAAGCGTATATAACATTGTCAGGAGCAGTAGCGCAGGAGGAGAGCAGAAATATAAGTGAAAACATGCAGTGGGCAGTTACAAGAAGATTTGAGCAGGGGACTTTTACAAATTATAAAGCATTTATGGGGTATCAATGTATAGAGGGGGAGTTGGTAATAGTTCCTGAGCAGGCGGAAGTTGTTAAGATGATATTCGATTTTTATTTAACAGGATATACTTTTGCTCAGATTAAAGCAGAATTAGAAAAGCGGAATATTAAAACAGCAACGGGGAAAAGCCAGTGGGACACAACAACGATACAAAAGATGTTGAAAAATGAAAAGTATAAAGGAGATAGTTTGTTCCAAAAAACTTTTACAGAAGATTATTTAAATGGAATCCGTAAGAAAAATGAGGGACAGCGTCCGAAGTATTATGTGAAAGACAGTCATCCGGCTATTATTTCGCCCGAGATTTTTGACAGAGTACAGGAGGAAATGTTTCTGAGAGCAAGATTAGTACTGGATGAAAAAGGAGAAAAATCGAATATAGGCAATCGGTATAGCAGCAAATATTTGTTTAGTAATCTATTGGTTTGTGGAAATTGCGGGGCAGGTTTCAGACGTAGAACGGAAAGAGGGAAGATTGTATGGAGATGCGGTACAATAATGGAGAAGGGGAAGATGGTATGTGGGTGTTCTCCGACCTTGCAAGATGAGAAGATGAAAAGAATTCTGGCGGTTGCTGTGTGTGGTGGTGTGTATGATGAGAACATTGTGAAAAATAAGGTAAAAAGAGTTGATGTTTATGAGAAACAGATCATTATCTGTTTTGCAGAGGAGAATGAATATAAGGTTTGCAGCTTGTGAGCGGAAGTGAACAGAGGGCGATACTATTTATGCTGAAATTGGAAATTAGACTGAATGCAGAACAAATCAGTGAAGGTGGAAAACATACTCCGGAAGTTTTATATGGGATGTTGATTCGAGCATTTCAAAAAGAACAGATAGATTATAGTGAAAAGCCGGATGAAACAGTGCTTTTTGTAGGACGAGGATGTACCAAAGATTATGCATGTTTTGGGAAATTAATTACGGCATTGAGAAATCAGTCCTGGTTCATGGAGTATGTAGAGCGGTGGATTTGGTATAACAGCGATGATGGAGAAGATGAAAATGACTTTGTTGTGGAGGATGTTTTGTTGCATTACACCAACCGGACAAGTATTGAATGATTCTATGTTTGAGTAACGGGTATCAAATGCTGCAAAGGAATGGTGGATTTTCGGGAAATGCGAATATGTTGATAAGCTGATTACAGTAAAAAACCGCTCTGCATGAAGTGATTATGACAGCAGTTAACAGTGCAGTAGAAGAACAGGGCAAATTCGTGCGAGCATTCCGGGAGAATGTCATACGGATTATAGGGAGTTACTCTGCGACTGCAGAACTTACGGAATATGATAGCCGGATAGAGGAACTTCAGAAAAAGCTGATGAAGCTCATCGAGGAAAGTGCGAAAGTTGAGTCAGCAGATGAAGTGTTCGATAAGGAGTATCGCATCATAGCAGATGAGAACAAAGAACTGAAGAAGAAAAAGGTCAAGGTTGTCCGGGAGTGGCAGCTGGCTGAGTCCTATGACCAGAGGATGCAAGATATGGAAGGTTACATGAGAAAGACCAATTACCTGAAACGGGAGTTTGATGATGAGCTGGGAAGACGATTGCTGCGGGCAGTCAGGGTTATCAATGAAAGCAAGATAGAGATACAGTTTCAGTCCGGAATTGTGATGACACAGCGGATAGATTTTGAAGATTAAGGAAGGAGGGAGCCAATCCGAAGGGAGCGCTCCTGCCGGATGGCACATGGGACACTGCTAAGAATAAAATCCTCAGACGGTGGGCTGAGGGTTTTATTGTTGGCAGTGTGAACATTAGTGGATTTATAATGATTTTACATAAAACGCATTGGAATGAACCTTGTAACAAAAGTGTGTCTGTGATAAAATTTAGATATGATAGGAGTAGTTTGCGGTTCTGGCAAAAACCTTCAAAGAAAGGAAGAGCAGATATGAGTAAGAATTGGGAAGAAAAGTTCAGGACGGAAGATCTGCAGCGCCTTCGGGGGTTTCGTCTGATGGATGATGACTTCATGTCGAAATGTTTTGAAGAAAATATTGAGTGTACAGAGTTGGTTCTCCATATTGTTCTTGGAAGAGATGACTTGAAAGTGAAAAAGGTGGAGACACAGCATTTTATGAAGAATCTGCAGGGCAGATTGATTATTCTGGATATTTACGCAACAGATGAGACGGGAAAGCGGTACAATGTGGAAATCCAGAGAGCGGATTGTGGGGCAGGAGCAAAGAGAGCCAGATATCACAGTAGCCTGATTGATGCGAATGTGACTGAGCCAGGGGATAAACTGGAGAACTTAGTAGAAACCTACGTGATCTTTATTACAGAAAATGATGTGCTGGGAAAGGGAAAGCCGCTTTATCATATTGACCGAGTAATCAAAGAAACAGGCGAGAACTTTGGCGATGAGGCGCATATTTTATATGTGAACGGTGCATATCGGGATGAGTCGCCCATAGGGATTCTGATGCATGATTTTTCC
This sequence comes from uncultured Blautia sp., assembly GCA_900547685.1. Classification (GTDB taxonomy): domain Bacteria; phylum Bacillota; class Clostridia; order Lachnospirales; family Lachnospiraceae; genus Blautia. The sequence continues at coordinate 13,070 of URHS01000037.1, read as the reverse complement.
TGTACAGATGCAAAGGATATGAAGTATAGAACATTGGCAGAACGTGTAAGATATTTCAAGGAAGATGAGAAAGGAGTGGCTGCTATGTGTAAGGCAATGGAAGATATGCGGAATGAGGCTAAATTAGAAGAGAGAAAAGAAATTGCTTGTAGTTTGCTTGTAGATGGTGAGTTATCTTATGAGAAGATTGCAAAGCATACAGGATTTACAGTCGAAGAGATCCAGAAACTTGCGACTCAAGAGGGGGCGTAAATCGCTTTAGGAGTTATTGTATTTTTAATGTAAAATAAATTATAAAAGGGTTACCAGAGAATGGTAATCCTTTTATGGATTTATGATACATATATAAAATTGTGATAAACGAGGTAAGAACTGAATGTTGCATATTAAGTTATTTCCAGCAGAGTATGGAGATTGTATTATATTGTCTATTGGAAAAGAAAGTCAATATAATATATTAATTGATGGTGGATTATCAAAGACTTATCATAAATATATAAAAGCGGAAATACAGCATATAAAAGAGCTTGGACAGAAAATTGGTTTGATGGTATGTACACATATGGATAATGATCACATATGTGGACTTATTCAAGTTTTGAAAGGAACAAATTTTAATTTTATAGAGAACGTTTGGTATAATGGCTTCCTTCAAATTGTTAATAGTCGATTCTATTCTCAAAAAGAAAATATTTTTACAGAAAAAGATAATAAAATTTTGGATGAAATTATTTCCCAAGGAATGCTATTGGATGTAGATCAAGAAGTTGGAATAAATGAGGGAATGTCTTTGGGTGTATTAATAGAAGAAAGAAGGATACCCTTAAATTCAGCTGCTAGAGGACAAGCGATATGCTCAGAATTAGTAAAAAATAAATATGAAATTGCCCCCAGTATATTTATTACAATTTTAGGACCATCAAAAGATAATATTATAGAATTGGAAGAGTACTGGAAAAAGGAAATGGTTTCTAGAAATTATATGTTTAGAGTATCCGACAAGAGGAGGTTAACTGAAGCATTTGAATACCAAATAGAACGTATAAAAGCTATATACGCTAATGAATGCTTTAAAATTAGTGAGAATGAAGATTTGATGAAATATATTGGTGGTTTGACAGAAAGGGATGAATCTATAGTTAACAGAAGTTCAATTTCCTTTATTCTTGAGTATAATGATAAGAAGTTTTTATTTTTAGGTGATGCTGTAATTGATAAAACAATATTAAAAAACATTGAAAATTTAGTAGGATTTGAACATCGTTTTTCGGCAATAAAATTACCCCATCATGGAAGTCGTTATAATATTACACATGATTTTATTAGTCGATATAGCGCTGATGAATATTACTGTCTAACAAATTCTGTAAAGTATGGTCACCCGGATTTGGAAGTACTAGCTGCGATACTTTGTAAAGATTTAAAATTCAAAAAATTGATATTTAATTACCCTATAGATAAAGCATACTTTCTTGATAAAGAAGAATGGAAAGAAAAATACAATTATGAAATCATCATTGGTAATGGAAAAACCATGGTGGAAAGGATGTTCGAATGAGAGAACTAGTTATAGGTCAAATATTACGAGATGGAAAAGTTATGGGAACAGGATTTCTTGTAGAATCAGATATTGTAATGACTGTTAAACATAATGTTGTTACAGCGGATGAACTAATTACAGATGAATTTGAAGAAAAAGAAATAGTGTTTCGTATAGAAGATAGTGATGAAGTTATTGGAAAAACAATTAATTTGCTAGAGGCGATAGAAAAAGGGATTGATTGTGTATTCATTAGGTTGAGAGAAGTTCTATCCGAAAATGAAATGTACGGGTTGGTTGATGTTAAAAATGAAATTGTAGGGGGTGGCTGCCAGATAATAGGATTTCCAAAGATTTCTTCCCAAAAGACAACCTTGTTTGCTACTATTACAAATGTACAAGAGCAAAAATTGATATTTAATATTAAAAAGGAAAATCAATTACAGAATTATGAGGGCGTTTCGGGAGCACCTGTAATAATATTAGGAAATATTGTAGGTGTAATTACGAGGCAAGAAAATAGTGAGAGACTTGAGGCCTTACCTATAAACTACATTAATAAAGTCTTGAAATGTGAAGAAATTTTAATTAAGAAAAAGGAAATTCCTATTAATATTTCGGAGGAAACATTTAATTTAAGAAGTTTAAAGGAAAAGGTAGCGCAAGTAATTTCAATGGTGGGTCCTAGATATAACAAGGAACTCAATGTAAAAACAGGAACATATAGTAATTTAAGTTTCATGTTAAAAAAGGATGGAATAGTAGAGCGACTACAAGATATTAGTTCGCAAATGAAAGATTGTGCAAAGAAGTTGCTCAAATTTGACTCATATAATCAAGATGAAGGGGATCTTGTTTTAACGGAAAGCAGAAAAGGGATAATGGATATTGCTGATCAGCTGCAAACGTATAGCGTTGTCTTGGATTCTGGTTCATATGATGAAAGTAAACTTACAAAGGTATTAGAAAATATAAAGGAATGTGAACAAAATCTGATAAAGATATTTGAAATTGAAAAGAAGCGTTTTGAAGAAAAAAATGGAGATGGAACATATAATAATAAAAGGTGGAGGGGATTTATGGCTTCATATATGTGTACATTTCCAGCACAATATTTAGATGAATTACGGGAGGTAATTTCCATTATTTCTTCAATTGAAAGATTGTTGGATATAAGCTTGATGAATAATGCAAGGAATCAAGCGATTTTAATTACAGGGAAAGGGGGAATAGGGAAAACTCATTTATTATGTGATATTGTGCATGACTTTATTGAAAAAGATATTCCTGCAGTATTATTATTGGGAGATATGTTTAAGGGAAACAATACTGTCGATAATGTGATTATAAATTGGTTTCAGAAGGAAGAAACGATAGAGAATTTTTTTGCATGGTTAAACGAATATGGTAATCAAAATAATGTGTATATACCAGTTTGCATAGATGCTATTAATGAGGTAGCTGATGCTTCATATTGGAATAGTAATCTTCCATTAATTATTGCAAAAGCTGAGGCGTATTCCAACATAAAGATAATTGTTAGTTGTAGAAGTATATATTTAGAGGAATACCTTGATGAAGAAAAAATAGGTGGAATGTTACAAGTGCCACATAATGGCTTTGAGGAGATGGAAGTTGAGGCACTTGGTAGTTTTTGCGAATATTATGGTGTGAATATTACCTACGATACAACATGTGTTCCAGAATTTATGAATCCACTTTTTCTCAAGATGCTTTGCGAAATTGCAATAGAAAAAGAAGATAAGACGGTTGTGGTAGAAGATATTCAGACGTTAATGGAAGAATTCTTTGATGTGAAAAATAAAATAATATCTAAATATTATTTGGAGTATTTTTCAGTTAAAGATAAAGTTGTTTCATTAGCATTAAATGCTATAACGCAGTATATGGCCGACAATGATCGATATAGTATGTCTTGGTATGAACTTAGAATAATTATTGCTAAGGTATTAGATGGATTTGGAATAAAAGAAAAAACAGCAGGCTTTATTAAATTGTTAATATCTGAAAATTTGTTAAGAGAAGCGGATGAAAAGGGAACAGAGATTACATTTGCATATCAAAAATTTTATGAATATTTGTATGCTCAAAAATATGCGGATATAGGGATTGAAATAATAGTAAAGGCAGTTGAAGATAAAAAAATAACTTTAGGAACGCTTGAAATGATACAAATAATGTTTTTGCGAAATACAAAGGAGGAATTTATAAGTAGAATTGGTGATAAGACACATAGTGAAGCAGTTGAAACTTTCATGAGTGGGTTATATTGGAGGAATACAAAAGAGATTAATGAGAAAACAATTACCGAGGTTGAGAAATTACTATCTTCATCAAATGAATCTGATGTGAGGCGAGTAATATTAGGCTTAATGGCTGTTTCTACAAAGAATGACTGTGCTATTAATGCGTATTATATTCATGAAAAATTAAGAAATATGAATTCGTATCGGAGAGACTATGTTTTAAGCTTCTTCTTATTAAAACAATATGACCAAGTGAAAATTATTTCAGATATTTGCGAAAGGGCAATTGCATTAAAACGTACTACTTTTGCGGCAGATAGCATTTTGCTATGGAAAATAATATTGTGTTGGGGGACTGGGAGTAATGATATTAAATTAAGAGATAAAGCTAGTAAAGGCTTGACGAATCTATTTAGATTATATCCTTTGGATATGTTGACAATCATTTATATGTTTGAAGATATTGATGATGATTATATCCACGAGAGGCTATGGCAAGCCGTATATTCTTCTCTTGTTTTATTGGCAGAACAAACATATGTTGTGCCTATTTTGGAATATATAAAAAGTAGCATTATATTGGGAGGTATTTGGCCACAAAATGTTTTGTTGCGTGATTGTTTAAGGAATATTTTTGAATATGCATATTATAAAGGTTGGTGTACTGAGAAGGAAGTGATTTTGGTTAGACCACCATATAAGAGTAAACTTCATAAAATAAATAAAGAATTTGGATTACAATTCAAGAACGAGTTTTCCAACTTATATTGGAATTGTCAGGAGAGTGATTTTGCTAGATACACAATTCCATCAGAAGTTAATGATTATGGAGTAACAAAAGAAGACGTAGGCCTCATGATTTTTGAAGATATAGTAAAAGGCGGATATAAATTATGTGAAGAATATGATCGTTATATTGACTATACTTATGGATCGTTAAGAAGTCGTGATGAACAGGTAGAAAGAATTGGTAAGAAATATCAGAAAATATATCTACACAGAGAGTTGGGAAATATTTATGACAATTATAAATATTCACCTAGATTTAGACATGACGATGTAGAAATTGTATGTCCGGAACAGGGAATATCTTTTAGAGATATAGATTTGACAGTAATACCTCAATCTAATAATTTTGCTGGAGCCAAATTCGTATATCCATTTTATAGATATTGCAAATGGGATGATATAACCTGGTTTAAAAATAATGATGTTGAAAGATACATTTCGAATTTAATAGGATACATTTATGAAGGTGAAGAGTATTATATGCTACAAGGTTATTTGTCTTCAAAAGAAGTAGGAAAAAAGGAATTTCGAGAAGTATGGATGCAAGTGAGAACTTATTTATATTTCAAAGATGAGAAAGAGGATTTGTTGAAATGGTTTGACAAAAAAGATTTTGAGGGAAGATGGATGCCAGAAGGATTTGGACAACTATATGAATGTTGTATTGGGGAGTATCCGTGGTGTCCTACCATAATAAATTATCTAGGACAAGAGGAGGAGCAAGACTTTCGGCAAGAAACACCTGCTCCATGTTATTTAATTACGACCGCAAACGATTATACGGTGGAAAAGGATTCACCATTTTGTGTGAATGAAGAGAATTCATATATGTTTCCATCAAAGTATTTAATGGAAAAAATGAATTTGACATGGAATGGTTCATTTGGATATGCTGCAAAAGGAAGCGTTGTGATTGTTAATGGACAAAATAATACTTTATACATTAAGAAAAGTTTTTTACTTGAGTTTATGAAGCAAGGTAAGCTGGATATTGTATGGACTGTGTTGGGGGAAAAGCAAAAGATAACTGGTGGATTAGGGAGAGATTTTCCTGGAAGAGCAGAATTTAGTTATACATATTATTTAAATCAGAAAGATGAAGTAAGCCAAAATCACAAAGTATATAATATTATAAAAGCTGGAAGATTTTGATGAATTAATTGTTTCCTTTAGTTTTCTGCCAAGGCCCAATTCCGCCTTCCGGGCATCCGAATCACACCCTCAACACATTGTGAGTGCGTTTGTTTAATGTCTAAAGTACAAACCAATAAAAGGTTGATGATTAACTAGCAAGGGGATGGGATGCTGAAATGTCATCAATTATGAGGTAACGGCACATGTAGAAATCGTTGTCTTGAGGTCAAGGAAAGATAAATAAGGAGTAAAAATACCGGAAATCCTTGTTCTTTATCTGCCAGAATAAATCTATGGATAATTGTGGTTAGGGTTGTGTGGGCAGGTATGTTTTTGGGGAGGTTTGACTGACAGAACTGTTTATTTGAGGCCGAGTTGATGGTATTGGCCGTCAAGAGAGATAATATAATGGAAATCGAAAAAACATGAAGAAAGAGTAAAAGTAGATGGCAAAAAAACGTGAAGTAGATTTTTCCTTAAATGAAATGCTTGAATTAACAGGTTTAACACGTAAGCAGTTTCGTGATGCATTATTAAGATTTTGTGATATGTATAATTTTAATTTGGTTGACTTTAAAGTGGATGAGACAAATGAAAAGAGTGACTATTTCTTTCCACCTGAGATAGCAGAGCCATTGGGTTTGATGTTAAAACATATTATTAACCACCCACTGTATAGAAAAAATACTGACCCGACAACAGTTACAGCCACCGCACTTGCAGATTATAATGCTGGAATCTTAAAAGATGTAGACGAATCGGTGCCAGTATATTTTAACAATGTAATATACAGTTTGCCAGGACATTTAGTTGCACAGGAAATTTCAGATTGGTCTGCTTTGTTTGTACGTGAATTAACACATTTCATGGTAAATTTATCTTCTATGGAAAATGAGAATATCGGTGCAACAATGAAGGATTTCACAAGAAAACTTAGTAAAATGAATTACTATCTATACCGTGGAAATTACTCCATGAAGAGGCAGGATGAGAGAAACAAACAGATTGAGAAAGAACTATATAACATCGATGAAGATTCAGAAATTGATATAAGATTACAAAAGCAAAATCTCAGTATTGATAGGGTACTTGCGGAACTGATTCGTTGGGAGATGGAGGGAGCTCATCATATGCGTGAGGAGGGGTTCCCTGATTTAAAAGAAATCTTAGATTATGAAAATAATCGTAGGAGAATTTTGGGAGTTAAATTTCAAATTATGGATAAGAACGACCAAGTGCTTTTTGAAGATATTCCAAATCCAACAATAGAGCAGCAAAGGGGAGGATATTATTCGTTTGTTTTAGGACAAACACTTGATATCGCTAGATTTAAGATAAATAAAAGTAATTCGGAAAAAATGAAAGAATATAGAAAGAAATGGAAAGCTATAGATACTCAGATTGAAGACGGTACATTTAATGAAAGTACAGTACGAGAAGAGTATCGAAAGGCGATTATGGAAGAAATGGAAAAAATAGATGAAAGAAGGAAGGGGCTGCAAGAAGAATTGGATAGTCTGGATGGAAAGGAAGGGGCTCCTTTTGCATTTGAAACTGATGATGATTTGAAAGAAAGACAAGCTTCATATGTAGACTATTGTAAAAAAGTAGACATCAGTGAAAAAAGCTTATATGATATTGTAAATCATTTCGTAGGTCAGGCAATGTACGAATTCTTGAAATAAAATTATACAACTTTTTTTAGATTTGTACAATTTAATAATTGATAAAAAAAAACTGTATACTGGTAGTATCTTGATTGGCCATGAGAGAAATACCATTATGGAGGTTTTTTATATGAAAGCGGCAACAGTATCAATTCAATATCAACCAGGAGATTTCTATATGTCACAGGGACATAAGGGTTACGAGAAAAAACATCGAAATAAAGCTGGACGTACAGTGAATCCAATAGGCTTTGGCTGGGCTGCCGAGTGTAAGCCATCAAGAATTGTCGTTGGAGTAGAAGTAAATAGTAAGTATGCAGAAGTTTATGCGGACAGATACTTCAAGGATTCATGGGGGAGACTTACGGCAGGGCGAGTTGAAGCCATCATGGATTCACTTCCGGATGAGTTGAGCGTAACTGAAAATGAGACGCATGCAGGTTCCATTTATTATACGATAGATGAAAACTGTATGGATAAGTGGTTAAAGGCTGCAAAAGCATTGCTCTAGCCACAGAATAGTGTTAAGTTGCCGGAAGGATTTTTATATAAGCATTCTTCCGGCTAAAGCTAGGAACGGACGTAGCAGAAAACGAACGAGTCATATTAGATTTAGATAGATATGGAGCCCCGGTCCACTCCGTGGATGAAGGAATGATAAGCAGATGGTTCCTTAGGAGGATGGATGTCAAAGGGATGTCAAAGGTATCTCAATGTTACAGGGGGCTACCGCAATGACAGCCCCCCTTTTGATACCAACCATATATCTGCAGAGGAATACCCCCACCGCCTCTGTCTGCCTATATCACGTTTGCCTTTTTGCATTTTTCAGTGAAAAATGCAAATATCCCAAATGCCAGGATAATAGTTATGGGCGCGATGACGGAAATCAAACCATTGGGATTGACCAATCCAAGCGCCGGAATGACAGCAAATGCAAATACGGAGCAGAATAGCATGGAAAGTGACGGCGGGTCAACATATCCTTCCCCATATACAAAGAAAAGATCCGCAAGCAGATCGCCGGCATAATGTGCAAAGATACCAAATGCAAAGCCCCACAGGTAAACACTGATTTCGGAACATCCGGCATTATATGCCATCTGGGCGCCATAGGCGCCTACAAGTCCTACATGATGAAATACAGGGCAGGGAAGCCCGCAGCACATGAAGATTAAAAACACAACTGCTATGGCCCAAAGCGGTACAAATGAAATGCCTGCAATCATGGGATTGCCCACCTGTTCAGAGAACCGGCACATTTGATACAATAGCCATGCGGCAATAAAACCAACGCTGCCGCCGAACAGCCAGAACATGGAGCCATGACCATAGGTCATATGCGGAAGCCACTTGTTTTTACTGTTTAAGCCAAACCTCTTATCGCCTTCAGGTACCTTTCCCATGAGTCCCTGATTTCCAAACATGATTTTTGTAACTATATTAAGGATTACAATGGTTGCCGCAACGCAGTCAAAGAGTCCCGGAAGGAAGGTGCCAAGGGTTGTATTTATGTACCATCCTGCCACTGCGCAGATACCGCCAACTACTAATACATCTGTTTTCTGAAGTGAGCCTAATGGAAATGCCAGTCCCTTGCTGTCCTGTATATATCCCTTTTTCCATGCATAATTCATTGCACAGAGGGCTGGTCCAAAGGCTACCTGCGGCCCCAGGAACATTCCAAAGCAAATATTCCCGATGATGTTATATTCACATCCCGCCATAATGGAGAATACTCCAACAATAGAGACAAGAGCGGTAAGGATCACTGAACCGAGGGCCCCCATGGCAGTTGCCAGTACGCCTGAAATAAAGGCAGTGAAAATTGTAACAAGAATGTCCATCATTTTCGTTCCTTTCAGGTTGCTGACAACTAAATATCCAATGCCCTATAGTATCCGAGCTTTACTGCTTCAACCACGCGGCCGGCTTTGATGGCGTCTCCGATTTCAAATACCCGGGGAGCCGTATTGAGAAATCCGTCCGCAGAAGCACGGTCCGCTTTCATACCTGCGGCAAGAAGGACCGTATCCGCTTCAATGAGGATTTCACCATCAGGAGTATTGCATACAATGCCGGCGTCGGTAATTTCTTTGGCGGTTGTGTTTACTTTGATATCAATCCTGCTGTCACGGATATATTTGTCCATGGCAACCTTATGCATCCAATAAGCGTCAGATGCCCAGGTATCCTTCATTTCCACAACTGTTACATCTTTCCCAATCATATCCAGATAGATAGCAACTTCTGAGCCCACAAGGCCTCCGCCAAGGATTGCCACCTTTTGTCCTACTGCAGGCGTCTCACTTTCAAGTGCCTTCAGGCCGGTAACCTTAGCATTGTCAATTCCTGGAATCTGAGGAATGATGGGTTTTGCGCCAACTGCTGTCATTACAACATCCGCGCCCATTTCTGCAACTTCTTCAGGAGTAACCTCTGTATTTAAGCGGATGTCTACGCCTGCATCCTCACAGCGCTTTGCAAGGACTTCAATAAAGTGATACATATCCTTTTTGAAGGGGATGTGCTGTTCATGTGCAATCTGTCCGCCAAGTTTACTGTTCTTCTCATAAAGTGTAACAGAGTGTCCTCTCTGGGCGGCTGTGACCGCTGCCTCCATGCCCCCTGGGCCACCGCCTACAACCACGACCTTTTTCGGTGTTGTTGCCGGGAAGCCATATTTATGTTCAAGCTCGTCGCCAATGACCGGATTAAATGCGCAGCAGTAATTCCTGTTGGATAAGTAATTGTAGAAACATGAATAGCAGCGGCAGCACTGTGTGATATCGTCTTTTTTACCGGAAAATGCTTTCTCCGGGAAATATGGATCGGCAAGGGACTGACGGGCTACTTCAATGATATCAGCTTTACCGGAAGCAATGATTTCCTCCATCATATCCACATCGTTGATACCGCCTAATGCAGCAACCGGTGTTTTCACATGTTTTTTGATTTCTGCAGCATATTGGACATTGCATCCATGTTCAATAAACATGGAAGGATGTGTGATTACAAATACGTCATTATTTTCATGGATACCGGCAGATACGTGGATGATATCCACCTTTCCATCAATCATCTTAGCCATTTCAACTGCTTCATCAATATCATATCCGCCGGGAATACACTCAGAACCGCTCATACGGAATTCGATTGGGAAGTCCGGGCCAACCGCTTCGCGAACCTTCTCAACCACAAGCAGTGAGAAACGCATACGGTTTTCCAGGCTCCCGCCCCAGCGGTCGGTCCTCTTGTTGAAGTATGGAGAAGCAAACTGGCCTAACAGCCATCCATGCCCGCCGTGGATTAAGACCATATCAAAACCAGCCTCTTTTACCAGCTTGGCAGCATTGCCGAATGCAGTGGCGGTTTCTTCAATCTGCTCCTCTGTCATGGCTTTTACAGGAACGCCCTGGGCATTTAATTCGCCATTTGGCCCAATCAGGGTACTTTTGGCAGCAGAATGGCTTCTGGCAGCACCGAATTTTCCGCCATGGGCTAATTCCATGGTAGCCATGCAGTTGTGTTTATGAAATTCATTTGCCATTCTTTTTAAGGATGGAAGGGACAAGTCATCATAAAGGATTACTTCTTTTGTGTGTGAACGTCCTACGGCTTCCACAATGCCAAGACCAATACATACGCTGGCTAAACCGCCGCGGCCGCGGTTTGCATGGAATGCAATGTCCTCTTCCCTCATGTGGCAATCCGGATCTAATTCTGGATTAGACATTGGCGCGCCGAAAATCCGGTTCTTAAATGTGACGCCATTGATTGTGATGGGACTGGCTAAATTGGGGTAGTATTTGTTTTTCATTTGTTACTTCCTCCTTAATAATGTTCTATGTACGTCCATTTTAACAGCATTGTTAACATTTTAACAGCAGATAGTATTTGTGATTGCCACAATCTGGAGTTGTGCCCAAAAGCTGCCCGGAAATGCGGGAGTATGGCGGGAAAATGTATTTACCATCATTCATAGTTATGATAAACTAAAGCTGAGTCGGCAAGAACATGTTCTATATTTCGGTGGAGAAAAGTGATGGAATTCAGACAAATCCAGTATTTTATAAAATTATCTGAAAGTACAAGTATTTCCCAGGCGGCAAAAGAATTGTTCATATCCCAACAGGCTTTAAGTAAATCAATCAAAAATTTAGAATCAGAATTAAACACACGTTTATTCCTTCGTACCAATCAGGGGATTAAATTATCAAAGAGCGGGGTATATCTGAAAAATAAATTCCTCTCAGTGTGTGCAGGGTATGAGGAAGCAGTCAAGGAATCGTATCAATCTTTCCAAATCCAGCAAGGGACCATAACCATTGGCGTAGCGCCGGGTGTATTCCGGAGCTTATCTGCCAATTACCTTATAAATTTTGAAAAGCTGTATCCTGGCTTAAAGCTGGAGCAGGTAGAATTTCCCGATTTGGATATGGAAGAATATGTGCTTGCGGACAGCCATCGCTTTGCCTTGTCTACGAAACCATGGCATGACCGGGGATTACAATATAACCCGCTGCATCGCGAAAAAATGTTCTTTATTGCGCACAAGGAACACCCTCTGGCCCGACAAAAGGAGATACATGTAAGCCAGTTGGCGGATGAGAATTTTTTGTTCTTTAACAGCCATTATAATATTCATTACAGGACAAAGGAAAGTTGTAAAAAGGCAGGATTTACTCCGCATATTATTTATAAATCATCGGATGTAAGCCAGCTTGTGAAAATGGCGTCGCAGAAGCAGGGGATTTTGCTGTGTGTAAAGCATGTGTATGAAGAAAGCGCACATGAAAATCTGGTGTGCCTTCCAATTGCAGATGAAGGGATGTATTGGGAGCTGGGGATTATATCTAAGAATTACGATAAGCTAGATAAAAAATCTAAATTATTTATCGATTATTTTTTATTGATTTGATAGACGAAAATCTTCTTATAAGCCCTCATAGATGTTTATAAAACCATGAGAAAACGGCTTAAAATCAAGGTTTTCCGCATATTCTCATTTTTCTTGTCATATCTCCGCATAAGGTGTTTTTGTAAGACAAGGCACCATTTTAGCACCACAGAATTAAGGAGGACGACATGAAAAACGAGCTTTTAGATAAGGGTATTATACTCCCGTCCGGCGAAATCAACAAGGACAAGATAAACCTTGTTGCCGGGGCAATCACGCAGCCGTTCGCGGAAATGGTATGGGTAACGACGGGCGGCGACATGGAAACCGTAAACCGCCTTACCGATATACTTGTAACCATGAACATACCCGCCGACCGGGAAAAGCTGTTCAAAATCTTAAAAATGCTTTACGGGCTTATGGGCTTGCCCTTTTCGGAAGAAGCCGAGCCTATGGGCGCAGCCCCCGCCGTTTTGGAATACTTCCTTTTTTCCTTTACGGCTGACTTTGGCGAAGTCATACAGGACATTATCGCAGACGAAACAGAATAAGACCCGCACCGGCGGCGTTTCTCACTCCCTGCACAGGGAAACAGGAACGCCGCTTTTTTCATGCCCTTTGTTACGCAGTAGGCGTGAAAAAGCCCTTGATTTATGCGGCTTTCCGGGTGCATTTTCAAGCGGATAAGGGATTGATACCTAAACCCTTAAAATCGCGTTTCTACTGCGTAACAAATCCAAAGCAAAGGAGCTATGCACTATGGCAGTTTTCAG
>URHS01000036.1 GCA_900547685.1 uncultured Blautia sp. | reverse complement strand
TTAATAACATCTATGGAGATGTATTTACGATACCGGAAGCATATATCGGCAAAGTCGGACAGAAGATCATGAGCCTTCAGGAGCCGGAGAAAAAGATGTCCAAATCTGACGAGAATGCCAATGCGCATATACTGCTTTTGGACGACCCGGACACAATTATGAGAAAGTTTAAGAAGGCGGTGACAGACTCCGAGGCATGCATTGCATATTCTGAACAGAAGCCTGGCATCAAAAACCTGCTGGATATCTACTGTGCGATCAATGGGAAGAAACCCGAGGAAGCAGTGGCTGAATTTGATGGCATGGGATACGGCAGGCTGAAAGAGCGGGTCGGAGAGACGGTTGTAGAAGAACTGCGGCCGATTCAGGAACGCTATAACGACATTATGAAGAATAAAGATTATTTAAATAAGATCATAAAAGATAATGGGGAAAAGGCTTCTTACTATGCGACGAAGACATTGAGAAAGGTACAGCACAAAGTGGGATTTCCCGACCGTATCCGCTGATATGTGCGGGATATGAGTATAAAATAGCAAGATCCGGTGTGAGCAGCTTTAAGAGGCTGTTTTCGCCGGATTTTTTGATGCATAAGGAAAGTTTATAATGAGCAACAGAAAACTGATTCGGGGATCATATTGCTCGCCATTTGAGGCCTGAATAGGCAGGCAAAAGTACCTTGCAGTGGACAGGCACTTTTGTTATAATTTTAATATCATTTAATGCGCACAGGCGCAGTTTTGGCATCCGTGCACAAGGCGGAAGCCAGGCAGAAGGAGGAAGGTTTATGAAGAAAAAAGTTTTGAAAGTCACTGGCATTATTTTGTCGTTAGTGCTTGTCTTGGGATTGATGACAGGCTGCGGCTCTAAAAAGACTACAAGCGACAAGAAGGAGGAGAAAAAACAGTTCAAGATTGCAAAGAAAGATCTGAAGATCGGGGTGATTCATATCTCTGATCCTTCAGAGGGGTCAGGGTATACATATACACATGATCAGGGCATCATAGCGATGCAGAAGAAACTTGGTCTGAAAGACAGCCAGATCGTGAGAAAGACCAATATCACAGACACAGACCCGACCAAGACAGAGACTGCGATCAAAGAGTGCATCGAAGACGGTTGCAATGTGATCTTTGGTACAAGCTGGGGCTATATGGACACGATGGAAGCTATGGCAAAAGAGTATCCTGATGTAGCATTCTCTCACGGAACCGGATATAAGAAGAATGATTCCAACTTTAACAACTATTTCGGAAGAATTTATCAGGCAAGATATTTATCCGGTATTGTTGCCGGTATGAAAACAGAGACAAATAAAATCGGTTATGTGGCTGCAATGGGCTCTGAAAACTCAGAGGTAACAGGCGGTGCGGATGCGTTTGCCATTGGTGTTGCAGAAGTTAATCCGGATGCACAGGTTTATGTAAAGGTTACAAATAGCTGGCTTTCACCTACAGAAGAAACAAATGCGGCAAAAGCTCTGATTGCAGAAGGATGTGACGTAATCGGACAGCACTGCGATACACCAAACCCACAGACAGAAGCAGAAGCAGCAGGTGTATGGGGCGTAGGTTATAACTCTGATATGGAAAAAGATGCACCGGGAGCAACTTTAACATCTGTTATCTGGAACTGGGGTAAATACTATACAGAAGCTACTAAGAAAGTAATTGACGGAACATGGACAGCTGAAAATTACTTTGGCGGTATGAAAGAAGGATTAGTAGATATCGCACCATTAAATGAAGATTTAGTTGCACCTGGAACACAGGAAAAAGTTGATGAAGCCAAAAAACGTATTATTGAAGAAGGATTTAATGTGTTTGACGGCGTTCTGGAAACAAATGACGGAAAAACCGTTGGTGAAGAAGGTAAGACTTTAGATGATGCAACAATCACAGGCGGAATTAACTGGTATTATAAAAATATTGTTGTAAAATAAAATACTGAAATAAACCAAATAAAAGGTATTACAAGCAGTAAAACAGGCTGTTTGTAATACCTTTTTTTCTTTTATAAAAAGCAAATATTACTGTGTAAGAATAGGAATGGAAAGCATAGGGAATGGTAGTTTTATAGACTTTTCATAGTTGAAAACAGATTTTGACTTGTTTAAGCCACAAGTTTGAGATATAATACTGTGAGAGTATGGGTAAAAGAAAAGTTAAATTATCGTAAAGTATATTGAGCTGAAAGGGAACAAAAGACGTGAAACAAAATATAAAAGAACCACGGTTATTGGATTTGCAATGGGTAAGACGGGCATTACTTTTGTTTTTGGGAGATGTTGTGATTATTATTATGGCATCAGTAGGAGCGCTGATTGCCAGATTTGATTTTTCTTACAGCAGTATTGATGCAGTATATTTGGAAAGTATGTATCATTATTTGCCTATTCACATTATTACAACAGTGTTAATATTTTATTTTTGTAAAATGTATCATAGCCTTTGGAAGTTTATCAGCATTCATGAATTAGGTTATATTATATTGGCGAATATGATTTCCTTTTTTATGCAGATTGCAGGTTTTCATTTACTTCAATACCCGATACCGAGAAGTTATTTTTTTGCGGAAATTTTGCTGCAGACAGTAATGGTTGTAGGAATACGATTTTCCTATCGTTTTTGCCGATACTTGAAAGAGGCGAGAGAACAGCGTTTTGGCTGTGGACAGCCTCAGAAAAGAGTTATGATTATCGGAGCAGGAGATGCAGGACGCGTTATTATTAAAGAAATTTTAGACAGTTCTTTTCTTACCATGAAAGTTTGCTGTGTTATTGATGACGATTATAATAAAACAGGGCGTTATATTAGTGGTATTCCTATTGTAGGAGACCGTTTCGCCATTTTAAAGAATGTAGAAAAGTATAAAATTGATAAAATTATTCTGGCAATGCCTTCGGCTTCTAAAGAGGAACGAAAGGAAATTCTCGAAATATGCAAAATGGCAAAATGTGAATTAAAAACATTGCCGGGTATGTATCAGCTTATTGACGGAGAATTGAATATTGAAAAGCTGAGAGATGTTGAGATTACTGATTTGCTGGGAAGAGATCCTATTCAGGTAAATCTGGATGAGATTATGGGATATGTGGAGCAGAAAGTTGTTATGGTTACCGGTGGAGGCGGTTCTATCGGCAGTGAATTGTGTCGCCAGATTGCCATGTATAATCCGAAGCAGTTGATTATTTTTGATATTTACGAAAATAATGCTTATGAAATCCAGCAGGAGCTGAAAAGACATTATCCGGAGCTGAATTTAGTTGTTTTAATCGGTTCTGTGAGAAATACACACAGAATGGAAACGGTGTTTGAGAAATATCGTCTGGACATTGTGTACCATGCTGCGGCACATAAGCATGTTCCTCTTATGGAGGACAGCCCAAATGAAGCGATTAAAAATAATGTTTTTGGAACTTATAAAACAGCAAAAGCAGCCAGTAAGTATGGAGTGAAACGCTTTGTTTTAATTTCAACAGATAAAGCAGTAAATCCTACAAACATTATGGGCGCATCAAAACGTCTGTGTGAAATGATTGTTCAGAGTTTTGATAAAATATCAAAAACAGAATTTGTGGCAGTTCGTTTTGGCAATGTGTTGGGAAGTAACGGAAGTGTTATTCCGCTGTTTAAAAAGCAGATTGCAGAGGGTGGTCCTGTTACGGTAACACATAAAGATATCATTCGATACTTTATGACAATTCCGGAAGCGGTGTCTCTGGTTTTACAGGCAGGAGCCTATGCCAGAGGCGGAGAAATCTTTGTTTTGGAAATGGGAGCGCCTGTGAGGATTGATGATATGGCAAGAAACTTAATTCGCCTGTCAGGTTATACACCGGATGTGGATATTAAGATAGAATACACAGGTCTTCGACCGGGAGAAAAGCTATATGAAGAACTTCTTATGGCAGAAGAAGGTATGAAAGAAACTGCTAATAAGTTAATTCATATCGGTAAACCTATTGAGATGGATGAAGAAACATTTTTTGACAAATTGGCAGAGCTGAAAGAAGCTTGCTATAATGATGATGAGAGCATTAAAGAGAAAGTACAAAAATTGGTTCCTACTTATTGCATTAAGAAATAAAATCATGGAGGCATAAAAAATGAAAGTTTTATTTTCACCACCGGATATTACAGAAAGAGAAATTGATGAAGTTGTAGATACATTAAGAAGCGGCTGGATTACAACCGGACCGAAAACAAAGTTGTTTGAACAAAAATTAGCAGAATTTTCACACACAAGTAAAGCAGTATGCTTAAATTCTGCGACTGCCTGTGCGGAAATGGCTTTAAGAGTATTAGGTATTGGTCCTGGAGATGAGGTTATTACTACTGCTTATACTTATACAGCTTCTGCAAGTGTAGTATGCCATGTGGGTGCAAAACTTGTTCTCGTAGATACAGCAAAAAATTCACACGAAATGGATTATGATAAGCTGGAAGCAGCAATTACAGAGAAAACAAAGGCTGTTATTCCAGTAGATCTTGCCGGAATTATGTGTGATTATGACAGAATATTTGAGATTTTAGAAAGAAAGAAAAATTTATTCCAGCCTGCAAATGAGCTTCAGAGAAAAATAGGAAGAGTAGCTGTTGTAGCAGACGGAGCACATGCATTAGGAGCTGAGAGAAAAGGAAAGCGTTGCGGAGAAGTTGCGGATTTTACAAGTTTCTCTTTCCACGCAGTGAAAAATCTGACAACAGCAGAAGGCGGAGCACTTGTATGGCGTGACATTGAAGGGGTAGATAACGAAAAACTTTATAAACAGTTTATGCTCTTTTCACTTCATGGTCAGTCTAAAGATGCATTGGCAAAAACACAGTTGGGAGCATGGGAATATGATATTGTAGCGCCTTATTTTAAATGTAATATGACAGATATTATGGCTTCTATCGGTTTAGCGCAGTTAGAACGATACCCATCAATTTTAGAACGCAGAAAAACACTTATTGAGATGTACGACAGAGAATTAGAAGGTGAAAATGTAAGACATCTTCAGCATTACGGAAAGGACTTTACGTCCAGCGGACATTTATATATCACACATGTTTTAGGTAAAACAAGGGAAGAATGTAATGCGATTATTACAAAAATGGCAGAAAAAGATATTGCAACTAACGTTCATTACAAACCGCTTCCAATGTTGACTGCATATAAAAACTTGGGATTTGACATTCAGGATTATCCAAATGCTTATGAAATGTTTGCGAATGAAATTACATTGCCATTACATACAAAACTGACAGATGAAGAAGCAGAGTATGTAATCAAATCTTTTAAAGAATGTATAAGATAGGGAAAAGACAATGAAAAAATGGAATGAACTGCCTTTAGATATGCAGGTAGAGGAAGTAAGGAAATATTATCAAATATTGGAAAAGCACAAGGCGGGACTGGCGGCAAAACGTATTTTTGATATCGTAGTTGCTGCAATTTTGTTGGTATTGCTTTCACCTGTACTTTTGATTTTAAGTATTTTAATTAAACTGGATTCAAAAGGCCCTGTACTTTTCAGACAGGTTCGAGTGACAACTTACGGAAAGAAATTTCGTATTTGTAAATTCCGTACGATGGTAGAAAATGCGGAAAAAATCGGTACACAGGTTACTACAAAAGGGGATATGCGAGTGACAAGAATGGGAAAATTGTTAAGAGGATGTCGTTTGGACGAGCTTCCTCAGTTATTTAACATTCTTACAGGTGATATGACTTTTGTAGGCACAAGACCGGAAGTGGAAAAATATGTTGCCCATTATACAAATGAAATGAAAGCAACATTACTTCTTCCGGCAGGAGTTACATCAAGAGCAAGTATCGAATATAAAGATGAAGAAAAATTACTGGAAGACGCACAGAATGCAGATGAGGTTTACATTCATCAGGTACTTCCTGAGAAAATGAAATACAATTTAAAAGCGATTGAGAAATTCAGCTTTTTTGAAGATATTAAAACTATGTTTGCGACAGTGGCAGCAGTAATAAAATAGGAGTTTTCAGATGATTATATCAGTTTGTGTAGTTGCTTATAATGAACAGAAGGTCTTACCGGATTTGTTAGAGTGTATTAAGAGTCAGGATTATCCACATAATCAGATGGAAGTTGTCTTGATTGACAGCTGTTCTGAAGATAACACGAAAAAAATCATGGAGAAGTTTCGTGAGGAAAATAAGGATTTTGTCAATGTACAAGTTTTAGATAATCCTAAAAAAATCCAAGCGGCCGGCTGGAATGTGGCAATCAAAAACTATAAAGGGGATGCGATTTTGCGTGTGGATGCCCATGCAGCAATCCCGAAAGAATTTGTTCGTAAAAATGCAGAGGTTTTAGAAAGCGGAGAGTATGTTTCAGGAGGAGTCAGACCAAATATGGTTGATGAAAGTACTCCGTGGAAGGAAACATTGCTTTTGGCTGAACAGTCTATGTTTGGCAGCAGTATAGCACCTTATCGAAGAAGTGAGAAAAATACTTATGTGAAATCTGTTTTTCATGGTGCATACAAAAGAGAAGTATTTGATAAAGTTGGGCTTTTTAATGAACAACTGGGACGAACAGAAGACAATGAAATTCATTACAGAATTCGGCAGGCAGGCTATAAAATTTGTTATTCTCCGGATATCATTTCCTACCAACATACCAGGAGTTCTTTAAAAGCAATGTTAAAACAAAAATATGGGAATGGATATTGGGTGGCGTTGACATTGAAAGCCTGTCCAAAATGTTTATCCATTTATCATTTTGTGCCATTGTGTTTTGTGCTTGGAATTATTGGGACAAGTATATTCGCAGCGCTTGGTTTTCCGTTTCTTGCATACCTGATGTGGGGGATGTACTGGCTTGCGGCTGTGGGTATGTCTGTTTTATCAGTAAGAGGGGTAAAAAAGACGGGGTATCAGATAGCACTTCCGTTTTTGTTTTTCCTGTTACATATCAGTTATGGAATTGGAAGTTTTGTGGGAATAATAAAGTTGCCGTTTTGGAAGTATAAGAGGTAGGAAAATGAAGAGAATTTTAATTGACGGAATGACACAGAATACAGGGGGTGTGGAAAAATTTATCTATACTCTGTATACTATGATTAAAGATTCTTATGAGATTGATTTTATGACGGTAGATAAAAAAATTTCTTATGAAGAGGAATTTTTAAAAGATGGGTGTAATATTTATCGAATTACACCTCGTTATGTGAGCTTAAAATCTTTTCAGAATGATATTAAAAAAGTATATGAAAATGGAAAATATGATATACTGTGGTTTAATAAAACAACATTGAGCAGTATTGATTCTTTGAAAACAGCAAAGCGCAATCATGTAGGAAAGATTATCTGTCACAGCCATGCTTCTGAAAATTTGGGAAGTTTCTTTACTCTTATGATGCATAAACATAATCGAAGAAGTATAGATAAATATGTGGATTATAAGGTGGCTTGCTCAGAAAATGCGGCAAATTGGTTTTTTGGAAAAAATATAGAAGATGTTAAAATCTTTCAGAATGCAGTAGATATTGCAAAGTATGAACCTAAAGAGGAAGTTCGAAATCAAAAAAGAAAAGAATTAAATGTAGAAAATAAATTTGTATTAGGACATATAGGAAGATTTTCAGAAGAGAAAAATCATAAATTTATTTTAGATGTTTTTGCAGAAGTAGCAAAACAGACAGATGCACAGCTATTATTATGCGGAGATGGTGAACTGAAAGGTGAAATTCAGGAATACGCAAAAAACAAAGATATAGAAGAGAAGGTATCTTTTTTGGGAATTCGAAAAGATATTCCGGAGTTTCTTCAAGCTGTGGATGTGGTAATATTTCCATCCTTGTTTGAAGGACTGCCATTTGCGCTGGTGGAAGCACAGGCAGGAGGTGTTCCTTGTGTTGTTTCAGATACTGTAAGCAGGGAAGTAAAGCTTACAGATTTGATGCACTTTTTAAGTTTGCAGGATGATGTGAAAATTTGGGCTGAAAAAATCTTAGAATATAGAGAATATCAAAAAGTCAGTAAGGCAGAACAACTGATAGAAAAAGGATATTCCCTTCAAACAATGGAGAAAAATATTCGAGAAATACTGGAAAACTAGGTTTGGGGAGAAAATATGCGACAAATTACAGATATTCGGGAAATGCAGCAAATAGCTCTTGATATATTAATTTATTTGGATAAAGTATGTGAAAAATATAATTTGAGATATTTTATTGTGGATGGTACACTGTTGGGGGCAGTTCGTCACAAAGGTTTTATTCCATGGGATGATGATATTGATGTATGGATGCCTCGGAAAGACTATGACAGATTGGCAGAAATTATTGAAAAAGACGGAAGCGAGTATTATAAGTTCTATACACCACAAAATGCGAGGAAGTTTATTTATCCTTTTGGAAAATTAGTGGATACAAGAACAGGATTGATAGATGATACAACAGCAAAGTATGAAATCGGTGTACATATTGATGTCTTTCCTTGTGATGGTATGCCGGGAAACAGTGAAGAGGAGTATCGAAAATATGCAAAAAGATGTGTATTTTTAGCGGAACAGCGATATCCGGCCTTCACAACATGGAAACAGGCAAAAGAGAGAAAAGATAAAGGCAGATTTTACTTTACAAAATGGGTTTTGAGAAAAATCATAGGTGGTCATAACATTGTAAAGATTATTGACCGATATGCCAGAAAATATCCTGCGGAGGGTGCAAAATATATATCAAGTTTAGCTTCTGAATATAAATATAATCAGATTATGGACGCTTCTTTTTGTGAAGAACTGATAGATTTAGAGTTTGAACATCATTTTTTCAAAGCACCAAAGGGTTATGATGAATATTTAAAAACCTTGTATGGAGATTACATGAAGTTGCCGCCGGAGAACGAGCGCATTGCTCATGCAAGAAAAGCTTGGTGGAAATGATAGGAGCTAAAGATGGGAGTAATAAGATGTATACGATATAGTATTTTTTTAAGTCAGTTTGGAATTGGCATTTTTGGCTTTTTTACCCAAAATTACGAAATGATGTTGATGAGTGTTTTTTTACTGTGGATAAATAACATGATTTTTGCATTGGAAAACTGGAAAGAGAGATTTATCTTTTTCTGGTTTCATGCGATGATTTTTATGTTTTTGCTGAGTCGTCCGGTAATTAGTGTTTTTAAAGGATACGAGTGGAAGCTTTACACGGATGAAGCAATGCAGTTTAGTTTTGTGAGTTTATGGATTACCATGATTTTTATGCTGCTTGGAGCAATTATGTGTGAAGAATATAGAAAAACGAAAAAGAAGCGAGGAGCTTATGTTCCTGTAAAAGAAACAGATGCAAAACGAAATGCAAGAGAAAGTTTTCAGGAAAGTTTACAGATTGTTTCTTTGGTTATCTATATTATTTCTTTTTGTGCATATATGTATTTGCAGATGGAAAAATTCTTTTTCATGCAGGGAAAAATATATTATGAGTTTTATACGGACTTTGAGAGTCGGGCTCCGTATCTTATTCATTTAATAGCAAGTTTTCGTATTTACAGCTTGGCTGTTTTTTTATCCACGAAACCGAAAAAGAGAATCTCCTTTGTGATTTTGGGCTCTTTTCTTTTGTCGGATTTTCCGGTTTTATTATATGGAAAACGCAGTTTGATTTTAATCGATGCTTTATTTATTCTGGTCTATTATATTCTAAGGGATGGAATGGATAAAAAAGAGAAGTGGATTGGAAAATTTGAAAAAATTTGTATTTTTATAGGTGGTCCATTTGTTATTCTTGTTATGGGAGCAATGAACTATTTGCGTGATGGAATAGCGGTTGCGGTAAATGTAGGAGATTTATTCCTGGATTTCTTATATAAGCAGGGAGTCAGTTTTAAATCTCTGAATTTAGGATATGAAAGTATACCTTTCCTGCCGGATAGACCTTTTCGAAATTATACATTTGGTGGTATTATTGACTATTTTACCCATGGAAATATAGCACAGCAATTTTTTAATGCAAAGCCTCTGGGAGAGGGAAACAATCTGGCATGGGCTTTGGAGAGTAATAGTTTTGCCCATAATATGTCCTATATTGCTATGGATAACTATCTGGAAGGACACGGCTTGGGATCTTCTTATCTATTGGAACTTTACACGGATTATGGATATATAGGTGTTCTTCTTTTCAGCCTGCTTTTGGGAGCCTTGATGATTTGGTTTGTACATGTTATGCGTAAAATGAATTTTGGTTCGATGATTGTGTTGATGATCATTATGAATTTCTTTTTTATGCCAAGAGGAGAGGCGACAGGAGCTATTAACTTTTTGTTTTATATGCAGTTCTGGGCGGCAATTCTGGTATGCTATGGTGGAGCGGCTTTAATAAATAGGAAGTATTCTTATACAAGTTTAGAAAGAAAAAGGAAGCGAGGTTAAAATATGTTTGAACATTTTGGAATAAAAGATATTTTTTGCGGATTATGGAAATTTAAATATTGGATTTTACTGAGTACAGCATTATTGGGTATAGTCGGAGCTTTTGTATTTTCATCTGATATTGTAGATGAAGGTCATGAAGAATATTATTATTCACAGACATGGTACTTTAATAACCAAGAGGTGCAGCAGAGCGAAGAAAAACAGGAAGAAGATTATGTACAGACGATTAATGGATTAATTGATGGAGATGTATCAAGACAGTTTATTAAAGAAAAAGTAATGGAATCTTATACAGAAGAAGAGGTTCTTAAAATTTTAAATAAGGAAGGAAACCCGGATGGTCTTACATGGGGGATTTTAACACATTCCGTTAATCATTTTGCTGTAGATGGAGGAAATGCCATTAGTCTTGCACTGAAAGTTCCGGATGAAGAATTAGGTCAGGTATTAGCAGATGCTTATGATAGTCTTGTAAAATATTTAGGAAGCCAGATGAAAAATGGAGATAAATTAGAAATTGTCAATATGGGACAGGCAGAAGAAATTTATAATGTTTTAGAAACTGGCGTGGGAACAGGAAAAGCGGCTGTATTAGGAGCTATGTTAGGATTTATTTTATCTTGTATTGTAGTATTCTTTATCTGTCTGTGGATTCCTACAATCAACAGAAAAAGTGATTTTGATGAGTATGGACTTATAGTTTTAGGTGAGATTAAGGAGGTATAGAACAGTGCAGAAGGTTTATCAGTTACCCAAAAGCGAACGAAGACAAGAAGAAAATAAAAGAATTCTCTATAATCTACAGGAAATATGCGAAAAAAAGGACTGGAAGAATATTGCTGTGTTATCCAGTACAAAATTTAAAAAAGATAATGTTGTAAAAATATTAAAAGAAACAGCCAAGGAAATTGGTATGGAAGGATATACCTTCCATGAAATCCCACCGTTATCTGTTTATGCAGATGCAGTAAAAAAAATTCAGAAATATGACGCAGTTCTTTTGGCAGAAAAATATAATTATACAAAATACTCAGAGCTTGAAGAAACACTGCGCTTATTAAAGGAATGTCAGATGAATGTTTTAGGTGTAGTGATGTTTTAACTGGAGGAAGTATGAATATTTTATTTGTTGTAAATACATTGGGATTTGGCGGCGCAGAGAAAATTTTTATGGATTTGATTAAAAATTTTGACTGCGAAAAGCATAAGCTGACAGTTTTAATGATTGATAAATATGGCGTTTATGCGGAACAAATACCCGGTCATATAACAAAAAAATGTGTGTTTCAGCATGAATCAACTCCGTGGTGGAAGAAAAAATGGTACGGAGTGATAGGGGTGGCAGGGCGTAACTTTTTAAGAAAAGGACACGCAGAATATTTTTATAAAAAATATGTGAAGGAAAAATATGATGTAGAAATTGCTTTCTTAGAAGGAGATGCAACATATTTTACAGCACAGTCAACAAATCCCATGTCAGTAAAGTATGCTTGGGTACATACGGATATGATCAAGAATCCTTGGAGTGAGGAATGTTTTCCTAATAAAGCAGAGGAACAAAAATCCTATGCTGCATACGACAGAGTTCTTGCAGTATCCCAGTCAGTCAAAGAAGCATTTGAAAAGAAATTTGATTTACCGGCACAGGTGATTTACAATGCATTAGATGAAAAAGAGGTTTTCAGAAAAGCCGAAGAATTTATCTGTGAAAAAGAAAAGAAAGAAACACTTCGATTTGTTACGGTAGGACGTTTAGTTGAAGTAAAAGGATATGACAGGCTGATACAGGTATTTGCAAAGATTTATCAGACACACAAAGATATTGAGCTGGTAATAGTAGGAGATGGTCCGGAAAGAGAGAAGCTGGAAAAACTGATTATTGATAATGGGTTGTCAGATACAGTCTTTCTCTATGGATATAAAGAAAATCCATATCCTTATATTAAAAGCAGTGATGTATTTATCTGTTCTTCCTACGCAGAGGGATTTAGTACAGTTGTTACAGAAGCTTTAATTCTGGGTGTTCCAACAGTGACGACAGATTGTGCCGGAATGAGAGAACTGCTTGGTGATTCTCAATATGGTCTTATTGTGAAAAATAGTGAAGAGGGCTTACTGGAAGGAATTACACAAATGATTGAGCAAGAAGAAGTGCGGAAAATGTATGCAGAAAGAGCTCTGGAAAGAGGAAAGAAATTTTGTGTAAGAGACAGAATACAAGAAATCGAAGAAATGATAAATGCAGATTATCAAAAGAAAATTAGGGAGAATAAATAAAAATGAAAAAATTTTGGAAGTTCGTCAAAACATCAGGTGTATATTTTGTCGGAACAATTCTTCAAAAAACAATTACATTTTTCCTGCTGCCGATTTATACAAAGTATATTAGCCCTAAGGATATGGGAACTTATGATTTACATCTTGCGTACATCACATTTTTATGTTCTGTTTTGTTCCTGAATATCTGGTGTGGAATTATGCGTTATACCTTTGAGTATACAGATGAGGAGAAAAAGAAACCAATCACGAGTGGGGTTGCTATTTTCTTGTGTTCTACAGTATTGTATACGATTGTATTTGCAGTTGTGTGGAAAGTTGGAAATGTACCATATTTAGGTTGGATTTATTTATATGGTATTTTATCCAATATTCAGACACTCTTGGGATATTTGACACGTTGTTTCGGAAAAAATTTCCTTTACGCAATATCAGGATTGGCATCTTCCTTTGTCACAATTATTTTCAATATTATCTTTATTGTGACTATGGGAATGGACTATTCCGCACTGTTTATTTCATCCTGTATTGGATTTTTAGTGGGAATTTTAGTAATGGGGAAAGGTGTACATATTACACAGTTTGTTTCAGCAGAAGCATTTGATAAACATCTGTTTAAAAGGTTGTTTATCTTTTCCATTCCATTATGTTTAAATTCGGTTGCTTTTTGGTTTTTAACTGCATACAGCAGAGTCGCGATTTCCAATATTTTAGGAGAAGCAGAAAATGGAATGTATGCCATAGCAGGTAGATTTTCATCATTCATTACACTGTTTACAACCTGCTTTAATATGGCATGGCAGGAAATTGCCTACTATACAGAGGCAAACAACAATAGAGACAGAAAGAATTTCTATACACAGGCAATTAATTATTACATTCGATTTTTAGGAATGGGATTTTTATTGTTGCTTCCGGTAATTTTTGTTATCTATCCAATCTTTATTAATGAGAACTACGCAGCGGCGAAAGTATTTGTACCTCTGTATTTGTTGGGAACGATTGCTTCTTCCATTAGTGAGTTTTTAGGAGAAATTTTTACGGCAATCAATATCAATCGCTATTTGTTCTGGACAACAGTAACAAGTGGAGTGATTAATGTGCTGAGCATTCATTTGCTGTTGCCGATTTTAGGCGTACAGGGAGCAAGTATTGCATTGCTGATAGGATTTTTGGTAAATACGATTGCTCGTTTATTTATTTTGAGAAAGAAAATAGCAATCCACTTAGATGTGAAATTTATATGTATTTTTATTCTCTTAGTGGGAATTTCAATCAGTATTTATAACAGTGGTTCTATTGTATTAAACATTGTAGATTTCATTGTTATGGCAGGAGTTGCATTGTATATCTTTAAGGATGTTTTAGTCCAGATTATTCAATCCATAAAAAATAAAAAAACGGCATCATTATAAGAAACAGAAAAGCCATTGTCTCAGACGCGAAAAAGCAGAGAGACAATGGCTTTCTATGTAAATTCCAGGCTTGAGGTTGCAGATATGTAATAAATTTGTTATGATATTTCTAGTTAAATAGTATTTGTATGCAATTATAAATGCTGTTTTTGAAATGCTAAAAGAAAAGTAGGATGATTATGAGTAAATTAACACATGAGGAATTAAAGGAATTACAAAATAAGAGTATTGAGATGGCAAAATATTTTGTGGACTTTTGTAAAAAACATGATTTAACTTGCTATTTGTGTGGAGGAGGTTGTATTGGAACAATCCGTCATCAGGGAATGATTCCATGGGATGATGACTTAGACTTTTTTATGCCACGTAAAGATTATGAAAAAATGTGGAGATTATGGAAAAAAGAAAATAAAAATTCAAGATATGTTTTAGAAAAATCAGATAAAAATCAGGTGGATTATAATCTTTTTGTGACAATTCGTGATAAAAACACTACATTAATCAAACCATATCAAAAAGACTTGGATATTACACATGGAGTAGCATTGGATATTTTACCTTTAGATGGTTATCCTGATAAAAAGTTCCAAAGAAAGATGCAATGTTTCTGGGCGCTTGTGTATTCATTGTATTGTGCACAGCTAGTTCCTCAAAATCATGGAAAGAAAGTTGCTATGGCAGGAAAAATTGCTTTGGGAATAGTGCCTTGGAAGAAAGCTCGTTATGCAATTTGGAATTTTGCAGAAAAACAGATGACAAAATATGATATTAAAGAGTGCAAAGGAATTACAGAACTATGTTCCGGGCCTGGATATATGAAAAACTGGTATCCGAAAGAAGCTTTTGATAAAGCAATATTCAGACCTTTTGAGGATGGAGAGATGCCAATTCCTGTAGGATATGATGATTATTTAAAGATTGCATTTGGAGATTATATGCAGATGCCTCCGGAAGAAAAAAGAGTAGGACATCATGATGCTCTCTTTATGGACTTGAGTAAACCTTATACAAAGTATAAAAATATATATTATTGCAAGGAGGAAAAATAAAATGGTTTTTGGAGCGGTATTAGCAGGTGGAACAGGAACAAGAATGGGACTTGATAAACCAAAACAGTTTTTAATGTTAGGAGAAAAGCCTATTATTATCCATACAGTTGAGAAGTTTCTGTTATGCCAGGAAATGGACCAGATTTTTGTAGGTGTACATCCGGATTGGATGATTTACACAGAGGATTTACTTGCAAAATATATACACACAGACAAAAAGGTGATTTTAGTAGCAGGTGGAAAGGACAGAAACGAAACAATTTTTAATATCGTGGAAAAAATTGAAGAAATGTATGGGGAAAGTGAAGACCATATTCTGGTAACACACGATTCCGTACGACCTTTTGTAACACTGCGTATGCTTCATGATAATATTGAAGCAGCTAAAAAATATGGTGCGTGTGATACGGTTGTGGCAGCTATCGATACTATTGTAGTTTCCGAAGATGGGGAAGTTATTAAAGACATTCCAAACAGAAAAAATATGTTTCAGGGACAGACACCGCAATCTTTTAATATGAGTATGCTGAAAAAATTATATTATGAACTTTCTACGGAAGAAAAGGAAATTCTTACAGATGCATGTAAAATCTGTGTGGTAAGAGGAGTACCGGTGAAATTGGTACGAGGTGAAATTTCAAATATAAAAATTACAACTGTTGATGATATGAAGATGGCTCAAGCAATGCTTTAGGAGGCTGTTATGTTAAATAGTGTATATCAACTTATTAGCCCGAAAATTATTTCAATTAAATATCAGGACATCAGCTTTGATGATGAAGTACTGGTGCGTCCTGATTATCTGGCACTTTGCCATGCAGATCAGAGATATTATCAGGGAAAAAGAGATGCAAAGGTTCTTCGTAAAAAACTTCCCATGGCACTTATTCATGAGGGATGCGGAACTGTTTTGTATGATCCTACTCATACATTTCAACCGGGAGAAAAAGTGATTATGATTCCCAATGTTTTAAGTACAGACCGGGAGGATGCAATTTTCGAAAACTATCGAAAAGGCTCTGCTTTTTTAAGCAGTGGACGAGATGGATTTATGCGGGAGTTTGTTAATCTGAAACCGGACAGATTAGTAAGATATGAAGGAATTGAAGGGAAAATTGCTGCAATTACAGAATTTGTCAGTGTGGGTATGCATGGCGTAAATCGTTTCAGTAAACTTGCACATTCTTATAAGGAAAGAATTGGTGTGTGGGGAGATGGAAGTCTTGCATTTGTAGTAAGCAGCATTTTAAAATATCGTTTTCCTGAAAGTAAAATTTGTGTGATGGGAAAAAATGCAGACAAGCTTAATCAATTTTCTTTTGCAGATGAAATTCATTTGATTGATGATTTGACAGATAGCTTTACTGTGGACCATGCATTTGAGTGTGCCGGCGGTGAAGGAAGCGCCTATGCCATAGATGATATTATTCGCTTTATCAATCCTCAGGGTGTAGTTGCATTGATGGGGGTGTCAGAAGCAAAAGTGCCGATTAATACAAGAGATATACTGGAAAAAGGTCTTACTTTTGTAGGATGTAGTCGCTCAGGACGAGAGGACTTTGAAAATGCAGTTGATTTTATGAAAGATAAAAAAATCCAGAATCGATTAAACAGTATTATCTATGAGACGGAGCCTGTAGAAAAGATTTTGGATATTCACAGAGTATTTAGTGTGGATATGAATACAAACTTTAAAACCGTGTTCCGGTGGGAGATATAAAAAGTATTTTCCTAAAGCTGTCATAACGGAGCACTGTAAAAAGCTCCTTTATGAATAGAAACTATCAGGAAAGGAGAAGAATATGATTTCGAAAGTTGAAAAACAAGTAACAGCATTGACACTTGTACTTCTTATGTGTTTATCCGTGTTGCTTCCGCAGAGTGTTTTGGCAAATGCAGAAACAGCAAGGAATAAAGCAGTACAAAGCGTAACGGCAGGTACACAGAATGAAACTGTAGAAGATGGAACAGACGGACAGAAGTTTTATCAGTTTATTCCTGAGAAAAGCGGAAAATATCGTTTTTATTCTATGGGAGATGAAGACACATACGGAAATGTGTATAATGCCGGACTAGAGCTTATTTGCTCTGGAAATGATAAGGGAGAGAGTCTGAGCTTTGATATGACTCTTCCTATGGAAGCAGGACAAGTATATTACTTGGAGCCAAAGTATTTTTTGGATAATGCAAAAGGAACGATTACATGGTGCATTGAACCGGCTGCAGAAGAAACAGAAGAAGAAAATACAGTGCCAGAGTACATGACAGCAGAGGATAAAACAGCAGTACCAAAACAAACAGAAGTGAAAACAACGGAGAATTATACGTATAGGGAGTTAGAAGATGGAACTGTGGAGGTGACAGCTTACACAGGAACAGAGGAACAGGTAAAAATACCGGAAAAATTTAATGGGAAATCAGTTACCAGTATTGGAGCCAATGCTTTTTGTGAAAACAATACTATAACGAAGGTGGAAATTCCGGGAACAGTGACAGAACTACAGTATGGAGCTTTTATATCCTGCGAAAATCTGACAGAAGTGGTTTTTCCTAAGGAAAGTCAGTTACATAGTATTGGAAAAAGTGCATTTCATTCCTGTAAGTCCTTAAAATTTTTTGAATGCCCTGATAATGTAGAAATAATCTCCAATAGAGCTTTTATGGACTGTGAGAACCTTGCACAGATAGAGCTGGGAAAAAAACTTACAACAATTGAAGATTGGGCATTTGCCTGGTCAGGACTTACAAAAGTTATATTACCGAATAGCTTAAAGAATATTGGAGACAGTATATTTTCAGGTTGCGATAACTTAAATGATGTGTCCATTGGAAGCGGAATTAAGACACTGAGTTTTAGAATGTTTTATGGCTGTGATAGTCTGAAGCAGATTAAAATTCCGGATACAATTACAACCGTTGAATCGTGTGTTTTTTATAGTAGTGGTTTGGAAAGGATTGATATCCCTAGTTCTGTTGTCAGCATAGGAAATCTTGCTTTTGCACACTGCGGAAATCTAAAAGAGGTAAAAATAGGAGATGGAATGACATATATTCCATTTGGCGCATTTGAAGGTTGTGATCTTGAAAATATACAGATTGGAAATCGTGTGAAAGAAATTGGAAGATATGCGTTTGAGCGTAACAAAAATCTGAAAAAGCTTTCTATTCCTGAAAATGTTACTTCTTTAGAATACAAAGCATTTAATGAATGTACGAATTTAAAGGATATTGAATTTCCGGACAACCTGGAAAAGTTAGGCGGACATGTATTTAGAGAAACTGCCTGGTATGAAAGTCAACCAGATGGTCTAGTTTATGTCAGTAAAGTATTGTATGGGTATAAGGGAGAAATGCCAAAAGATGCTGAAGTAAAGATAAAAGACGGAACAGTTGGAATTGGAGGATATGCTTTTGATAGTTATGCGAATTTAAAGAGCATTGAAATTCCAGATAGCGTAACGAACATAGGAGACTGGACATTTTATAAATGTACATCTTTAAAAGAGATTGAAATTCCAAACAGTGTAATAGAAATTGGATGGCGTGCTTGTGGATATAATGGACATTATGAAAATCAAAAGATAGAGGGCTTTACCATTATAGGAGACGTTGGTTCAGCAGCAGAAAAGTACGCAACAGAAAATGATATTCCATTTAGAAAGAGTATCCACACAGTGACCTTTAAAGATGGCGACACAGTTCTGGAAACACAGAATATAACATCCGGTGAAGATGCAGTTCCACCAACCTTACAGAACAAAGTGGACTATATTTTTGATGGTTGGGATAAGGATTACATAAATGTAAAAGAAGATTTGGTAATTACTGCAAAATGGAAGCCAAAGGATGGTTGGAAGCAGACGGATGATGGCATGATTTATTATGAAAATGGTAAGAAAGTAACAGATTGGAAAGAGATTGACGGAAAATATTACTATTTTAATGAAAATGGAATTATGCTTACTGACCAGTGGATTGGTGATTATTATGTAGATAAAAACGGTGTATGGTTGGAGAATTATCGCCCGGCACAATGGATGATTACCAATGGAAGATGGTGGTATCGTGAAGTAGATGGAAGTTATCCAACCAGTCAGTGGAAGGAAATTTCTAATATATGGTATTATTTTGATGCTTCCGGATATTGTGTGACAGGCTGGAATTATATTAATGGAGCATGGTATTATATGGATGCCAGTGGGGCTATGTGTACCGGATGGGTTTCTGTAGGAGGACATTGGTATTACTTAAATAATAGCGGAGCCATGGAAACGGGCTGGAATTACATTGATGGAGTATGGTATTATATGGATGCCAGTGGAGTTATGTGTACCGGATGGATTTCCACAGGAGGCTATTGGTATTATATGAATAGCAATGGTGCAATGGCAACCTCACAGTGGATTGGCGACTACTATGTGCAGGCAGATGGAACCATGGCAGTCAATAAATGGATTGGAAATTATTATGTAGATTCCTCTGGAAAATGGGTAAGAAATGCCTAAAAAATAACAATAGAAGAAATGATAGTCAAGATAGGGTTGTTCTGAAATTTCAGGGCAGCCCTATCAGTTTAATAGTACTTTGCAAGTTGACAGAAACTATACAGGAAGGTAAAATTTAGACAGGAATGAGAAAAGGAAGATAAGAAAAATGAAGATAAAAGACAGAGGAATTTATATAGTTCTATTAAGCATGATTTTAATTGCAGAAGTGATTGGCGGAGGATATTTTGTATTTGTATCCTCTTTTATGAATGTGATAGGCGGGATATCTGTTTTCTTTTTACTTTTAAGAGCAAAGAAAATTTACATATCAAAGAGTATGACCTCAATTTCAATTTCTTTGTTTGTTTTTATGTATTTTATCGTTTGTTTGTGGGCAGTAGACAGAGGCACGGCTTTTATGGGAGCGATGAAGTTTTTTCCTGTGGCTGTTTTTCTTTTCCTCATTTGTCAGAAAGAAGAAAGAGAAAATTTGATTGCGCTTCTGCCTCTTTTGGGAAGTCTTATGACAATTTTTTCTTTTGTTATGATGCAATTTGAAATTTTTAAACCTAGTGTAACCGTTGCAGGAAGACTGGCAGGATTTTTTCAATATCCAAATACTTATGCAGTATTTATGCTGGTTTGTCTTCTGATTTCTATTTTTCGTTTGAATTTTAAGCAGTTAGATTGGTTGGAAATTTTGTATATTATAGTAGAAATTTTCGGGATTTACATGAGTGGAAGTCGTACGGTGTTTGTCTTGACAATTTTTTCTTTAATATTGGTTTTAGTAGCCAGAAAAGAAAAATTAAAAATGCTTCTTGGGATTTTTCTGGTATTTGGTGTTATAGCAGGTATTTTATTTTTTACAGAGGATGGAAGAGAATTGGTGCTTAGAATTTCAGGAATGTCAACAGGATTTAGCACTTTTTTTGGAAGAATTCTTTATGTACAGGATGCAGTAAAATTGATTTTGAAGCATCCTTTGGGTTTGGGATATTATGGTTACTATTTTATGCAGCAGGAAATTCAGACAGGGGTATATTCTGTGGTAAATGCACATAATGAATTGATACAGGCAATGCTAGATATTGGAATTATACCGGGGATTTTTTTGTATATAGGAATAGTAAAATCTATTTTTTCCTCACGCACAGAAGCACGAAATAAAATTGTATTGACAGTGCTCTTACTTCATAGTCTGTTTGATTATGATTTACAGTTTCTGATAATGTGGTATGTGTTAATTTTGTTTATTGATTTAGGCACAATAAAAGAATATAAAATTTCCGGCTTAACAAAAACTGTATCTGCCATTGTGGGTGCTGCTGTTATAGGGTGTGCTGTTAGTGTAGGACTTTCGGATTTGTTTTACATAATAAATGATTTTTCAAAGGCAGAACAAATGTATGAAGGAAATACTTTGGCAAAAATAGACTCTTTAAGCGAAATAGAGTCTGTAGAGGAATTGCAGGAAAAAGCGGATGAAATTTTAAAGGAGAATGAACATGTTGCTATTGCGTATAGTGCCAAAGCCAGAGCTTTGTTTTCTCAGGGGGAGGTGGAAGGATTTATAAAAAATAAGCTGACAGCCCTTCAGATGGCTCCTTACCAATATGAGGAATATACAGATTATTTAGATACGCTTGCCTATTGTGTGGGAGAATATATTCAGAAAAAGGATATGGATAGTGCGAAATCCTGCCTTTTACGTGCTGAACAGGTTCCGGGTATGCTGGAAACAGTAAAAAAGAAAACCAGTATGCTGGGGTGGAAGATTAAGGACAGACCGGAAGTAACCCTTTCACAGGAGTATTTTGACTTGATTGATGAAATGAGGGAAAAAATCAATGAAAAAGAATAAACAACGAATTGTAGGAATAGTAGCAACATTAGCGGTCTGTGCAGGAATTGCTGTGATAGGAATGACAATGGGAAAAGAAAAAGCAGCAGTTATCATGGATAGTCAGGGAGAAGAGATTGCAAAACTGACGTATCAAGAGAAGGAAATGTTGTATTCTTGTAAAGATGGATATGAATCCTATATTGATCTTGTGTGTAAAGAAGTTGTAAATCTTTTGGAGAAACAGGAGAACTGCACAGAGGCAGAAGCACAGAAAAAAATAGTAGAAGAGGAATTGCAGATTACAACCTTCTTTGATAAAGCTAGTTTTCAGATTTTGAAAGAAACTTACGAAAAAAGTCCTATTGCCAATCAGAAAAATTATGCAGCGGGCATCAGTGATG
Source organism: uncultured Blautia sp. (assembly GCA_900547685.1). Classification (GTDB taxonomy): domain Bacteria; phylum Bacillota; class Clostridia; order Lachnospirales; family Lachnospiraceae; genus Blautia. The sequence continues at coordinate 3,351 of URHS01000036.1, read as the reverse complement.
TGCAGGGACATTTAAAGGCAAGCTATAGTTTTCATGAGGGAGAGGAAGAAAGAAATAATCTTCTGATTTCTACTTATGCAGGGTCTACAATAAAACCTTTGACTGCCTATGCTCCCGGAATTGAGGAGAAAAAAATAAGCTGGTCTACAATGTATGAGGATAGTCCGTATACTCAATATACAGATGAAGATGGAAATCTATCAGATTGGCCTATAAATACAAAACCCTATACAAATGAAATGGTTACGGTAGAAGAAGCTTTAAAAGAATCTAATAATGCTGTTGCAGTAAAGGCATTGAAAGATTTTGGAGTAGAGAAGGCGTGTGAATATCTGGAAGAAAAATTCAGAATTTCTGTAGAAGCAGAAAAAAAGATTATTCAGGAAGAGGGAGAGGAAAAAATACTTGGAAATCTTGCACTGGGATATTTGAAAGGAGGAGTAACAATTCCGCAAATGATATCAGCGTACACAGCTTTTGCTAATGGAGGAATTGTTTATCCTTGTCGTACTGTACAGCAGATACAAATGGAAGGTGATAGATATTATGAAAAAGAGGCAGATGGAATTTCTGCATTTTCAGAAGAGACAGCTTTTATTATGAACCGTTTGTTGAAGCATGTTGTAGAAGATGGAGGAACAGGAAAAGATGCACAGGTAAAAGGATTGGACATCTGTGGAAAAACAGGAACCAGTACAAAATTCTTGAATAATTGGTTCATTGGAATTACGCCACAATATGTCTGTGCGGTGTGGTATGAAGCTGATGAAAATTCTTATATGAGAAATGAAACAGTGCCTATTTTCAGGAGTATTATGGAAGAAATGCCCAATGATTTAAATAAGAGATTTCCTGAGGCAACTCATGTAGAGAAGAGAAACTATTGTAAAAAGACAGGATTGTTGGCAACAGAATATTGTGAAGAACAGGCAGAAGGGTATTATCATGAAGATAGTATCCCGATACAATGTAACTGTTCTGATTAGTAAAAATGCGTTGGAAATATTATGAGTGCGTAGAATAGAAACACACTTGACAAATTAGACAGATAAGTTGACAATAAAGAAGATATCGAGGGTTTTAAGTGAAATTTTCGGTATCTTCTTTTAATATTCTTATAGAAAGGTAAGAGGTGCAGTATGAAAAAATTTATCAGAACATTGGGAATTGGTGTACTTGCAAGTGCTTTTTTCTGGACAGTGCCGGTTTACGCAGAGACAGAAACTGCAGGCTCCTCTTTGAAAGAAGAGCAGATGTCAGAAAAGGCCATTGAACTTTACAGTGAAGAAAAAGAGAAACTGACTGGTGAATGGAAACAGAATAAAGAGGGCTGGTGGTATTATGAATACAGCAATGGAACTTCACCTAAGATTTCATGGAGAAAAATAGATGGTAAATGGTACTATTTCAACAGCAAAGGATATTGGATAGACGATAATACATACGAAGAAGGTACATTAAAAGGGATTGATGTATCCGCATGGCAGGCAGAGGTTGACTGGGAAGCGGTAAAAAATGATGGAATTGAGTTTGCTATGATTAGATTGGGATATAATACCAATAATTTGGATAAATATTATCAGAGAAATATGAAGGAGGCAGAAAAGGTTCAAATTCCTGTAGGGGTTTACTATTACAGTAAAGCAACTAACGAAGAAGAAGCAGTTCGAGATGCAGAATTTGTAATTGAAAATTTAAAGGGCTATAAAGTATCTTATCCTGTAGCTATTGACTTAGAGGATAAAGCTCAGGAAAATTTAAGCAAAGAAGAAGTTGGAAAAATTGCAAAGGCCTTTGTAGATGAAGTTGCATCAGCTGGATATACTCCTATGGTTTATGCGAATGAATACTGGCATGAAAATCATATAGACTGGTCTCTTTTGGAAGGTGTAGAAAAATGGATTGCCAGTTATGCTGTAATTCCTAATCGCAATATTGAAAGGGGAATTTGGCAGTGTTGCGATACAGGGTTGGTAGATGGTGTAGATGGAAATACAGATATTAACTTTGGCAATAAAGATTACACGAAAGAAATTGAAGCAAGGACAGAACCTTTAGAAAGCTACTATAAAAGAGGCTTATGGATGAAAAATGACAGAGGTTGGTGGTATCAGTATAAAAAAGGAGGATATCCATATAATCAGTGGGAAAGTATTAATGGAAAATGGTATTGGTTTGATAAAGAAGGGTATGTAGTTACAGGGTGGCAGTTTATTGATGGATATTGGTATTATTTAGATGAATCAGGAGCAATGACAACAGGGTGGCAGTCTATTGATGGATATTGGTATTATTTGAAATCTTCAGGAGTAATGGCAATTGGTTGGGAAAGTATTGGCGGTGCATGGTATCATATGGATAATTCAGGGGTGATGCAGACAGGCTGGCAGCAATTGAATGGAAATTGGTATTATTTGAAGCCTTCAGGAGTAATGGCAATCGGTTGGGAAAGAGTTGGAGGCGCATGGTATCATATGGATAGCTTAGGAATTATGCAGACAGGCTGGCAATCTATCAGCGGAAGCTGGTACTATATGAATAAATCAGGGGCAATGCAGACGGGATGGTTATATCTTGATGGGAACTGGTATTATTTGAAGTCTTCAGGAGCCATGGTAACAGGGCGTCATTATATTGACGGCAAGTGGTATTCTTTTAGCAGTTCCGGAGTAATGCAGTAAAACAGGTGAAAAATAAGAAGTTCTGGCAGTTATGCCGACAAAAGCAGGAAAAATATTGTTAAAATCTGCGGATTTTTTATATATTCTTGCTTGACTATCTTACTTCTTATGATAAAATATATTGTGTGCGGGTACATTTCGCCCGCACCGAGAAAAATAGAAATTAAAAGTTTATTTTTCCAGTATCTACATTTAGGAGGAATGTTCAAAATGGCAAAATGGGTTTACTTATTTAGTGAAGGAAACGCCAACATGAGAAACCTGCTCGGTGGTAAAGGTGCCAACCTGGCAGAAATGACCAACTTAGGCATGCCGATTCCGCAGGGCTTCACTGTTACAACTGAAGCTTGTACAAACTATTACGACAATGGCAAAAAGATCTCTGAAGAAATCCAGGGTCAGATCTTCGAGGCTCTGACAGAACTGGAAAAGATTCAGGGAAAGAAATTTGGAGATAATGAAGATCCGTTACTGGTATCTGTTCGTTCAGGTGCGAGAGCATCTATGCCCGGTATGATGGATACTATCCTGAACCTGGGTCTGAACGATATCGCAGTGGAAGGTTTTGCTAAGAAAACCGGAAACGCTAGATTCGCATACGATTCCTACAGACGTTTCATCCAGATGTATTCTGACGTAGTTATGGAAGTAGGAAAGAAATACTTCGAAG
>URHS01000035.1 GCA_900547685.1 uncultured Blautia sp. | reverse complement strand
CTGCACTTTAGCTTTTCCATGTGCTGTGAATAGAGTTATCCATGATTCCATAGCCAGTTATGCACATTTCCACAATGCTTGTCTTTTGGTCTTTATCAAAATGAGCATATTGGTTATTAAGAAAAGCCTTGCATATTATCATATACAGAGCCATTCTAATCTTTTTACCCTCTACATAGAGCGTTTTCTTTCTGCAAAATTCATTTTACAGAATGATACCCGCTTTTTTTGCAAAATAGCCTTTTCTCCCGGTAAGTTCCGACTGTTTTTCCTTTGGCAGATTATTGAATAAATCCTCATAAAGAATATCGTCTAACTGCATTTCCCTAGCAAGTAAAAACACATTTAGACTAAGCCATTCCTCCCAAAGCCCTTCAAATAAACTATGGCTGTCTGTATAGGTGTCAAGTTCTTCAAAGCCATATGACGATGTATAGCACTGCAATTTAACAAAACCGTACCTACCAACATCAACCACTAAAATATCTTCATCTTCCATTTCGTACAGTTCCGCAAACGCACCAATTACTTTGTAGCACATTTCCCGTTCTTTCTCTGTGATATATACTGTTTTTTCCATGCTCATTTACCTCTATCCTTTCAAATCGTGGAATACGGTTTTCAGTTTTCTTCTACTTCTAAACCACATATTTGAAATGCCACATACGCCATTTTATACGGAATAGAGGTTGGCTGTCTGCATTTATCGGTGTGTTACTTTATGGCACATGAGCATTACTGCTGTTAATGAAGCATTGGTCAATTTTATTGCAATTGGATTTAAATCTACACCTACTGCTTTTCTGCCGGCTTTGACAGCCTCAATAAGTGTTACTCCCGATCCACAAAAACAGTCCATAACTGTTTCGTTTCGTTCAGAATATTTTTCAATAAATTTCGATATTTCATTAAATGGCTTTTTCCCCCAGTACTTATGCATTGCATAAATCCCCTTATATGTATCTGTATTTGCCACTTTAATATTGTCCTCCTGTCTCACATTCCACTGCTACTTTCATTACACCATCTCTTTTATTCTCGAACACCTCATAGGCTTCCTCGATTTTTTCAAGTGTATATGTATGGGTAATAAGCGGTTCTGTATTCAGCCTGCCGTCTGCGATCAGACGCAAAATTTCTTCACAGTCACAACCGTCTACACCGCCGGTTTTAAAAGTAAGATTTTTCCCATACATATCAGGCAGAGGTAATATCTGTGCCCGGTCATATAATGCAACCACGGTCACGATTGCATTTGGTCTGGCACATTCCCATGCAAGACGAAAAGTAGAGTCTGTCCCCGCCGCTTCAATCACCACATCTGCGCCACCATGCCCGCTGTGATTGCGGACAAATTCTTCACAGATATTTGGTGCAACAGTCAATACATCAGGATAATGCTCCTTGATAAAACGTACTCTGTTTTCATCTTTTTCACATACAATAATTTGTTTTGGTCTTTTCAACATAACGCACAGTAATGTGCAGATACCTGTGGGACCTGCTCCGATAATTAAAACCGTATCCTCTTCTGCAATTTCTGAAATTTTTGCAGCCCAAAATCCGGTAGCCAACACATCGCCTGCCAGTAAAGCCTGTCGATCCGTAACTTGGTCCGGAATTTTATTTAATCCCTGATCTGCAAATGGGACACGGACATACTCTGCCTGTCCTCCATCAATACGGCATCCAAGCGCCCATCCTCCATTTTTATCTGTACAGTTATTTACAAATCCTTTCTTACAGAAAAAACATTCCCCACAGAACGTCTCCACATTTACCGTTACTCGATCTCCCGGTTTTACATGCGTCACTTTAGCACCGACTGACTCTACAATACCTACCATTTCATGTCCAACAGTAATACCGGGTACGGCACGAGGAACACTTCCATGTTTAATATGGATATCACTGGAACAAATACTTGCAAGTGTTACTTTGACAATAGCATCTCTCTCATGCATGATAACCGGCTTTTCTTTTTCAACCAGTCCAAATTTTCCTTTTGAAATATACGTATATGTTTGCATCATTTTATCCCCATGGCTTTCCGAATTTTTCAATATTTCTTTAAAATACGATTATATCATCAAAAGCTCTGCTCCTCAATTCCTTTATTGACGAATATCAACCACTCCTGTTTTCAGTGCGCCTTCTGTAAATTCCACATTTCCACCATAAGTAGACAAATTCAAATACATCTTATCTAAATCATTTTCATTTACAATCCATGCCATGGATACTTCTATACTCTCTCCTGGCCGCAAAGATGGTATATAATTGCTTCCTCCATAATTTTCTCTTACGCTTCCATACCGCATCTCTGTTGCACGGGCAACACTATTTCCTTCTACATAATCACATTCTTTTTCTGAATTACTGCAAGGATTATAGATAGAGTATTTTTCATCTTTATCCTGTAATAACATAATATTTCCAAGATACATCATGTGATTTATTGTAAAATCACTATTATTCTGGTAAGTCACAGTTACATATACCAGTTTCTGTTTCACTGTTTCTGTCTTTACCACCTCATCCAGTGTTTCTATACCATCTCCTTTTTTTATGTAAGAAAGTGTATTATCCACCAATTTTCCATCACTTCCCACAGCGTCCTTCCATTCTTGTTGCACAAGTTTTTCATCTAAAAGACTTAAATCATCTGCTGTCTGAACAGAATGAACCTTTACAGAAACATCGTCTACGGAAATATATTCCCCTGCTTCATTTTCTCCTGAACATTCCATTTGAAAAGCTTCTCCTACGTCAAAGACTTTTAATTCGTTTTTGGAAACTTTTGTAGTAATTTCAACCTCACCTGTATCTGTTTCCGGTGAAATAAATTCACTCCATGTATACATGTCTTTTATTTTCACTACACGTTCTGTCTCAACAAGGGAAATATTTTCTGCTACTTTAATAGCTTCTTCTTTTGATACATCATCTCCGATATACATAATCAGTACACGATATTCTTCCGGATATAACAAATACATACGTTGATTAAAACTTCCGTCCTGTTCCAAATCCTGATACTGTAAATATATACCTTCGTGTCCTCCCCAGATTCCTTTTTCACTTTCCACAACATTTACATCTGTCAAAGCTTTTCCAAAATCATTACTATCCAAAAGAACTGTATCAAAACTAAATCCACCTAACATAGGTGTGTCCTTATAAGAAATATATAACTCATCTCTCCATTCCATTCCTTCCGGGATATATCCCATTTCAATGGTGACCTCTTTCATTTCTTCCGGTAATCCTTTTTCTTCAGAAGTTCTTTCTTTTCGGATAATGTTATGACATTCATTTATCAAAATTCGAATAAGCCACGTTTTCACATATTTCTCTTTTTTCAGTGTATCAATTTTCTGAAATGCTTTCACGATTGTCTCCTGAATGGCATCCGCACAGTCTTGGTCATCCTTTAAGATTGTTTTTGACGTACAATACATTTGGTGCTCAAAATTAATAATCATCTCTCCCAGCTTTTCCTTAGTCAATACTACCGCCTCCTTTCTTCTCTTATATAAATTAGACGTTTTTCACGCAAAAATATCCCTTTTAAGTTTATTTAATTTATTTTCGCAAAAAAAAGAACGCCTTCTTGACGTTCCTTTTCCCAAAAAAGCTGAAAATGGGACTCGAACCCACGACCCCTTCATTACGAGTGAAGTGCTCTACCAACTGAGCTATTCCAGCAATCCTACAAATATTAATTTTAATAGACTTACAACTGATTGTCAAGAACATTTTCCCTATGTTCTAAAAGAAAAAGAAGATGCACAACAACTATCTGCTATGCACCTTCTACAATATCTTCTATTTACCGCAATGTCCGCCACAGTGATGATTTTCTCCTTTGTGTTCTCCACATTCGCCTTCATGGTGATGATGATGGTCACATAAGGTATCTGGATTGTAATTCAAGCTTCCGCCCAAGTACGCTTCCACCTGTGCATCTGCATTACCGCATGCTCCAGGGAAGAGACGAATTCCCGCTTCTGCCAATGCATTTCTGGCGCCTCCGCCAATTCCTCCGCAAATCAGGATCTCTGCTCCCAGCTCTTTTAAAAATCCTGCCAAAGCTCCATGTCCGCTTCCGTTTGTATCTACAACTTCTGCTGAAGCAATCTTTCCATTTTCTACATGGTAAATTTTAAACTGTTCTGTATGACCAAAATGCTGAAAAACTTCTCCGTTTTCATAAGTAACTGCAATTTTCATAGTATAAACTCCTTTCTTGCCTCTGCCATTTCCTGACGTATCTTCCTCTATTAAAAAATTCCCTCCACGAATACGCAGTCCAGCTGCTTCCACCAGAAATCTGGCTGTTTTTTTTCTTGCTTCTGTATAAAGGCTCTGCACCGTTGCTCTGGCAATTCCCATCTCCTTGGCACACTCTGCCTGTGTCATTCCCTCATAATCCAGCAGACGAAGAGTTTCATATTCCTCCACTGACATTTCAATTTCATGACACTGTTCTGCTCTTCCCTTTGGAAAAAAGCTATCACAAACAGGCTCTCTTTTTACTCGTTTTGGTTTATTTGGTCTTGGCATAGGCGTTCCTCTTTCTTTATTATTGGCATAAATTTATTATTGCACTTTTATTAGTATATGTCAATAACTTTTCAAAATTTTTATATATTCAAAGAAAAAAGAAGTTGCCGGATTAAGCAATTTTCTTGTATTTGCTTAATCTAACAACTTCTTCTCTTATCGTTTCTATTTAATCCATTTCCTGTTCTCTGTCATTTGTCAATTTCAGCTTATCCAGAACATAGAAAATCAGGCTTAAAATCATTCCCACAATACATGCAAGAACCATTCCTGTCAATTCAATCTCACCAATGCTGATTTTAATTCCTGACAATCCTGTTACAAAGATAACAGAAGTCAGCGCCATGTTTCTGGAACGGCTGTAGTCTACTTTTCCATCTACAAGAATACGAATGCCGGAAGTTCCAATCATACCATAAAGCAGAAAAGAAATTCCACCGATAATGGGACTTGGAATTGTCTGAATAAGTGCAGTCAGCTTTCCAATAAAAGAACAAATAATAGAAAGTACTGCTGCTCCTCCAATGACATATACACTATATACTTTTGTCATTGCCATAACACCAATATTTTCCCCGTATGTTGTTGTTGGAACAGAACCAATAAAGCCGGAAAGCATCGTAGAAAAATTATCTGCAAACATAGAGCGATGCAATCCCGGATTTTTAATTAAATCTCTTCCGATAATCTTTCCTGTTACAATCTGATGTCCGATATGCTCAGAAGCTACTACCAAAATCACCGGCAAAATAATCAAAATAGCTTCCACATTAAATTTCGGTGTTGTAAAATTCGGCAGTGAAAAGAAAGAAGCTTCTGCTACCTGTGTAAAATCTACAATTCCACAAAAAATTGCAGCAACGTATCCTGCCAAAATAGCAATCAAAATCGGAATAACAGACAAAAATTTACGAAAGACGACAGAACCAAATACAGCAACACCAAGAGTTACTAAAAATACAATGATACTCTCTGTCTGAATTTTTTCATCCAACAGTCCCGCATTTTTTGCCGCAGTACCGGAAAGTTCAAGACCAATTAATGCCACTACCGGTCCCATAGCTGCCGGAGGAAGTACTATATCAATCCAATCAGAACCAAATTTGTAAATAATCAGTGACAATATACATCCACAAAGACCAACAACTACAAACCCTCCCAATGCATACTCATAACCAAATTTACTCATAACCACCAACGATGGGGCAATAAATGCAAAGCTGGAGCCCAGATATGCGGGAGCTTTTCCTTTTGTTATCAAAATAAACAGTAACGTTCCCACACCATTCATGAAAAGAACAATAGCAGGATTCATGCCAAACAAAGACGGAACCAGCACAGAAGCGCCAAACATTGCGAACATGTGCTGAATACTTAACGGAATTAAAAGTTTTGGCGGTACTTTTTCTTCCACTTGGATAATTTTATGATTTTCCACTCTCTTTCTCCTTTTTCTTTTTATCCGTACTATATTAGCATGAATTGTATCAAAATACTACAACAATTTCATTTATACCTGAAATCCAAAATATTGCACTGCATTATTATAAGAAATTCCCTTTATAATTTTTTCTAAAACCTCCATATCTCTTGGATATTCTCCATTTTCTACCCATCCGCCAATCAAATCACATAAAATTCTACGAAAATATTCATGACGGGAATAAGAAAGAAAACTTCTGGAATCTGTGAGCATACCAATAAAATTTCCTAAAAGTCCTAAATTTGCCAAAGACGTCATCTGATTTATCATTCCGGTTTTATTGTCGTTAAACCACCACGCTGAACCATGCTGAATTTTTCCTGCTGCATCACTGTTTTGAAAACACCCTATAATACTTCCAATAAATTCATTATCTTTTGGGTTTAAACTATACAAAATTGTCTTCGGCAAATTTTTTTTATAATTTACTGCATTTAAAAACTCTGCCAGAGCTGTTCCTGAAGCAATGTCCCCAATACTGTCAAATCCTGTATCTGCTCCGATTTTTTTATACATTTTCCTGTTATTATTTCTTCTACACCCATAATGAATCTGCATAACCCATTTTAATTCTTCATACTTTTCTGCCAAAAAAAGCATACATCCTGTTTTAAATTTTGCAATCTCTTCTGCCGAAAGTTCTTTTCCCTCAAGGCGAACAGCAAAAATCTTCTCTATCTCCTCTTCTTTTGCAGGAGCATAGACCATAAAATCTAAACCGTGGTCTGAAATACAGCAACCCATACTTATAAAATATTGAAGCCTTTTTGTTATTGCTTTTTTTAAATCCTGAAAATTTCGAATTTCCTCATCTGCCGCTTTTGAAAACTCTTTCATATATTCCGGATAATCTGACTTTTCTATATTTAAAATTCTATCAGGCCTCCATGTCGGCAACACCTGCACATCAAAATTTTCATCTTCTTTTAGTTTTTTATGCCATTTTAAGTCATCAACAGGATCATCCGTTGTACAAAGGAGTTTTACATTAGACTGTTTTATTAAATTTCTGGCACTCATGGATGCTTCTTTTAGTTTTTTGTTACAAAATTCCCAGACTTCTTGAGCTGTGTCTCCCTTTAAAATACCTGAATAGTCAAAATATCTCTGAAGTTCCAAATGGCTCCAGTGATATAATGGATTTCCAATTGCCATTTCCAGTGTTTCCGCCCACTTCTGGAATTTTTCTCTATCCGGCGCATCTCCTGTAATATAATATTCCTCTACTCCGTTTGAACGCATTTGTCGCCATTTATAGTGGTCGCTGCCCAGCCATACCTGTGTAATATTTTCAAACCTTCTATCTTCTGCGATTTCACGAGGCTGAATATGGCAATGATAATCTATTATGGGCATTTTCTCCGCAAAATTATGATACAACTCTTTTGCAGTATTGGTAGACAATAAAAAGTCCTCATTCATAAACGCTTTCATAAGTCTCTCCCTAAATATCTTTAATTTTATCTTTTTATTTAAGGATTTCCTGACTTTCCCTGTTTTATTCGATTACCACTGAAGCAGTGTACTTCCCCATGTAAGCCCTGCACCAAACCCAGCCAAAACGAGAATATCTCCTTTTTCCAACTTTCCTTCTTTATGCATCTCATCCAACAAAATAGGGATGCTGGCAGCAGAAGTGTTTCCATATTTCTCTATATTCATCGGGAACTTTTCTTCTTTTTCTCTCAATTTCTTTGCAACACCGGAGAGAATTCTGCTATTTGCCTGATGAAGAACATAGTATTTTACTTTTTCTTTTTCTATTTTTCCTTTTTCCAGAACTTCCTCAATACATTCAGGAACTGTTTTAAGCGCAAACTTAAAAACCTCCTGTCCATCCATCTGAAGGTAAGATGATTTTTCTTTATACCCCACCATACAATTTAAAACACTTCCCCTGTCTCCGTCTGCGTGCTGCACCAAAGAAAAAGTACCTGTTTCTGATGCTTCCAAAACCACTGCTCCCGCACCATCACCAAATAATACACAAGTTCCTCTATCCTGCCAGTCTAAAAAACGTGTCATACTGTCTGCACCAATTACCAGCACTTTCTTATACATACCGCTGTTTATATAAGTATAAGCCGTATTTAAAGCAAACAAAAATCCTGCACAAGCTGCACTCATATCAAAAGCTGCTGCATTCTCTGCACCTAAAACAGCCTGTACCTGGCAGGCTGTACTTGGAAAAAATGTATCCGGAGAACAGGTTGCCACAAGAATTAAATCTATTTCTTCCGGTTTTATCTTTGCCGACTGCAATGCTTTTCTTGCCGCTTCGCAAGCCAGACTTGCAGTTGTTTCTTCCTTGGCAATTCTTCTTTCTTTTATTCCTGTTCTTGTAACAATCCACTCATCACTTGTATCAATAAATTTTGTAAAATCATTATTTTTCATGCAATACGCAGGAACAGCACTTCCTGTCCCAATAATTTTTGCTGTCATAATTTCTCCTTGTTCTATATTTGATATTTCAAATATTTTGTATTTCAAACTATTTTCTTAAAGTATACCTATCTTTCGTACGTTTGTCAATAAAAACAAAGCTATCCCTTAAAACATCATTCAGTTCTATTTATACATTTTTAGCAAATTTGTCGAGTGCTTTTTGAGATTACAAGTTCAAAGTGAACGCAGACTGAGCGTAAAATGTATAAACAGAAAAGATGACAGCCCTACTGACCATCATCTTTATAAATCTTTTTAATTTCCTGTGACAATTCTCTGTTTAAGTCATCTAAATCAATTCCTATTCCCGGTGCCATATACGAAGCTTTATTTTGTCTGTCATATTGTTTTTTTCCTACTTCATATTCTTGCGTTTTGTCAAATTCCTCACGTTTTGTCACATCTAAATCTTCTTCGTCATAATCTTCTTCGTCAAAAATATCCTGCTGATATTTTTTCTTTTTTGTTGCTGTTTTCTTATTCTTACTGCTGTTATTATTCTTTTCCCTTGTACGCTGGCTTACTTCTTTAATCTTTGTCTTTTTTACTACTTTTTTCTTCTTTCTTCTGTCTGGCAAACGGAACAGTTTTGCTTCCCAATCTTTGCCCTTCATAAAAGGCGCTGCCTGTACTGCAACACCAATAGCCGCCATAATAAGTCCCAACAACAGTTCTCCTGCTCCTGCATCTTTTCCCAGCATTTCCAGAAGTAAATGAATACCTCCCAGTCCTCCGCAAATAGCAGTAATCCCAATCACCATCTGCTTTTCATATCCCAGAGCAAAAGTTCCTGCAAAAAGACCAATTACCAAAGCAATAAAATGCTGTGTAAGTGTTGCATCCTGAAAAAAGGAAACTACAATACTATATACCAGTCCGGTACACATAACAAACACACCAAACTTATATAAGAGCCATGCTAACAGTCCGAAAACCAAAGCTCCCATAACACCTGCAAGCCCCGCCATCATCTTATCCTGCAAAAAATACAGCCCTGCTCCAAAGCCGACTCCGCCGCCCATAAGAATACCTAAAATACATCCCCATACCTTTCTTAAACGATATCCCATGAAACAATTCAAAAAAGCAAATACTGTTCCAATAAGATAAATCAGTATCATATATTCTTTTGGCACAAAACTCCATAACCCCTTAATAAGTTCTAAAATCTGATCTCCCTGTATATTCATAAATCTTTTACATTCCTTTCAGATATACGTGTTTAATATACTTCAGTGTTTCTTTCTCCCCTCTGTCCGCCAACATTCTAAGTAAAAATTCCAAATCCTCATTTGTCTTTTCATGAACAAACCACAACTTTTCCTTACTTTTTAGGAAATATTCCAAAGGTGCTACGTCTGTATAAGTTTCCGGGTGATAATTTCTTGATGCACTAATTCTATCCATAACCATTTCTGCAATATACTTTCTTGGCATAGGAACACCCTTTATAACAGTATCGCAATCAATTCCATAATCAACCCAATGTTCAAAATGATGTTTATTCCTTCCATAGTGATGTATCCATGACGTGGATAATCCTGTAGCTTCTCTCTCTGCATTATTAGGACTTCTTGTTCCTTGATAGTATTTGCATCCCACCGAAAACTCTGTCCAGGAATACTTTGATAAATCATGAAGTAATCCCTGTTTATAAAGTCCTATTTTAAAGCAATATTTCATTACTAAAAGCTTGTGCTTTGTAATCGTTTTAAAATGCTTCCAAATCCGCATACGTCCTGTTCCTGCTTTCCTGCTAAAATCATAACTGTCCTTGGAGATACTTCTATGGTTTTTCCTATAACTTCTGCTCCCTCTTGCAGTCTTTCTTCTTGGTCTTTCTCTGTACAAAGAAGAACTTTCCATTTTATCTCATTTTCTGCTCCCGGCAGTGCAATTTCATGGGAAATCCAGTGAAAATTAAAAGCCAAAAATAAAAATTCAGAAGCCTTTCCCGCATAGGCATTACAATACATAATTCCCAAAGAGCGTGTATCTTTATCCTTTTCCACATACCATGCTTGTTTTCCGTGGTATGACATGTCCGGATACCCCAATGCCTGATAATCACTGCCTTTCAATTCTTTTTCCCAATGTAAAATAGGATTTTCCTTTCTAATTTGAATAGCTTTTTTTACAAATTCCCACAGTTTTGCCTGATTTTTTCTTCCATTCCAATCAATCCATGACAACTCATTATCCTGGCACCACACATTGTTATTTCCCTTTTGTGTATTTCCCCATTCGTCACCCTGGAAAATTAAAGGTGTCCCCTGACTGAATAATAAAAGAGAAAATGCATTTTTCATCTGTTTTAAACGCAGTTCTTTAATCGCAGTTTTTCTGGTTGCACCTTCTGCACCACAATTCCAACTGCAGTTATAAGAAATTCCATCTTGATTTTCTTCCCCATTTGCCTCATTATGGCGTTCCTCATAAGAAACCATATCCATAACTGTAAAACCATCCTGATCTGCCATGTAATTAATCACACCATTGCACAGAGGATTTCTTTTCTGACGGAACATAAATTCATCCGTCATATTTTCATCTCCCTTTAGTACATGACGCATGGAATATAAAAATCCTTCGTTATATTCTGCAGTATTTTTAAACTTTGGTGCCTCTCCATGTAAAACACCATAACCATCTACATCGTGGAAAAACAATTTACAATCTGATAACAACGGGTCCTTCATAAAAAGTTCCTGAGAAATTCCTTCTCCCATAATATGAAATCCATCAATGTGATAAGTTATTTTCCAATATCTGAGAACATCCAGCATTTTTGTAAGAGCTGTATGCCTTCCAAAATAGAATTCCATCATACATTCCAGTCCGGCTTCATGAAAAGCATTTACCATATCAGCAAATTCCTTTGCCGGATTTTGTGTTGCACAAAAAGCTGCTTTTGGTGCAAAGTAGCAAGCGTCTTCTGTGTAACCCCAGCAATTCACTCGCTTATCTGCCACAGTTTCTTCTGAGGGATGCTCCCCTGCTTTACCTCTTATACGAGGCTTCTGAAGTTCCCTATATTCATAAACGGGCATCATCAAAACACCTGTAATTCCCAAATCTTTTAAATATTCTATCTTTTCTTGAACACCCTGAAAGGTTCCCTTATGTCTGACTTTAGAAGTCTTACTTTTTGTAAAGCTGCGTACCTGCAATTTATATAATATAGAATTACAAAGTTCTATAGGAGTAAAGTCTTTATCACTCCATGAAAACTTATTTTCCAGATACCCGCAGCAAATATTTTCGTCCTTTTCTCCAAAAGAAGCAGTATGATACAAGATTTTTGCATAATCATCCTGTACTACTTCTCCATTTATTTTATAATTGTATTTCAACGGATGTTCGCAAATTCCTTTTACTTCCATAGAAAGAAGATTTCCATTTCTTCCCTCCTGTAAAAATGGAATCTCTACAACTCCTTCTTTTGTATAAAGCAATAGGGAAACCTCTGCATCCTTTTCTGCCTCTGCTGTAAATATAAATCCATCTTTCTGTTTTTCTACACCTTTTATCCACCTGTTTCCCGGTGTTGTTTCTATTCTTTTTTCTCCGCGCATACTTCCTCCATATAATCATATACTGCCGGGGCATCCTTTTCATCTGTCAGAGTTACCAGAACGTCTCCCGGAAACAGTATGGTTCTTCCTTTCGGTATCAATTCATTTCCACCTCGTTTTATTGATACCAGCAGACAGTTTTTCGGCCATTCAATCTGCTGAATCATCTTGTCCTGCAGCAAGCTGTTATGACAAATTACAAATTCCTGCAAAATCTTCTCTCCTGTGCCTTCCGGAACCTTCTCACCCCGCCTCTTTAACAATCCACTTAAAAGACTCTCATAAATAGGTTCTGATTTCAACGCCGAAGCTACCAAATACGCTACAATCGACACTAAAGACATGGAAAGCATTTGACTTACCTGTCCTGTCATCTCAAAGATTAAAATAATTCCTGTAATAGGCGCTCTTACAATAGCCGTAAAATATCCTGCCATGGCAAGAAGAACCATATTGCTGATATAAGAAGCATCCAGTCCCATATACTGCACTGCAAATGTACTGTAAGCCCCACCTAAAAGCGCGCCTAATACTAAAAGAGGAAAGAAAATCCCTCCCGGCGCTCCTGAGCCAAAGCAAATCAAAGAAAACAGAAATTTAGCCACAAATAAAATCAAAAGAGAAGTGAGCATCGTATTTCCCTCTGCTGCCATATCAATCAAAGAATGTCCGCTTCCCAATATCTGAGGCATAACAAGACCTAATATTCCTGCAAGCAAAAAAGGAATGAAAAGCCTTGTTGTTTCATTTAATCTTTTTGCTTTCAGATACAATCCCTGTACCCAGATAGTCATCTTGTTATAAAAAGCTCCCATAACACCTAAAATAATACCTAAAATCACAATATGCCAGTAGTACTGAGGTAATATTTCTGTTCCCACATCAAACTGAAATACCGGCTTAAATCCCATAAACTGACTGGAAATGTAATCTGCTGTAATCGATGCAGTCATAACAGAAATTAAAACAGATACAGAAAAGTTTTTATGTATTTCCTCCAGAGAAAACATAACCCCTGCCAAAGGCGCATGAAACGCAGCCGCAAGTCCGGCACTTGCCCCACAGGTAATTAAATATTTTTCCTCTGTTTTTCCTCTATCTAAAGTTTGAGAAACTGCTTTTCCTGCCATAGCACCAATCTGTATAGATGGACCTTCTCTTCCAAGGGAAAGTCCCGAAAAAAGAGACAAAAAACCACCCAGAAATTTTGCAGGCAGCACACGCCACCACACCTGATTTAATTTCCCCATCATTTCTCCTTCTACCTGAGGAATTCCACTTCCGGAAATCATGGGTTCGTATTTTACTAATTTTCCCACAATGCAGGCAATGACAAACAGCGCCACAAACCATAAAATCGCTGCCAAAGGTTCCTGTCTTGCATATTCTAATACTTTATTCATGCCTTTACCGGCATATTCTAAAATAACACGGTACAAAAGCACTACAAGACCGGCAACAGCTCCTACTAAAAATCCTTCTGCTGTAAGAATTGTCTTAAAGTGCTCTGCTCTTTTCATCAAATGAGACGTATCTTTTTCCAAGCTGTCTTCCCTCCCTACTCACACTTTCCATTATACGTGTCCGGAAATAAAAATGCAAATCCTTTCTGTATTGCATTCCCCTTCTGTATCTGGTAAAATATTTTCAAAACTTAAATTAAGAAAGAGGTTAAAAAATGAGCGAAAAAACATATACAACAGATATTGAAAGCTGCAATCCAAGTGACTGCGCTTCCTGTACGGCAAATTGTTCCAGCGCAGGCGGAAAAAATCAAGGAACAATCCCAAAGGTTCCAAATCCTACTATTAAATTAACTCTGGAAGATGACACGGTTTTAGAATGTGCTGTACTGACTACCTTTCCTGTAGAAGGTTTTGGAGAATATATTGCACTGGTGCCATTAAACGAGAATGGTAAGAATACCGATGGCGAAACTTATTTATTCCGCTATGCAGAAGAAAATGATGCACCGATTGTTACCAATATTGAAAGAGAAGATGAATACATGGCTGCTGCAGAAGCATTCCATGATTTTATTGCTAATTTAAAATCCGAAACAGAGCTGGAAGAAAAAAATGAAAACTAATTCCTAAAGACAGTTTTATCTATTCCATTGACACCCTATTTCTTTTACTTGTCCATGGAATAGATAAACTTTTATATACTATATTATGCTTCCAGACTTGGAATTTCTACTTCTATATCTACTTCTTTTCCGTAATCCACCCCAGCCAAATGAAAGCCAAACATCTGGTAAAAGTCTTCCCAATATCCTTCAATATCCGAAATCTCCGCAACATTTTCTGTTGTTACCTTTTGCCATGCCTCCACAACTTTTTTCTGAACCCTGTCTGACAATTCCCAGTCATCCATACGAATTCTGCCTTCTTTATCTAACGGTACTTTTTCTTCCAGAAGTTTTTCTTTAAAAAGACGTGAAATCTGCTCTATACACCCTTCATGATTTCCTTCTTGTTTCATAACTTTATATAAAATGGCAAAATACAGGGGCACAATTGGAATAGCTGCACTTGCCTGTGTTACCAATGCTTTATTTACAGACACATAAGACTGCAGTTTTGGAAATTTCTCTCTCATAGCTTTTGCTGTACTTTCCAAATGACGTTTTGCCTGTCCGATGGTTCCATCAAAATAAATAGGATAGGTAAATTCCGGTCCAATATAAGAATATGCCACAGTAATCCCATTCTCTTCTATAGCATCTGCTGCTTTTAATGCCTCTATCCATTCCATCCAGTCTTCGCCACCCATAACTTTCATAGTACCTTGAACTTCTTCCGGTTGAGCAGGTTCTACTGTTTTTTCTACTATGGTATTATTTCTCAAATCCAGACTTTTTTCTGTAAAAGCTTCTTTTGTTGTTTTTAAAGAAGATACCCATAAATTCCCATTTCTGTCTGTACGTCTTGGAGCTGCAAGACTATAAATCACCATATCTGCTTTGCCCCAGTCTTTTTTAATCAAATCAATGGTTTTTTCTTTTATTTCTTTAGAAAAAGCATCTCCGTTAATAGATTTTGCATAAATTCCTGCTGTATGAGCCTCTTCTTCAAAAGCTGCTGTATTATACCATCCTGGTGTAGCTGTACGTTTTCCATTAGAAGGCTTTTCAAAGAAAATACCGATGGTTGCTGCACCACATCCAAATCCTGCTGTAATTCTGCTTGCCAGGCCATATCCTGTAGACGCACCGATTACTAACACTTTTTCTGGTCCTTTTTTTATATTTTGAGACTTTACATAAGCAATCTGCCTCTTTACATTTTCTCTACACCCTTCCGGATGTGCTGTAGTACAAATAAATTCTCTTACTTTTGGTTCTATTATCATGCTTTTATCCTCCCGGAGCTTAAAACTATTATGATTTTCAATTATTTTGACTCTCAAAATATACTACCATAAAAAAAGATAACATGCAAGTGCTTCCTTTTCTTACATGCTATCCTTTCTGTTATTTTTCAGTTGTACTTCCAAAGCCGCCATTTCTTACAGCAGTTGCATCATCATCTACCGTAATTCCATATTCCAGAAAAATTCCCTGTGCAAAACCGGTTCCTGCTTTCACCTGAACTGTTTTTCCTTCATTAGAATCATTTGTAATCTTAATAAAAATATGACCTTCATTATCAGAATAAAAATAGTCACTGTCAATAATTCCTACTGTATTATTTAGCTGCAAGCGAAATTTAAATCCAAGTCCGCTTCTCGGATATATTTTTAACACCCAGTCGTTTTCCATTTCCGCACGAATTCCGGTAGGAATTTTTAAACTTTCGCCGGGTTTCAATTCAAAATCTACCGGGCTGAAAAAATCGTATCCGGCGCTTCCTGCTGTTGCTCTTCTCGGTAATTTTAATGTATTATAAATTTCCTTTGCCTCTGCTTGGCTTTTTCCGGCAAAGCAATCCAGAAATCCTTCTATAAACTGTGCCTCACTCACTTTATGAAATTTTGCAATTCTTCTCATTTTTCCTCCTATGCGTGTAATATCACTGTTCCGGTTTTCAAAGACTGCTGCACATCAATTACTCTTTGATTGGAGCTGCCCTTCCATTTTAGTGAAACATCTTTTTTCTCTTCCACAAACTCTCCATCCACCAGCACATCTATATACTGCAGAATATCCATTCCCTGAATACTTTCCCACAAAGAACCTGTATACAGCCAAATAGTCTTCTTAGGATATTTTTCTTTAATTTCCTTCGCCAGCTCTGTCACATCTGCCACATTTCCCCAATATAAAGGGTCTCCGCCGGAAAATGTAATTCCTGCAATATAACTTTGATTTAACTGCTCAAAAATTTCTTCCTTTGCACCCTCATCAAATTCTAATCCACTGTTCGGGTCCCATGTTACTGGATTTTGGCAGCCTTTACAACCGTGGTCACAGCCTGCCACCCATAAAACAGTTCGAAGTCCATCACCATTTAACATATCGTCCTTTGTAATATTATGATAACGCATATTCTTCACCTCTGTACTTTCTTGTTTAAAGAGAAAAAGGGGGCATATTTTGTTATGCTCCCCTCCAGTGTACTGTCTCATTTACTTTTAACATAATGGCATAAAATACACTCGTCTCTATATCTTTTTATGCTTCTTCCGGAACATCCTTTATACTAAAGCTGATACGTCCCATTTTATCTTTTCCAAGACAAACAACCTTTACAACATCTCCAATAGAAAGTACATCTTCTACTTTCTCAATTCTTTCTTTTGCAATCTTAGAAATGTGTACCATTCCTTCTTTTCCAGGTGCAAATTCTAAAAATGCTCCAAATTCTTTGATGCTGATAACTTTTCCTGTGAAAATCTGACCTTCCTGATAATCTGTTGTAATTGTCTTAATATATTCTACTGCTTTATCCATCATGTGCTGATCTGTTCCGCAGATAGATACACCACCATTATCATCAATATCAATTTTTACGCCTGTCTCATCGATAATTGCGTTAATTGTCTTTCCTCTTTGGCCTACTACATCACCGATTTTTTCAGGATCAATCTGAATCTGAACAATTTTTGGTGCATATTTGCTCACTGTTTCTCTTGGAGCAGGAATACATTTTTCCATAACTTCTGTTAAAATATATTCTCTTGCTTCTTTTGTTCTTGCAATTGCTTCTTCAATAATCTGTCTTGTCAGACCGTGAATTTTAATATCCATCTGGATTGCAGTAATACCATCATGTGTACCTGCCACTTTAAAGTCCATATCGCCAAAGAAGTCTTCTAAGCCCTGAATATCAGTAAGTACCAGGTAATCATCGTCTGTCTCTCCTGTAACCAAACCACAGGAAATTCCTGCTACCGGTTTTTTAATCGGCACACCTGCTGCCATCAAAGACATCGTAGATGCACAGATACTTGCCTGAGAAGTAGAACCGTTAGATTCAAAAGTCTCAGAAACCGTACGGATTGCATAAGGGAATTCCTCTACTCCCGGAATAACAGGTACTAAAGCTCTCTCAGCCAATGCACCATGTCCGATTTCACGACGTCCCGGTCCTCTTGACGGTTTTGTTTCACCAACAGAATAAGATGGGAAATTATAGTGATGCATATAACGCTTGCTCACTTCAAATTCATCAAGTCCGTCTAATCTCTGTGCTTCGGATAATGGTGCCAAAGTTGTAATCGTACAAATCTGTGTTTGTCCTCTTGTAAACATAGCAGATCCATGTACTCTAGGAATAATATCTGTTTCTGCCGCTAAAGGACGAATTTCTGTAATTGCTCTTCCGTCAGGACGTTTGTGATCCTTTAAAATCATCTTACGAACAGTTTTCTTCTGATACTGATAAACAGCTTCACCTAATACAGCCAGCCATTCTTCATTTTCAGCAAAAGCTTCTTCTAATTTTTCTGTAATTACACGGATATTTTCTTCACGAACCTGTTTTTCATCTGTAAATACAGCTTCTTCCATCTCTTCCGGTGTTACAATTTCTTTGATTGCAGCAAATAATTCTTCCGGAACTGCACAACTTTCATAGCTGTGTTTTTCTTTTCCACATTCTGCAACAATTTTATCAATAAATGCAATAATTTCCTGATTTACTTCGTGAGCTTTGAAAATTGCTTCAATCATTTTTGCTTCAGGAATTTCATTTGCTCCTGCCTCAATCATAATGACTTTTTCTCTTGTGGAAGCAACTGTAAGCTGAAGATCAGAAATTTCTTTCTGTGCTAAAGAAGGGTTTACAACCAATTCTCCGTTCACCATACCGATCTGTGTTGCTGCACAAGGACCATCAAACGGAATATCAGAAATGCAAGTTGCAATAGAAGAACCCAGCATTGCAACAACTTCCGGATTGCACTCAGGATCTACGGCCATAACCATGTTATTTAAAGTTACATCGTTTCTGTAATCTTTTGGAAATAACGGACGCATTGGTCTGTCAATAACACGGGAAGTTAAAATTGCATGTTCACTTGCTTTTCCTTCTCTTTTATTAAATCCACCCGGAATTTTACCTACCGCATACATTTTTTCTTCATATTCTACACTTAATGGGAAGAAATCAATTCCTTCTCTTGGTTTATCAGAAGCTGTAGCTGTAGATAATACTGTTGTATCACCATAACGCATAAGTGCAGCACCATTTGCCTGTTTTGCCACACGTCCTATATCAACTGTCAGTGTTCTTCCTGCCAGTTCCATTGAAAAACTTTTGTACATACTTTTGTCTCCTTTTTCTATTTAACTCAACAGCAAAACCTGTCCGAAACAACTGAAAAACACACTTTTTCAAATGTTCTTTTCAGTGGTCTCGGTATCAGAATTTCTTTGCTGCCTATTCTATCCGTGACACTTTTTATACGCAGTGCCTTGCGTGAAAAAAAGGGCGGAAAACTTTCCGCCCCGTTCTCTGGTTCTGATTATTTTCTAAGACCTAAACGCTCAATTAAAGAACGGTATCTTTCAATATCAGTTTTTTTCAGATATGCAAGTAATCCACGTCTCTGACCTACCATTTTCAGAAGACCACGTCTTGAATGATGATCTTTGTGGTTTACTTTCAAGTGCTCTGTAAGCTCCTGAATTCTTGCTGTTAATACAGCTACCTGTACTTCCGGTGAACCTGTATCACCTGGTGTTCTTGCATATTCTGCCATAATTGCCTGTTTCTTTTCTTTAGAAATCATTTTGTTTTCCTCCATTATTTTAATCTAATCGCCGGTAATTAAGGAACGGTTGGAGATTCCAATTTCTGAATTACGGCTAATTTCAACGTTTTGAGTATAGCATATTGCACATTGCTTGTAAAGACATTTCTGTTTAAAAAAGAATTCTCTGCCTACGGCGGGTTGCTTCAGCAACATGATACCTATGAAATAAAAAATCGTGCTCCGCTTACAGCATGTGCCTGATAGAGATTAGACACTTTAATTCCCGAAGCTGAGCTGCTGGCATGTACTACTTTTCCATCTCCGATATACATGACTACATGATAAATATATCCGTTATCGGAATAAAAAATCAAATCTCCCGGAAGAGCTTCTTCCACGGAAATTTTAGTTCCTGCATTGGCCTGATCACATGCAACTCTTGGAAGTGAAATCCCAAATTTTTTATAGACACTTTGGACAAACCCGGAACAGTCTGCTCCATTTGTCAGACTGGTTCCTCCCCATACATAAGGATTCCCTACAAATTGAAGCGCAAAATCTACTATTTCCTGCCGTTTTCCTTCTATTGATGCAGATGCAGCTACATTTTCCTTTTGCTGCAAAGAATACGCATATTTCATTTCCTTTTGATTGGTCGCCTTTAAATACTCTTCTTTTGTAAATCCCGTTTCCAGATAATCCCGAAAAACATATCCTGAAATTTCATCTGAAGTAATGTAACACCAGTCACCTTCCCAACGTTCAATTTCGCAATATCCATCTTTTGGAAGCTGTGCCAAAACCGGATGCTGCATACCTGCTCCTGTCCGAATATTCAGACATGTATTTACATCTGCATAAGCGCCATTTTTCTCCGGTTGTCTTTCTGGTGCTGCCCACACATCACTTTCTCTAAAAAACATTCCTGATAAAATAAGTCCTGCCGTTGTCATCCAAATTTTAAATTTCTGTTTATTTCGCATAATATATCCCTTTCCCGAGGCTTTTCGCCAAATATGAAATGATAAAAGCCCAAGGGTAATTTTCCCTTAGGCTTATCTTTTGTATATTATACGTATTTTATTCTTCCGGTTCTTCATCTAAAATGGAGAACGCAATATTCGTAGCATGATCTGCCACTCTTTCCAATCCTGAAATAATGTCAGAGAAGAGCATTCCCGCTTCCTGTCTGCACTGTCCCTTTTTCAATCTTTCCACATGAGCTTCCTGTAAATCTCTTTCCATCTGGTCAATGCTGTTTTCCAGATCCAGAATTTCCTGAAGATGTTCCTTACTGTTATTGGAAAACATATCAATGGAATAATTAGTAATTTTAATCACTCGATTGAGCATTTCCAAAAGTTCTTCTTCCGATTCTT
The DNA here is from genome assembly GCA_900547685.1 of uncultured Blautia sp. Classification (GTDB taxonomy): domain Bacteria; phylum Bacillota; class Clostridia; order Lachnospirales; family Lachnospiraceae; genus Blautia. The sequence goes on along the minus strand of URHS01000035.1, from coordinate 5,956 downwards.
TACTAAAAGAAATATTTTTCTCTTTGCTCAATATTGCTGAGTCTGCAGCATTTTCTGCGTGATCTCCAATTCTCTCAATATCATTTACCACATGGAACAGTCCGCCTATATTTTTCATATCATCTATAGGCAACGTACTTTGGCTGATTTTTACCAGATAATCGGTAATGGCATGGTTCATATAATTAATCTTCTGCTCTGTTTCATAAACCTCCTGTATTACCTTATCGTCCGGTTTAATCAAAACGTTTACGGCTTTTGTCAAATTTTCTACAGCAATATGTCCCATACGTTCCAGTTCCTTTATAACCTCTACTACTGCAGTATTCGGTGAAAATACACTGGATGGACCTATATATTCCAGCTGGAAACCTTCCTGTTTTTCCTTACCTGCTTTATCCGGTACAAATAAATATGTAAGTTTTACAATCCATTTTGCAAACGGGAACAGAATAATTACCTGGAAAACTTTAAAGAATGTATGAGCATTGGCCACACATCTTCCGATATTGTTACCGGAAATTCTTCGAATTCCGGCTTCTACCCAGCTTTCTCCCAGAAGCAGAATAGCTGCGATTACAATTGTTCCCATTACATTAAACAGAAAATGAATCATTGCCGCACGCTTTGCATCTTTGTTGCCGCTGATACTTGCCAACAGTGCTGTGGTGCAAGAGCCAATATTACAGCCTAAAATAATGTAAAAGCATATCCACAAAGGTAACAGTCCCTGCTGTGCCATTAAAAGTACAATACTGACTGTAACAGAGGAACTCTGTATAATTGCTGTGATAATAAATCCGATGAGAATTCCCAAAAACGGATTATTGATGCCATGAAGAAGATCCACAACAAAAGGAGATTCTTTCATTCCCTCCATGCTTCCTGACATCAGAGACAATCCCATAAATAAAACACCAAATCCTAATACCACTTCACCAATCTGTTTCACTTTGTTATTTTTACAGAACATAGTGATAATTACACCCAGCATTAAAAATACCGGAGCTGCCTGAGACAGGTTAAATGCTACCAACTGTGATGTAATAGTAGTACCTACATTGGCACCCATAATTACCCCTGCTGCCTGAACTAAATTCATCAGTCCTGCATTTACAAAGCTTACTACCATAACCGTTGTTGCACTTGATGACTGTACAATAGCGCAGAAAAGCATACCAAACAGCATACCGATAAAACGATTTTTAGTAAAGAAGTCAAGGAAACTTCTCATCTTTGCTCCTGCTGCCTTTTCAATACTATCTCCCATAACGGTCATTCCATATAAAAACAATCCAAGACCGCCAATCAGCGACAATAGGTTTTCTATATTCATTTTTCTCTCCTTCGTAAAAAAAGATTTTTTCAGAAAATCTTTACTTTATGATAATCGAAGTTCCGGCACTTGTCCATATTCTTTTTCAAAAAAAGCTCGAGCTGTTTCTACATCGATGTCTAATTGTGTCTTTAATTCTGATAAAGAACCGAACCTTTTCTCAGGACGCAAATATTTATAAAACTGCACTTCTGCTTCCTGCCCATACAAATCCTCATTGCAATTAAAAAGATAAGTTTCTACTCCGATAAAATTTTCTTTTACTGTAGGTTTATATCCTACATTCGTAATTCCAAAATAAGATTTTTCTCCAATGAAAGACTTTGTCACATAGACGCCATTTGGAGGAAGTTTTTTCATTAACGGGGGAATCAAGTTTGCAGTAGGAACTCCAATAGTTCTCCCAAGTTGCCTGCCATGAACAATTTCTCCTCTGATAAAATAAGGATATCCCAGCAATTCCTGCACTTTTTCCATTCGCCCCTGTGCTAATTCTTCCCGAATATACGTACTACTGATTTCTCTTTCACCATCTTTTTCTTTTTCAATAATTTCTACTGTAAATCCATATCTTTTCCCCAGTTCAAAAAGCAACTGTGGAGTACCGCTGCGGTTATGTCCAAAGCGAAAATCAGAACCAATTGCCAAATATTCTGCATGCAGCCTGTCCACCAGATATTCTTTTACAAAAGCTTCCGGTTCCATATTCATCAATTCCTCTGTAAAGGGACATTCTGCTAAAATATCTGCATGCAATGCCTCTGCAACTTCTCTTTTCTCCTCATAAGTCAAAAGTAGCTTTGGCGTACATTTCTTCTGATAAGCTTTACAGGATAAGTCGAAAGTAAAAATTATGGTACGACAGTTTTCACCTGATTTTTGTTTAATACATTTCACTAATTTTTGATGACCTCTGTGAAATCCATCAAACTTTCCTAAAGTGACTGCACTCCTTATGCCGGGATTTAAATGAGGTACTTCTGTTGTATAAATCATAATTTCTCCTTTGCCTCATTGAAAATCCTGAGGGGTACAAAATATTGTCAGCGGTTTATACTGCTGTCTTAAAGCATTCCATTCGTAAATTCCCACAAAAATACCACTACTGGTATACATACGCACTCTTTCTCCAAGAGACTTTTCTTTACAGGGAATAGGATTTCCATTTTGCAGCATTTTATCAAAACACGACTGCGCAGTAAAAGCCGGATAAGAAGAAAACATCTCCTCTACTGAAATAATTTTTTCATCAATCTTTCCTTCCTGTACAAGTGCTTCTATCTGCGATAATTTCAAGCTGTCTGCAATAGAAAAACGCTCTACCTGTGTTCTTATTAAACTCTCCATACATCCCTTACATCCCAGTTTTTCTCCAATGTCATGACAAAGTGTACGAATATACGTCCCTTTTGAACAAGTTACCGAAAACCGCACAAAAGGCAGCTCCATAGATAAAATTTCTATCTCATAAAAAGTAACCGGTCGTGGCCGGCGTTCAATTTCAACGCCTTCTCTGGCAAGCTCATACAGTTTCTTCCCCTGTACCTTTAATGCGGAATACATAGGTGGAATTTGTTGTTGCTCACCTACAAATCCTGCCATGCAAGCCTCCACTTCAGATGGAGAGACTTCTACAGGACATTGTTTCAAAACTTTACCTGAAATATCCTGTGTATCGGTTTCTATACCTAAATGCAGAACTGCTTCATAGCTTTTTCTCTTATCTGTCAGTAAGGAACACAATTTTGTACCTTTTCCAAGACATACAGGCAAAACACCTTCTGCGTCAGGGTCCAACGTCCCTGTATGTCCGATTTTTTTCTGTTTTAAAATTCCACGAAGCTTTGCAACCACATCATGAGAGGTATAGCCTTTTTCTTTATAAACATTAATGATTCCGTTTTTCATTTCTAATTCGCATCTTTCAATAATTGTTTTTCAATGGCACGCAGCAAATTATTCATGGCATCGTAAACAGAACCGCATAAAATACATCCTGCTGCAAGGACATGACCTCCTCCGCCAAAATAAGATGCTACTTCATTTACATCTACTTTGCCATTTGAACGCAGACTTACTTTAAATTCCTGAGTCTTCATTTCATAGAGGAAAATTGCAACCTCTACTCCCTTTGTCACACGCAGTTGCTGCACAATTCCATCTAAATCCTTAGGCGTAACATGATAAAATTCCATATCTTTTTTACGAATGCTTCCGATGATACATTTTCCGTCAAGAACCAAAATACTTTCCATGAGACATCTGCCTAAAATTTGATTTTGTACATAGGTCTTCTCATAAAATGCCTGATCTACAATTTTGGAAAAATCAATCCCGGTTTCCATAAGTTTTGCTGCAATTTTCATGGTTTGCGGCGTTGTACAGGAATACTGGAAAACTCCTGTATCATTGACAATTCCTGTATAAATAGCTTCTGCGCAGCTTTTTGTTACTTTTTCTTCTTCTAAAAGTGTATACAAAAGTTCTGAAGCCGAACTAGCCGAAGGACAAATCACATCAATATCTGCAAAACCTGTATTGCTGATATGATGGTCAATACAAATCGTTTTCTTTGCAGTATCTAACGCTGGTGCTACCACGCCTATCCTGTCTTTCACGCTGGTATCCAGAATAAATATCACATCGTATATCTTATTTTCATCCAACTGGTTTTTCACCTCATGGATAGAATTTAGAAAAGAAAATCCCTCTTTTACTTCCTCCAGATATACGTCTGCCTCAATTTCCGGATAATTTTCCTTCAAATATAAGTATAATCCCATACAGGAACCTACGCAGTCACCGTCCGGTCTTACATGACCGGCAATGGCTGCTGTTTTAATCCCTGTTAACTCACTGGTTATCTTCTCCATCTTCCTGCACCTCCTCTTTTCCGGTGACTTCATCAATCAATTTTGACATTGCAACACCGTACTCAATAGATTCGTCTAAAATAAAACGAATTTCCGGAGTATTTCTAAGATTAATATTTTTTGCAAGCTGTCTGCGAATATATCCTTCTGCGCTTTTTAAGCCTGCAATGGTATTTTTTTTCGCTTCCTCATTCCCCATAACGCTGATATAGGCTCTGCATGTTTTTAAATCCGGAGCCACTTCCACCGCTGTTACTGATGTCATGGGATGAATTCTCGGGTCTTTAATCCCTTCCCGAATTAAATTCGCCAGTTCATGCTGAACTTCTGCATTTACACGGGTATTTTTAATACTGTTTTTTCTCATGATTTCCTTTCCGCTTTCTAAAAGCTCTATCTTGGAACTTCCACCATAATATATGCTTCTACTCTGTCTTCTTCCTTGATGTCGTTGAAATCTTCAAATACAAGACCACATTCATATCCTGCTTTTACTTCTTTTACGTCATCTTTAAAACGTTTCAGAGAAGCCAGCTCGCCTTCAAAAATCTGCTCGCCTTCTCTGCTGATACGTACTTTGCAATTTCTCTGGAAAATACCATCCAGCACATAAGAACCTGCAATATTTCCAACGCCTGATGCCTTGAAGATCTGGCGTACTTCCGCATGACCGATAACCTTTTCCTCATATACAGGATCCAACATACCCTTCATAGCGGCTTCTACATCTTCAATTGCCTGATAAATAACACGATACAGACGTAAATCAACACCTTCCTGCTCTGCGACAGATTTTGCAGTTGCATCCGGTCTTACGTTAAATCCGATAATGATTGCATTTGAAGCACTTGCCAGTGTAACGTCAGATTCGTTAATAGCACCAACACCACCATGAATTACTTTTACAACAACTTCTTCGTTGGAAAGTTTTACAAGACTCTGTTTTACTGCTTCTACAGAACCCTGTACGTCTGCTTTTACAATCAATGGCAGTTCTTTCAGATTACCTGCCTGAATTTGGCTGAATAAATCGTCCAGAGACATTTTTGCTTTTGTTTCTTCCAGAAGACGGTTTTTATTTTCAGATACAAAGGTTGCTGCAAAATTCTTCGCTTCTTTGTCATTTTCTGTAACGACTAAAATCTCTCCTGCATTTGGTACATCATTTAATCCCAAAATTTCAACCGGTGTGGAAGGACCTGCTTCTTTTACTTTTCTGCCCTTATCATCAATCATAGCACGAACTTTACCTGAGCATGCTCCTGCTGCAATAGAATCACCTACACGTAATGTTCCTTTCTGTACTAAAATTGTTGCCACAGGACCTTTTCCTTTATCCAACTCAGCCTCAATAACAAGCCCTCTTGCTCTTCTGTTTGGATTTGCCTTCAGCTCTGCAACTTCGGCAGTTAAAAGAATCATTTCTAAAAGACTGTCAATTCCTTCACCTGTATGAGCAGAAACAGGAACAAAAATGGTGCTTCCGCCCCAATCTTCCGGAATTAATTCATACTCGGATAACTCCTGCTTTACTCTCTCGATATTTGCACTTGGTTTATCAATTTTGTTAATTGCAACAATAATCTCTACCCCTGCAGCCTTTGCGTGGTTAATAGCTTCTACTGTCTGCGGCATAACACCGTCATCTGCTGCTACTACTAAGATTGCAATATCTGTTGCATTTGCACCACGCATACGCATTGCAGTAAACGCCTCATGTCCCGGTGTATCCAGGAATGTGATCTTT
>URHS01000034.1 GCA_900547685.1 uncultured Blautia sp. | reverse complement strand
ACTAATTTGCAAACATCAACATTGGCGAGATTGTCGGATTGGAATTTCTCATATAATTTGAACACCAGACGTATAAACGGAGGTTACAATGGAACAACACAAATCCCCGTTGTTTTTGTTATAGAGGCACTGGCAAATAGAGTATAAAGGAACAATTTGTTACTGGATTTGAAACAAAAGCCCTTTTACAATAAATGTAGGAGGTGGCTGTATGAATGAATTAGAAAGATGTATGGCAGGGGAAGATTATGATTGTCATGATGAGATATTTTTAGAGTTTAAAAGTCGTGCAGCGAAATTATTAAAGATTTACAATGCATTTGCCTATGAACAAAGAGAAGAAAAGGAAATGGTATTAAAGCAGTTATTTGGAAAAATCGGAGAAAACGTATCTGTGGGAACGCCGTTTCTTTGCGATTATGGGCGGAACATTCATATCGGAAATCATGTATCTATTAATATGAATTGTACTTTTATAGATTGTAATAAGATTACTATTGGTGATAATGTGTTGATTGCTCCTAATGTACAACTTTATACGGCAACACACCCTGTTGGTTTAAAAGAAAGATATACGCAAAGGGAGGAAAATGGGGAATCTATTCGTCATACCTATGCGCTGCCAATTACAATTGAAGAGAGGTGTTGGCTGGGTGGAGGTGTGATTGTCCTTCCGGGAGTAACAATAGGCAGAGGTTCTGTGATTGGAGCAGGAAGCGTTGTTACGAAAGATATACCGGAAAATGCAGTGGCAGTGGGAAATCCCTGTCGTGTACTTCGGAAAATAAACGGAGAAGGAACAGGTATAGGTTAGGAAAAATTATGTCAGTACGGAAATACTTGGAAATAGAATAAAATATTCTATGAAAAATAAGCATGAGAGTGAAAATCAAGATGGATTTGGCTCTCGTGTTTTTTATTTTCTTGAACTTCTCCGAAAAAATGTTTATAATGTTAAAACAGTATAAGTAAAATCAGAAAGGAAAATCATGAGAAAACTAGCTTTAAATGATGAAATATTATTGAAAATAGAAAAACCGGCTCGTTACATAGGGAATGAAGTTAATTCAGTAATGAAAGACAAGAGTGAGGTGGATATCCGATTCGCTATGTGTTTTCCGGACGTTTATGAAATAGGAATGTCCCATCTTGGAATCCAGATTTTATATGATATGTTCAATAAAAGAGAAGATACCTGGTGTGAACGAGTTTATTCTCCATGGCCGGATTTAGATGCTGTTATGCGAGAAAAACAAATTCCGTTATTTGCATTGGAGTCACAGGATAGAATCAAAGATTTTGATTTTCTGGGGATTACGCTTCAGTATGAAATGTGTTATACAAATGTGCTTCAAATTTTAGATTTGGCACAAATACCTTTACGTGCCGAAGACCGAGGCGAAGAATATCCATTGGTAATGGGTGGTGGCCCTTGTTCCTATAATCCAGAGCCGTTAGCACCATTTTTTGATATGTTTTATATAGGAGAGGGTGAAACTGTTTTTAACCAGCTTTTAGATGAATACAAGCAATATAAAAAAGCCGGAAAAAGTAAAAAAGAATTTTTAGAAAAAGCAGCAGAAATACCGGGAATTTATGTACCAGCTTTTTATGATGTAGAATATCATGAAGATGGAACAATTGCTTCTTTTAAACCAAATAATTCCCATGCAAAGGAAAAAATAGAAAAACAGGTTGTTATGGATGTAACGAATACTTATTATCCTACAAAACCTGTGGTTCCGTTTATTAAAGCAACACAGGACAGAGTTACTTTGGAAATTCAAAGAGGTTGTATTCGTGGATGCCGTTTTTGTCAGGCGGGTATGTTGTACCGTCCTACAAGAGAAAAAGATGTAGAAATGTTAAAAGAAACGGCAAGGGCTATGCTGGAGAGCACAGGGCATGAAGAAATTTCATTGAGTTCATTAAGCTCCAGCGATTATTCCAAACTTCCTGAATTGATTGATTATTTAATAGAAGAATGTTCTCAGAGAAAAGTAAATATTTCTTTACCGTCTCTGCGTATTGATGCTTTTTCATTAGATGTTATGAGTAAGGTACAGGATATTAAGAAAAGCAGCCTGACTTTTGCTCCGGAAGCAGGTTCTCAGAGATTACGTGATGTTATTAACAAAGGATTGACAGAGGAAGTTATTTTAGAGGGTGCAGGAAAAGCCTTTGAAGGCGGATGGACAAGGGTAAAATTATACTTTATGTTGGGACTGCCTACAGAAACAGAGGAAGATATGAAGGGAATTGCACATTTGGCAGAGGCAATTGCTAAGAAGTATTATGAAATTCCAAAAGAGCAAAGACATGGAAAATGTCAGATTGTAGTCAGCACATCTTTCTTTGTGCCAAAACCATTTACTCCATTTCAGTGGGCAAGCATGTTCCGTAAAGAAGATTATTTAGATAAAGCAAAGACTGTAAAAGAGGAAATTAAAGCACAGTTAAATCAAAAGAGTATTAAATACAATTATCATGAAGCAGATGTAACTGTACTGGAAGGTATTTTGGCAAGAGGCGATAGAAGAGTTGCTGATGTGTTAGAAGCAACTTATAGAAAAGGTGCTATTTTTGATGCCTGGTCAGAATATTTCCGATATGACCTTTGGATGGAATCATTCCAGGAAGCCGGAATAAATCCGGAATTTTATACTTTAAGAGAACGTCCTTTAGATGAAATCTTCCCATGGGATTTTATTTCTATCGGAGTTAGCAGAAGATTTTTGGAAAATGAATGGAAGAAAGCTCAGCAGGAAGTTGTAACGCCAAACTGTAAAATGCAATGTTCCGGTTGTGGTGCAGGAAAATATAAAGGAGGAATTTGCATTGAAGGTTAGAGTGAAATTTGCCAAGGAAGGTGCAATGAAATTTATCGGACATTTGGATATTATGCGATATTTTCAAAAAGCAATTAAAAGAGCAGGAATTGATGTAGCATATTCTGAAGGATTCAGTCCTCATATGATTATGTCTTTTGCGGCTCCTTTAGGGGTTGGCGTGACCAGTACAGCAGAATATTTTGATATGGAGATTAACACACCAATTTCAGGAAAAGAAGCCGTAAAACGATTGAATGAGGTGATGGTGGAAGGAATGGAAGTAAAGAGCTTCCGAAAAATTCCTGATGGGAAAGCCAATGCTGCCATGGCATTAGTAGCTGCTGCTGATTATTATGTAGAGTTTCGGGAAGGAATGGAACCTGAAACAGACTGGAAAAATAAAGTGGATGATTTTATCGGACAGTCTGAAATACTCATTGTGAAGAAAACCAAGAAGAATGAAAAAGAAGTAGATATCAAACCATATATTTACGATATGCATCTGGAAGAAAACCGTATTTTCCTGAAGCTTGCAGCCGGAAGTGTAAAAAATACAAAGCCGGAGTTGGTAATGGAGGCATTTTTTACTTTCTTGGGACAGGAGTTTGACAATTTCAGATTTACCATTCACAGAGCAGAGGTTTATGCAGACAAGGGAACAGAGAAATGCAGAAATCTTATTTCACTGGAAGATTTAGGTGAAGAAATTGAGTAAGCTGATATTAACAGAAATGAAATATAGGAATACCCCTATATTAGTAGCTGCATTAGAGAAGGAAGGACGTATTTGTCAGCTTAATCCCATGAGTTTGAACTCAGACAGTATTCTGGGTAATATTTATGTAGGAAAAGTGAAAAATATTCAGAAGAATATTCAGGCAGCATTTATTGAGATTGCCGATGGGATTATGTGTTATTATTCCATGGCAGAAAAAGCTTCTCCCTATTTTGTAAATGTGAAAAAAAATAATGTGCTGAAAATCGGTGATGAAATTATTGTTCAGGTGTCCAGAGAAGGAATAAAAAGTAAGCTTCCTTATGTAACCAGTAATTTGAATTTTACTGGGCGTTATTTGGTATTAACTTCGGAAAGAAAAGAGTTGGGTTTTTCTGGTAAACTAAAAAAAGAAGAAAAGAAGCAGATACGAGAAATTCTCAAAGATAAAATACCGAAAAATGTAGGTGTGATTGTCAGAACAAATTGCAGAGACGCACAAGAAGAAGAAATATTGCATGAACTGGAAGAGCTGATGAAACGTTATGAAGAAGTTCTGAAAAAGGGGAAAAGCAGAGTTTGCTTTTCTCTTTTAGAAAAAAGTATGCCGGAATATGTACAGATTTTGCAAAATTTATATGGTCAGGACTTAGAAGAGATTGTAACGGATAAGAAAGAATTATATGAAAGTGCAGTGCAATATTTAAAAGTTTATAAACAACAAGAAGAAATTGTGCGTTATTATGAGGATAAGCTGTTGCCATTATATAAGCTGTATAATCTTGAAAAGGCATTTGAACAGGCTCAAAATGAAAGGGTATGGCTCAAATCAGGGGGATTTCTGGTGATACAGCAGACAGAAGCTTTTGTGTGTATTGATGTCAATACCGGAAAATTCATATCAAAAAAAGATACACAGGAAACTTTTCGTAAAATTAATTTAGAAGCGGCAAAAGAAATAGCCTGGCAGCTAAGGCTCCGAAATTTATCAGGAATTATATTGATAGATTTTATCAATATGGAAAAAGACGAAGACAAAGAAGAACTTATGCTGACGCTTCAAAGATATCTATGGCAGGATTCTATAAAGGGAACTGTGGTAGATATGACAGAATTGAATATTGTAGAAGTTACAAGGAAAAAAGTACGAAAATCTCTCGCAGAAGAATTAAAAGAGCTTTTGTGAAGAACAGGAGGTGTCTGTGGAGATAAAAACAAAATTGACGACTTTGTGTTACATTGAAAAAGATGGGAAATATCTTATGCTTCACAGAGTGTTAAAAAAGAATGATATCAATAAAGATAAATGGATTGGCGTGGGAGGACATTTTGAAAAAGGAGAGAGTCCTGAGGATTGCCTTTTACGAGAAGTAAAGGAAGAAACAGGTTTAACTTTAACAGCCTATCAATTTCGGGGAATTATTACGTTCACTTTTTCTACACAGGGAAAAGAGAAAGATACAGAGTATATGTGCCTTTATACCTCTGATGGATATGAAGGAGAACTGATTTCATGCTCGGAAGGAAATTTAGAATGGGTGAATAAAGAAGATATTTTTTCCCTAAAACTTTGGGAGGGAGACAAGATCTTTTTCCGATTGCTGCAAGAAGGAAGGCCATTCTTTTCTTTAAAGCTGGTATACCGGGACGATGAATTAAGAGAGGCGGTTTTGGATGGAGAAAAACTGGAAATTTGACACAGATGATAGAAGGAAATTAAAGCCATGGCACGGAGTAGTACTTTTCGGAATTGTAATGGTATCCTTTTATACTATTATTGCCTGGGCACAGATGAAATGGGGAATGTATGGACTGGCTCTGACAGAACTGTATCTTCTTTTGCTGAGTATATTTGCAGTAAAATTGTTAAAAATACCAGTAAGGGAAATTTTTCCGTTGGAGAAACCGAAATGGAAGAAGACATTCGGAGTATTATTGATGTGGGCAAGTTCTTATGCTCTTATGATACCTGTGACAATGTTTATGGCATATTTTTTTCCAAAGGAAATTTTTGCGGTTAGCGAAGGATTAAATGAAGTTATTTATAGTGTACCATTAATTCTATCTGTTTTCATCAGCAGTGTTATGCCGGCTGTCTGTGAGGAAGCTCTCCATAGAGGATTTATTTTAAAAAGTTTTCAGAGTAAATGGAAGAATAAATGGATTTTATCATTGCTGATGGGAATTATTTTTGGGATTTTTCATGGAAGTATATGGAGATTTCTTCCAACAGCGATTTTGGGAGGAATTTTGACCTATATTATGTTAGAGACAGAGAATATGTTTTATCCGGCACTTTTTCATTTTACCAATAATTTTTTGCCTTCTTTTCTGGCAAACCTTTCCGGAAATACTTCTCAGACAGAAGCAGCGTCAGAAATACTTGTACAGCAAGGAATTCCAATTGCTTTTTTAGGTATTTATCTGGCAATGGCATGCGTAGTGCCTTTTGGTTTTTATACGGCAGATTACCTGCTTCGCAAAGGTGAGACAGGGAAAGAGCAACGGTATATAAAATCAAATGGTATGTTAATTACTCTGATTGTCTTAACGGTATTGCCTATTATTTTAGGTATGATGATTTTTATATACGGATTGTTTTTTGATACAAATTCCTTTTTTTCAATATATAGGTAGAAAAATTTAAAATAGTTGTTGACGAATAAGGAAATAACTGTTATGATATTAGCGTATGCCGCACAAAGAGGTATAAGCACTTGGAAACAAGTCACCATATTTGGCGAGTAATGATAATAGGAGGTGCCATATGTACGCAATTATTGCAACAGGTGGTAAACAGTACAAAGTAGCCGAAGGCGATGTTATCAGAGTAGAAAAGCTTGGAGTAGAAGCTGGTGAAACTGTTACATTTGACCAGGTACTTGCTGTAAGCAACGATGGTTTAAAAGTTGGCGAAGACGTAGCTAACGCAACTGTAACTGCATCTGTAGTTGAAAACGGTAAAGGTAAAAAAGTTATCGTTTACAAATATAAGAGAAAAACCGGATACCACAAGAAAAACGGTCATAGACAGCAGTTTACTAAAGTTAAAATTGAAAAAATCAATGCTTAATCAATATGATTAGAGTGACGATTTATCAGAATTCAGAACAGAAAATTTCAGGATTTGCCATGCAGGGACATGCAGGTTACGCTCAGAGCGGCAGTGATATTGTGTGTGCAGCAGTATCTGTGCTTGCACAGAATACAGTGAATTCTATTGAACAGTTTACCGAAGATACTTTTACTGTAGATGTAGATGAAGATTTGGGAGAATTGTATTTTAAAATAGATGCAGGCTACTCCAATGAGACAGAATTGTTGTTGAATTCGCTTATCCTCGGTTTGCAGGGGATAGAAGAAGAATACATGGAATATATCGATGTAATATTCGAGGAGGTGTAAAGACATGTTAAAAATGAACCTTCAGTTATTCGCTCATAAAAAAGGTGTTGGTTCTACAAAGAACGGACGTGATTCTGAGTCTAAAAGACTTGGTGCTAAAAGAGCTGACGGACAGTTTGTAAAAGCTGGAAATATCCTTTACAGACAGCGTGGAACAAAAATTCATCCAGGCGTAAATGTAGGTAGAGGTGGTGACGACACATTATTTGCATTAGTAGATGGTGTTGTACGTTTCGAAAGAAAAGGCAGAGATAAAAAACAGGTTTCTGTTGTTCCAGTAGCTACTGAAGAGTAATTCACGATAACAAGGGCGGCTTCAAATCTTTAACGGGTTTGAAGCCACTTTTTTTCAATAAAGAAAGAGGTAAATATGTTTGCAGACAGAGCGAAAATCTATATCCGCTCCGGAAAAGGCGGCGATGGACATGTAAGTTTCCGTAGGGAGCTTTATGTTCCAAATGGCGGTCCTGACGGCGGAGACGGCGGCAAGGGCGGAGACGTTATATTTGAAGTAGATAAAGGCATGAATGCACTGACTGATTATCGTCATAAAAGTAAATATGCCGCAGGTAATGGTGAAGAAGGCGGTAAAAAAAGATGTCATGGTGCAAACGGAAAAGATATTGTATTAAAAGTACCGGAAGGTACCGTTATTAAAGAAGCAGCCAGTGGAAAAGTAATTGCAGATATGTCCGGAGCAAATACAAGACAAGTTGTATTAAGAGGTGGACGTGGTGGAAAAGGAAATCAGCATTATGCAACAGCAACCATGCAGGTACCGAAATATGCTCAGCCAGGGCAGCCGGCACAGGAGTTGGAAGTGCAATTAGAACTTAAGGTTATTGCCGATGTAGGTCTTATCGGATTTCCAAATGTAGGAAAATCCACTTTGCTTTCCAGAGTAAGTAATGCAAGACCACAAATTGCTAATTACCATTTTACAACTTTAAATCCACATTTAGGAGTTGTAGATTTTGATGATTGCAATGGTTTTGTTATTGCAGATATTCCGGGTCTGATTGAAGGTGCTTCAGAAGGTGTAGGATTAGGACATCAGTTTTTACGTCATATTGAAAGAACAAGGGTATTGATCCATCTGGTAGATGCCGCATCTACAGAAGGAAGAGATCCTATTGATGATATATATAAAATTAATAAAGAATTAGAAGCTTATGATCCTGAGTTAATGAAACGTCCTCAGGTAATTGCAGCCAATAAAATTGATGCTGTATATGAGGGGGACGAAGATCCGGTACAGAAAATTCGTGATGAATTTGAACCTCAGGGTATGAAAGTTTTTGCAATATCTGCTGTAAGCGGAAAAGGCTTAAAAGAACTTTTGTATTATGTCAAACAGCTATTAGATACAATTGATAAAGAGCCGATTATTTTTGAACAGGAATTCTTCCCGGAAGATGTACTGATTACAGAAAATCTGCCATATACAGTTGCTCGTGATGAAGATGATGCACATGTTTTCATCATTGAAGGACCAAAGATTGAAAAAATGCTTGGTTATACAAATCTGGATTCTGAAAAGGGATTTTTATTCTTCCAGAAGTTCCTGAGAGAAAGCGGAATTTTAGAGGATCTTGAAAAAGCAGGCATTGAAGAAGGTGACACTGTTCGAATGTACGGTTTTGATTTTGATTACTATAAGTAATAGAAACAGGAGAGAAATATGACAAGCAAACAGAGAGCTTATTTAAAAGGTCTTGCTATGACAATGGAGCCGATTTTCCAGATTGGGAAATCCAGCCTGACACCGGAAAATACAGCAGCAGTGGCAGAGGCTTTAGAAGCAAGAGAGCTGATAAAAATCAGTGTACTTCAGAACTGCATGGATGATCCAAAGGAAATTGCAGCAGTTTTGGCAGAACGTACACGTTCTCAGGTTGTACAGGTTATTGGCAAAAAAATTGTTTTATATAAAGAAGGAAAAGATAACAAAAAGAAAATTTTCCTTCCATAAGAAAAAATATTAAAAGAGGGTTGGCTATGCGGGAGAACAGGAAAAAAATCGGGATTATGGGAGGAACGTTTGATCCTATTCATATTGGGCACTTAATTTTAGGAGAACTTGCTTTTGAGCAGTTTCAGCTAGATAAAATATTATTTATGCCGGCCGGTAATCCACCTCATAAGAAGAACCGTAAAGACAGAGCCAGCAATCGGCAACGGGTAGAGATGGTAAAAAGAGCTATTGCATCAAATTCTCATTTTGAATTATCTTTAGAAGAAATGGATAAAACAACCTATACCTATACCTATAAAACGTTGGAAGAATTAAAACAACGAAATCCCGATACAGATTATTATTTTATATTGGGAGCAGACTCTTTATATGATTTTGAAGGTTGGAAAGAACCTGGGAGAATTTTGAAAGCGTGTACAGTACTTGTGGCAACGAGAGACCATACAAGTCACGAGAACTTAAATAATCAGATTTCATTTTTGAAAGAAAAATATCATGCTAAAATTGAAAAGATGAATTCTCCAACTATAGATATCGCTTCAAAAGAGCTTCGTGCCCGCATTGCTGAAGGAAAACCCATTATTTATTATGTACCTGATGAAGTTTCTGCTTACATCAGAGAAAATAATATATACAAGGATTGTGATAAACATGAAATATGATTTTGCCGAAATTGAAAAAAAACTGAAGAAATATTTAGATAAAGATCGTCTGCTCCATACCCTTGGTGTTATGTATACAGCATCAGCTTTAGCTATGGCACATGGAGCTGATATAGAACAGGCACAGATTGCCGGTCTTCTTCATGATTGTGCAAAATGTATTTCCAATAAGAAGAAACTGAAGCTTTGTATGAAAAATCAGATTGAACTTTCACCATCTGAAAAGCAAAATACTTTTTTGATTCATGCGAAGCTTGGAGCCTATATTGCTAAAGAGCAGTATAAAGTGTCAGATGCTGAGGTACTTTCTGCTATTCGATGGCATACAACCGGAAAAGAAGACATGACAAAGCTGGAAAAAATCGTGTATATTGCAGATTATATTGAGCCAGGCAGAGACAAGGCGCCTCATTTGTCATGGGTGAGAAAAATAGCGTTTATGGATTTGGATGAATGTATGTATTATATCCTAAAAGATAGTTTGAATTACCTGGAGCGAAACACAAAGGTAATAGATCCTGCGACGCAGAAAGCTTTTTATTATTATGAAACACTGCATCTTGGAAAAAAACAGAAAGGATTAAGCAAGCATGAACAGTAAAGAAATCGCACGTATAGCCTGTGAAGCTATGGAAGATAAAAAAGCACAGGATATTAAAATTATTAATATTGAAAAAGTATCTTCATTGGCAGACTATTTTGTCGTTGCAAGTGGAATGAACCGCAATCAGGTACAGGCAATGGCTGACAATGTGAATGAAATGCTGGGAAAAGCAGGAGTAGAACCAAAACAGTTAGAAGGTTATCAGACCGCAAATTGGATTTTGATGGATTACAGAGATGTTGTTATTCACATTTTCGATGAAGAAAATCGTCTGTTCTATGATTTAGAACGTATTTGGAGAGACGGCGAAATTGTAGAAAGAGAAGAATTAAATTAGTAAAACAAATAATGGAACAGAACAGTTAAAGTGAGTGAAATCCTTTTGCTGTTCTGTTTTGTTATTCTGTATGGACAATATAGCAGTGAAGCAAAAAAGAAAGGAATAGAGGAACATGATAATAAGAGCGTATCAGGAAAAAGATTGTGAAGATTTGGCAAAACTGTTTTATGACACAGTTCATTATGTGAATTGTAAAGATTATACGAAAGAACAGTTGAATGTATGGGCTACAGGAGAAGTTAATATAGAACAATGGAATGCTTCTTTTTTAGAACATGACAGTTTTGTGGCAGTAGAAGGAAAAAGTATTGTAGGCTTTGGAGATATTGATAAGACGGGATACTTAGACAGACTTTATGTACATAAGGATAGGCAGGAAAAAGGGATTGCTACCGCACTTTGTGAAAAATTGGAGAATATTGTGTCTGTTGAGAAAATTGTGACACATGCATCTATTACAGCAAAACCGTTTTTTGAAAAAAGAGGGTATGTTGTTATTAAAGAACAACAGGTCTTTCGAAAAGGAATTGCATTGACAAATTATATTATGGAAAAAGAAAAGTAAGTTCTTCACTTTTAGAAGAACTTACTTTTTTTAACGCATAAAACGAAAAACACCAATGACTTTCCCTAAAATTTGGAAAAATTGATCTTGTTGGACAATAATAGGCTCCATTGTATCATTTTCCGGTTGCAATCTGATATGATCATCTTCCTTGTAAAATGTTTTTACAGTGGCAGAATCTTCTACAAGAGCCACGACTTTTTGCCCGTTTTCAGCAGTTGGCTGTTGTTCCACAATTACATAGTCGCCATTAAAGATGCCGGCGTTAATCATACTATCTCCCTGAACAACCAACATGAAAGTTTTATTATTCGGCATATATTCAGAAGGAATAGGGAAATATCCATCAATATTTTCTACGGCCAAAAGTGGTTGACCTGCAGAAACCTTTCCAATAATCGGAACATTTACCGTTTCGCGCCGTACCAGATTAAAATTATCATCTACAATTTCAATAGCTCTTGGTTTTGTAGGATCTCTGCGGATATAACCGTTTTTTTCCAAAGTTTCTAAATGAGAATGTACAGAAGAAGTAGACTTTAAGTGCACTGCTTCACAAATTTCTCTTACAGAAGGAGGAAAGCCACGGTTTAAAATTTCATTTTTCATATATTCTAAAATTTCAGATTGTTTTTGACTAATCTTTCCATATTCCATACATCATACCTCCAGAATACATTTTAAAAATAAAATGTAATATTAATAATCATATCATATATTTTCTTATAATGCAAACAAATATTCGGAATGGATGTTCGATAATTTTATCGAATATTTGTTCGAAAAAAGTTATTGACAAACATACGTTCGTATAGTATTATAAATTTATAACAAACATACGTTCGCAGTTGTTGCGGATTAGGAGGATTATGATATGAATAGAAGAATGGAAAGAGAGAAAGTAGGAGTAAAAGGATTTTTAATTGTGGTTTTTATAATTGTATTTTTTGTATTTCTTTTATTTCAGACATCTAATATAACAAATGCCGGAACACAGAATTCTGTTCGACATAAATACTACACCAGTATTGAAATTAAGTCCGGAAGTAGTTTATGGGAGATAGCTGAAGAATATATGACAGAGGAGTATACATCTGTTGAAGAATATATTAGAGAAGTAAAACAAATTAATCATTTAACCGGAGACTTGATTTATGAAGGTGCATATTTATGCGTTCCATATTATTCATCAGAAATAAAATAGCTATGAGAAATATGTTAAGATACCCTAAGCTGTACAATAAATGAAATTTCAGTTTTATTACTTAGGTCTGAGCAAAATAGAATAAAAACTAATAAACAGCCATTTTTCATTAGTAATAATTTACTGGGAAAAATGGCTGCTTTGCAATTAGAATAAAAGTATATGAGTAAGTGATTTTAATTTTATATTATGATAAGATATGTTTAAGTAGAATTTTAAATTTATATCAAACATTATCATAGAACAGGAGATGGGATATGAGGGTTTATGTGATAAAGAGAAAGGTTTCTTCTGATAGGGAATTAAGCAGAGTTGTTTATAATCTTCCGGAGATACGAAAAGTGGAGGAATTGCTTTGCGAAGTGATGAAAGCAGAGCTGCATTCGGAGGAAGGGATTTCATCACCTGGAAAATTCGTTTTTGAAACTTGGCAGAAAGAAAAATATAATGAAGAACAGGCTTGGAAGATTTTAAAACAGGATTTTGAAGATGGTCTATTTCGTGTATTTTTTAATCAGAAAGAGTATACAAGTTTATCGGAGGAGTTAAAGCCTCAGGAAGAAAACGAGCTGGTCATCATTAGATTAGTGATGTTGACAGGAAGGTTGTGGTAAGTACATGCAAGAGTTAATGAAAAAAATCAGAGTATATAATCAGACATTATTGCAGTTGACAGGTTTGGAAAAGGAATTTGTAAAACTGACAGAGCAGAAAGATTATATTTTCGGGTTTCATTTTCAAAATGTTATGATTCCGGATACCTTGGAACAGTTATTTAGACAACAGAAAGATTTCTGCGGGTTATTGTCGGAGATTCATGAAAAACTCTGTGAGTATTTGAAACATATACAGGAATTCACATGTAATACAGAGCTTGTTCGCATGGATGTAAGAAGCAGTCGTCTTTCAAATTACCAGAATCGGATACTCCAATCTATCGGAGCTTTTTATATATTTTATGGTGCCGGACTTTCTATGCGCAGCTTGATTTATGGAGAATATGAAGAAAGATTTCGGTATCTGAATCTTGCTCCGGTAATTGCAATTGAGTTACTTCAGAGAAATGAAGAGGTTATAGGATATTGCAGAGAAATTCTGTTAAGTGAGAACAACACGGGATTCTTGACAAGAAATGTGATTATTGCTATTGAACAGAGTAAAAATCAAGAATTGCAGGAGTTAATGACAAATCTTCTTGTTGCAGCAAAACTTCAGGAGGGGCTTCGCCAGAGTATACTTGAAACTTCAGATGAATATCAGTTTGATTATTTTTGTCGTATACTTGATGTGATTCATGAAGAGAAATTGCTTCGTTATTCATCTGTACAGAGGAGTGTTTTAACTTGGGTTGGTATTGGATATGAGCAGGTGGAGCAAAGACTTATTCAGTCTGTTTTTGAAACTGTTTATTTATTTTTTCACGATGAAAATGCACGTAGAGAGGCACTTTTAGATCAAAATCCGTTGAGGGTTTATTTAGCTTTGTACTGTCTTGGAGCACGCAGTCTTGAGAAAGCAATAGAAGAAGCAGTTTCTTTATTAGAACAGAAAGAGTCACAAATTCTTGCTGCTGCTCTGGTTTATTTGAAGATGACAAGAAATTTTCCAGTTATGGAATATCAAAATCTGTTAGAAACATATCAAGAAAATGAATGGATTATAGCACTATATCTTAGTGAGCTCAATCAAAGCAGGGCAGACGAAATGTTACTCTCCAAGGAGGAATGTATCGGATTATTTGATCGAATTTTTCCATTTGTAAGTAAAATGAAATCACAGCAGGTATATTCTTCAAAGGGGTTTGAATGGTTTTCGATTATCCTTCATAAAGAAACGCTTATTTATTTTTTGTCCCGACTTCTAATCAAAACGCCAGAAAGGGAGAGAATTGAGCAGCTGCTTCCATATTTGTCTTTTTTGTGGAAGAAAGCACAGGAGGACTTTCTTAACAAATGTTTCTCTCAGGTTTCGCTGCCTGTAAAAAAAGAATTTTTGATTCGTGAGATTATTTCACAGCAACAATTTTTATGTAGATTTTCTATGAAACAATTGACAGAATTAGAGCTTACAGAAAAAGATATTTTGGCATTAGAAGGCCGTCTTAAAACAAAGAAGGCTTATGCAAGAGCTGCGATTGTTCAAGTACTCGCAAAACAGTCGGAAGCATGTATAAAAGGAAGTTTTCAACGATTGTCTTCTTCTCAGGAAAAATTAATTCGAGAATCGGCTTTTGAGCTTCAAAGATTGGCACCCAATTGCTTTGATGAGGAAGGAATTCAAAAACCGGAAATTTTAGGTGAAGAGCAAGGGTACGGATTATATCAGAGAGGTCAAAGAGTGGAACTTCCAATGCGCTCCTTTTTAAGGATTCGGAAAAAGGGCTTTTTCAGGAAGAAGGAAGTGGTGGATCTTCAGTTTTTAAATGGATGGAAGAAAGAAGAGGTAACTTCCTATCTGACACAATGGAATAAACGGATTGAAATTCATGAAAAGGACTCATACCATCGTTTTGGAGAAGAATATCTTGTTGGAGATAAAGCTTTTTATCCACTGGATTACAAAAAAAGATCATTGGATGCATTGCCATTTGGAGAGGTCTGGCGGAAGTACTTTGAGAAGGATCATCTGAGTGATCAGATAATTTTTCAGCTTTATTTTATTATAAACAGCCTTGGATATCTCTATCAGAATATATTTCCGTCAGAGATTTGTCTGGTTTATATAAGGTCAGAAGATATAAAACAATGGAAATATTATAATCATATTAGTGAAATTATTACATACTATTTTTATGAACGTGACAAGGAAAGTCGATTTGCAGAAAGTGCAGCATGTGTACTGGAATTATTCTTAAAATATGCACAGGTGAAAGCTTATCGGACAGTTGATTATCATGGACAGGAGATTATCCATTCAATGGCAGAGCTTACACCATTTCTTGTTATGATGCGAGAACTACATTTGGAAGAAGTAGATGACGAAACATTTTGTGAATATTTTCCGTTAGTTTATCACTGTTATCTCCGATTTCATCTGGACTGTGAGCCGGTTGTAAAAAATAAGCTAAATCTTCAGCCGATTGTGGCAGCGCGTGCCTGTTCATTGGGAATTTTACCAAAGAGTATTTTGTTGGAAATGATTCTTGATAAACATTCAGAGAGAATATCGGATTCTAATCATTATTTTAGAGATGATATGCTGGCTGAAGCGTTCAGTGCCGCGTATTTTGAAAACAGAGGGGTATATGGAAAACCGCATTTTGAACTTCCAAAAGAAAATCAGGATGCATGCCAATATTTGCGAGAAACGTTGGATCAAATTAGTGATACTCTAATTTGCATGGAAACTGGGCGGTTGAATGACATAACATGTAATACAAAGATGATACCCAATCTTTTTGTGATTCGCGGTGTAAAATATTTGCTCATTGCCTTAAAGATGTTGGAAGGAGAAGAAATCAAAAGAACTTCGTTCACCTATGACAGACAAGAAGTATTTGCAAATGTTATCAGACATTGTTATCCGCTTCCATCGGATTCTGTTGATACACTGCGGCTTGTTGAAATATCAGAAAAACGTCTTGTAGAGGTTGCAATGATGGCGCCGCAATGGATACAATTTGTCAGCGAAACGTTGGAATGGGATGGGTTTTCTGAGGCATGTTTTTATTTTATTGCACACATGAAACAAAGTGATCCGGAACAGAAAAAAGCAATGATTTCACATTATACGGAGTTAGACCCTATTGATTTAAATGACGGGGCTTTTGATATTAGCTGGTGTCGTTCGATTTGTCAAAAGCTTGGAGAAAAAAAGATTAAGATACTTTATGATGCATCTAAGTTACTTTGCGAAAATAGTTTCCATGTACGGGCAAGAAAATATATGGATGCTTGTACCGGGAAGATAAAAAAAGAAGAATTTTGGAAACAGGCGACAGAAAAGAGAAATAAAGATGCATTGAATGCTTACTGTATTGCTCCTCTTAAAGATGAGAAGGATCTGTTAGAGCGATATTTATATGTACAGCAATTTTTGAAGGAATCGAAAACTTTTGGGGTCCAGCGTCAGGCAAGTGAGAAACGCTGTTGTGAAATTGCGATGATGAATCTTGCAAGAAATGCCAAATTTAATTCCGTGGATCGTCTGATATGGAATATGGAGAGCAAAATAACAGATACTTACAGAGATGTATTATCGCCGAAACCGATAGAGGATATAGAAATCTGGATTGAGGTGGATGAATTAGGACAAAATGATATTTGTGTTCGGAAAGCCGGTAAAAAATTAAAATCCATACCTGCACGTCTTAAAAATAATGAAGAGGTAAAACGAATTAAGGAAGCACATCAACTGTTTTGCCAGCAATATCAGAGAACACGTGAAATGTTTGAACGTGCAATGGAAGAGAGGACAGAATATGACTGTTCAGAAATAGAAATAATGGCAAATCATATTATTGCAGGTCCTTTGCTTCGCCGTTTAGTGATGATTAGTAAAGACGCGATTGGTTTTTATGACCATGGCAGCCTTGTTTTTGGAGAGAAAAGAGAACCCTATGGAGATAAAATTCGAATTGCACATACATTTGACCTTTATCAGAACCATGTTTGGCAGGAATTTCAACACTATCTTTACAGGAATCAAATTGTTCAGCCTTTTAAACAGGTATTTCGTGAGTTATATTTGAAATTGGAAGAGGAGTTGGAGCATACTTATACAAAACGCTATACAGGCTATCAGATTCAGACAAGCCAAGCAGCAGCAGCTTTGAAAAAGCGTGGATGGAATGTTTCTTATGAATATGGGTTGGAGAAAGTTTGCCATAAAGAAGATACCGTTGTACATTTGGCGGCAGATGCGGACTGGTTTTCACCCAGTGATATAGAGGCGCCAAGTATTGATTATGTAGAATTTTCTCACTGTAGACTTAATGAGCCTTTAACAATTGCAGAGGTGGATGATGTATTGTTTTCTGAGATGATGAGAGATGTAGATCTTGCAGTGAGCCTTGCATTTATAGGAGGAGTAGATCCGATTACATCAACATCTACACTTGAATTGAGAAAAGCAATCATTACATGTACTTGCCAGTTAATGAAGCTGAGCAATGTTCAAATAGAAGGACATTTTGCCCATATTGCAGGCAAGTATAATGAATATAGTGTACATCTGGGAAGCGGAGTGGTACATCAGAAGGCAGCAGGAAATATTCATATAATACCGGTTTGGAGCGGAAACAGGGGAAAAGTGTACTTGCCATTTCTTGATGAAGATCCATTGACGGTGCAAATTGTGTCAAAAATCCTAATGTTGTCGGAAGATACGAAAATCAAAGATCCTGAAATTCTTTCACAAATTTATAAGCAGCAGTGTAATGATTAGAAAAACAGGACAAAAATAAAACTTAAAGTTATATGAGATTAGGACATAAGGACATTTTTCTTGTATATGTATATCGACTGTGATAAACTAAAAAAAGTGTAAGTTCTAAAAGTAGTAAAAGGAGAGGCATCGATGTATACAATTGAGAACCAATACTTAAAAATAAAAGTATGTAAAAAGGGAGCAGAGCTTCAAAGTATTTTTGATAAAGAAATGGGAAAAGAAATCCTGTGGACTGCAGATGCAAAGTTTTGGGCTCGCCATTCGCCTATTTTGTTTCCAAATGTAGGACGTCATTATGAAAATCATTATCTTTATAACGGAAAAGTTTATGAAGCTATTCCCCATGGATTTGTTAAAGACATGGAATTTTCTTGTATAGAAGAGACAGAAGATACGTTATCTTTTCAAATTCAAGAGACAGAAGAAACAAAAAAATATTATCCGTTTTCCTTTGTTTTAACTATTACATATAAAATTCAGGGAAGAAAGCTAGATGTAATCTGGAAGGTAGAGAATAAAAACAGAGATACTATGTATTTTACCATTGGAGGACATCCGGGATTTAATGTTCCGATTCTGGAAAATACTTGTCGTACAGATTATAAATTATTGTTTAAAAATAAAGGGGAAGT
This sequence comes from uncultured Blautia sp., assembly GCA_900547685.1. Taxonomy (GTDB): domain Bacteria; phylum Bacillota; class Clostridia; order Lachnospirales; family Lachnospiraceae; genus Blautia. The sequence goes on along the minus strand of URHS01000034.1, from coordinate 8,994 downwards.
GGAGTATTGCCTGGTATATGGAATGACAGGTACCGCTGATGAGAAAAAGGTATATAAACTTCCTCTAGAGTCTTATGGTGAATATGAAGGCTGCAGTATTACAGAGAATATGTTTGAACATGATGCTCTGATTTTTGATCATTCACAGTTATCCTGTGCAGGAATTGGATATCCAGACGGAACACCATATATTATGATGGATTGTACCGGATTTACCAATTTTGGAATTTGGAGTCTTCCGGGAGCAACCTATATTTGTCTTGAGCCTTGGATGGGAAGATGCGACAATTATGGATTTAAGGACGAGATTTCTAAAAAACCGGACATTGTTAGCTTGAAGTCAGATGAAATTTTTCAGCATGGATATTGTGTAACCATATATAATAAATAAAAGAAGGAAGATGTAAAAATGTTAGATACAAAAGTAATAGAACTGATAAATAGCCAAATTAATAAAGAATTTTATTCTGCATATCTTTATCTTGATTTTGCAAATTTTTATAAGAGTAAAGGTTTGGATGGATTTTCTAACTGGTATATGGTACAGGTTCAGGAAGAACGAGATCATGCTATGCTGTTTTTAAAATATCTTCAGAATAATAATGTAGAAATCACCTTGGAGGTAGTTAATAAACCAGAAGTCATTCTGGAAAAATTGATGGATCCATTAAAGGCAGGATTAGCTCATGAGGAATATGTAACAGGATTGATTAATACGATTTATGATGCTGCTCAGAATGTAAAGGATTTCAGAACTATGCAGTTTCTGGATTGGTTCATTAAAGAACAGGGAGAAGAAGAAACAAATGCTCATGATTTAATTACAAAAATGGAGTTGTTTGGCACAGATCCTAAGGGACTTTATATGTTAGATAATGAATTAAAAGCCAGAGTGTATACTGCCCCTTCTTTAGTAATATAAAAAATAAGGGACTTTACGAGGTGGTTATATGTGGATTGTATGTGCTGTTTTTAGCATAATATTTTGTATGATAGGTTGGATAATGACTTTAAAGAAAAATATTATGGGATATTGGGCTTCCGCTTCTTCTCTGGCATTCGTTTCCTTAACACTTTTATTTGGGCATAAAATGGTATTAGATTGGGTTAATAAAGAAGATTGGAGTGCTTTATTAGATGTTATTCCTACTATGTTTTCAATATTATCCGGATATGTAATAATTATGTTTTTAATTAATGCGATAATTATTGGAAAAATGAGAAATAAGTAATAATTTTTAGGCTTTGTAATATTCAGATAGCACCAAAGTATAATTTGAAGTATAATAATAACAGAAATGGAAAGGAAAGGAATAATAGAATGAAAGTATTATTATTAAACGGAAGTCCCAGAAAAGAAGGGTGTACTTTTACAGCATTAAATCAGATAGCAACATCGCTAAATAATCAGGGAATCGAAATAGAGATTTTTCAAGCAGGAAACGCCGATATGGAAAATGTAAAAGCGGCTGCAAAGAAGTTGGAAACTGCAGATGGATTGATTGTGGGATCTCCTGTATATTGGGCATCTCCTACAGGTCAGATCATAGAATTTATGGATAAGCTTTCTTCATTAGCAGGAAAGCACATGCTTTATAAACCGGCAGCAGCTATTGCATCCGCAAGACGAGCAGGAACCACTGCAACTTTAGAAGTTCTTACAAAATATTTCCAGTTTTTTCAGATGCCTGTAATTTCATCAAATTATTGGAATATGGTTCATGGAAATACACCGGAGGAAGTAATGCAGGATGAAGAAGGACTTCAGATTATGAGAACTTTGGGTACAAATATGGCATGGGTTTTGAAATGTCTGGAAGCAGGAAAAAATGCAGGTATTTTGAAACCGGAACCGGAAGAAAAAATTAAAACTAATTTTATAAGATAAAAGAATTGAGAAGTGCTACAGTATAATTTTTGATTTTATGTCAATAGTTGGGGTGGGATTTTATAAATCCTGCTCCATTATTGCGTTTAAAGGCATTTTTATATTCACAGCTTTACTAAGCAGGAAATCAGAAGGGTTTTCGGTTACAAGGAAGTATATTTTTAAATTAGGCGGTATAGCCCCGTTCAAGGGCTATGCCGTCTTTTCCTATTTATCGGTTTCTTTCTGTTCCGTCTGCGGGTCAGTCGACAAATGGATTTCTCTCACGAAGTTAAAAATAATATCCACTTTCTGAAAACGCTTGCCGTCTGTCTTCTCCGGTGCGTGGACGATTATCTTCTTGATAAACTCATTGACGATAGTAGGCGTTAATTCGGTTATTCCTACATACTTGCGGATAATGGTGGCAAAGCTGTCAAAGTCGCTTTTATTCTGTTCGTAGGTATCCACTTCCTGTTGTTACGTCTTTACCTTTTCCGTCAGCTCTTTCTGTTCTGCTTCATACTCAGCGGACAGCTTCAAAAATTGCTCATGGCTGATTGTGCCGTTGATGTCGTCCTCATAAATCCGTATTTATCTCGATGATTTTGATAATATCAAATTCAATTGGAACGCAGATACAGATGGTGACGTACTTCAACTTGTGTATGATTCGAGTGGTGAATTTGATTCAAATAATATCAGATACATCTACGGATATACATTCAATCCGAAAGCAAATTCTGATGATAGACGAATTGTTAGAAATTATCTAAAGAATCTGGGTGCGAAAGTATTCGATGAAGATATTGATGACTTTGTAGAAGATGGGGTTTGCAAATTATGTAGGTACACAGATGACGGAAAGTTTTTCAAGGCAACTGTAGATGCTGGATTAGCATCACATAAGGAAGTTTCTTTGACGGATATCATGTTCTTACACATACACGAAAACATAAAAACATTATCGTTATCTTTTCATTTAATAAAGAAGATGTATAAAGATGTTGCTTTTGATGAGAATAAAGATAAAAAATCCATTTCCCCATCAAGAGGTGCATTGGATTGATGTATATGTGTGTATGAAAGATGGTAGAAAATGGATTACAAAAGATGAATTTACAGTGCAAGAATTTGCAGATTTTGATAGTTATGTAATTAGTGTTGAGGGGAATATAAGCCGGTACAAGTATCTTCATTTTTACAACTATCGCACAAAAAATGAAAATGAGTTTTCGTATTATTCTTCTTTCTATATCACAGGAAATAAATCGAAGGAAGTAGTTGAGAAATATACCTTGCATTTCCAGTTAGTCCAAAATCCGAAAGAGATGATAGGTGAGATTCAAGACAATGATATATGTAGTCGTAGAAAGTATAGTAAAAGTATTGTTTTAATTGATGATTGTGGAGATAAAAAATACTGGATGGTACATGGGATGCAACAAAGTATTTTATAGAGTATGTCGAAAAGTTAGGAGAAGGAGAATGAAAGTCGGGATTTATTCAAGAAATACAATAGAAATGTTGTTAAAAACAAGGTTTCCTGAAAATACTGCGGTAATTAGTTTTTATGATCCACCTGGGAAATTTCATGATGAAAATTATTGTGTTGTGGACTATAAGGGAAAACCGACACGTCTGTTTCAAGTAGCAGTTCATGATATTGATTTATCTGTATTATCAGAATATGGTCTGAATTATTTTTCTCCGAATACACTCAGCGTGCCGGAGATGTCTTTAAGCAGATTGAAGATATTACAGATATTCACAAGATGTCCAATGTACAGTTAGAGAGATTGATTAAGAAAATAGAAGTAGACAAAAATGGAAATATGGATATTTATCTTCGATTATTAGGTGATTTGGGATTAAATGAAAGCATTTTAGCGGCAGACGCATGTGAAAATAAAATAGCTCTAAATAGTAACAATCAAATATATAACTGTAACAAAAGAGGTGTTTTGAAAGAGCCATTGTTTTATTAATCCATTTTGGAACGATGAAACAGTGGCTCCTTTTTCCTGAGTAGATAAACTTAAAAAAATATTTTTCAACTCACAGGTAAAGAAACCCGACAAAATTAATTTATCATATTTAAAATTAAAGTACAAGACTGGAAATAGATTCATTTATAAAATTACATTTATATTATTTTATGTTTAAAATATTGATTTTTGTGAAATACAGGTATATAGTTAGAGTTAAGTAAAAGAGTTGTTTAGTACTATAATTATTTCTGTGTAGTAAACGATTAATGGAGGATTTATGGATAATTATACAGAAGGAAAGCGCCTGTTTTTGGGAAAAGATCAATTTCTTGCACGCGTAGACGATGAGACAAAGAGAACACAGGAGTTAAGAAACCATTTAAATAACGTTTTATGTTTAGCAGAGCAGAATTGTCCATTGGATATTTTGAAAAATTTGATACGCGTGGTAGCTATACTTCATGATGCCGGAAAAATCAGCGATGATTTTCAGAATTATATGGAAGCGGTGTTACAGAACGAAGAAAAGGTAAAACGTCATGTGGATCATTCTTCTGCAGGAGGGTATCTTGCTGAAAAGATAATGCATGGAAGTGTCGTATCACAAATAATCGGAACAGCGATCTATTCTCATCATGGGATTTGCGATTGTATTGATTTTGAAAGCGGAAAGACCATATCGGAAATCAGAAGAGAAAAAGGAATAGATTTTGCAACAATAGAAAAACAATATTTTAAAATTTGCGATAAAAATCTTTTGTCAGCACTTATGAAAGCGGCACATAAGGATTTTAAAAGATTATATCAGGAAGTGGATAAATTCGCATGTGTTGTGCAGGAAGGGAAAGCAGGTGACAGAGAGTTCTATCTGGGAATGTATGAGCGTCTTGTTCTGTCATTGTTAATTGATAGTGACTGGAGTGATGCTGCTTGTTTTTCGGAAAAAGCAGCTCTTCCGTCCAGGGTTTCCGAAGAAAAAAAACGTGAAATCTGGCATGGGGCAATTTCTAATTATGATAATTATATGAAGCACGTCATATCAGAGAATCGTTATAGTTTATTGAGTCGATATAGAAATGAGATTTCTGATTTGTGTTATCAGGCAGCGATGACAGAAAATCGATTATATCGTTTGACTGTTCCGACAGGAGCGGGAAAAACATTTAGTAGTTTGCGTTTTGCACTGTATCATGCGGAAAAGTATAACAAAGAACATATTTTTTATGTAGCCCCTTTTAATTCTATTTTAGAACAAAATGCAGCAGATATCCGGGCGGCTGTTGGACAGGAAGAGTTTGTTTTAGAACATCATTGTAATGTGATTCAGGAAAATGAGAAGGATGCAGAAAAATATAGAAAGTTGACAGAAAATTGGGATTGTCCAATTATCGTGACTACAGCAGTTCAGATGCTTAATACATTATTTTCAGGGCAGAAAAGCAGCATTCGGAGAATGTATACTTTATGTAATAGCGTTGTGATTTTTGATGAAGTACAGGCATTACCAGTACGTTGTATGGAACTTTTTCATCTGGCGGTTAATTTTTTGAGTCAGTTTTGCAATACAACTGTAATTCTTTGTTCAGCAACACAACCGTCACTGGCAAAATTAGAGGAAAATAATATTGTGGATTGTCCTGAGATGGCAGGGGATGCAGGAAAATATGCAGAAGCATTTAAACGAGTAGAGATAATAGATAAAACGAAATCGATACCCGGAGGAATGCAGATAGAAGATTTAAAGAATTTTGTATTGAATCAGTTTAAAAAGTGTACGTCTGTTTTGGTAATTGTGAATACAAAAGAGACTGCAAAATTACTTTATGAAGCGGTAAAAACTGTATGGGATAAAGAAGAGACCATTTACCATTTGAGTACAAATATGTGTCCGCAGAATCGGAGAGATGAATTATATGCGATTAAGCTTGGATTGAAAGGGAGAAAAAAGATCTTTTGTGTCAGTACACAACTAATTGAAGCGGGAGTGAATTTTTCATTTGAATGTGTTATCAGATCCCTCTCTGGTCTGGATAGTATTATTCAGGCTGCAGGAAGATGTAATCGTCATAGAGAGCAAAAAAATCTGGGTAAAGTGTATATTGTTAAATTATCACCAGATATAGAACGAATAGATAAACTTCAGGAAATAGAAAAAGCGCAAGAAGCATGTGAAAGATTACTATATGAGTTTCAGGAACAAAAAGAGAGGTTTGATTATGCGTTAGATTCCCAGTTGGCGATTAAAAGATATTATCAACTGTATTATCATGAATTGGGATCGGAGATAACGAAATATCCGGTTTCAAAATCAGGAGAAGAGAATATGAAGAATGTAGGTTTAAAAAAGGGACTATGGGGAACAAATTTAGTGGATTTATTGGGAAAAAATGACATAGGACGTAATCAGTACAGGAGATATCATGTTGGAAAATATCAACAACCATTATTAAGTCAGGCATTTAAAACGGCAGGAGAATATTTTAAGGTAATCTCAGATGATGAAAAGATATCTGTTGTGGTTCCCTATAATAAGGAGGCAGAAAATTTGATACGTGAATTAGAAAATACATATATAAATTTAGCTGAACAGAAAAAAATATTAAGGAAATTACAATTATACACTGTAGGAATTTCTCAATCGATGAAAGAACGATTGAATCGAGCAATTTACAGCCCTGGAGACTCAGGGATCTTAGTTTTAAATAAAGATTATTATGATAAAAAAGTTGGTGTGATCGATGAACCGAAGATGTATTCGATATTTTTCTAAATGGAAAAGGAGGGGAGAATATGGAAAAGTATAGAAATACGATAGAATTTCAGGTACAGGGAAAATATGCATTATTTTCCGACCCTGTTACCCGTGTCGGAGGAGAAAAGTCAAGTTATCATCTTCCTACGTATGAGGCTTTAAAGGGGATTGTGGAAAGCGTTTATTGGAAACCAACGCTGATCTGGCGAGTGGATGCTTTCCGGGTTATGAAACCAATACAGACAGAAACGAAAGGCGTACGTCCAATTGCATATAACGGTGGAAATGAACTTGCATATTATACCTATCTGAAAGATGTATGCTATCAGGTTAGAGCGCATTTTGAATTTAATCCGAATCATCTGGAATTGAAACAGGATTGGAATGAAAATAAACATCATAATATTGCAAAACGGATGGTAAAGCGCGGGGGACGAAGAGATGTTTTCCTTGGAACAAGAGAATGTCAGGCCTTTGTAGAGCCGTGTGAATTTGGAGAAGGTACTAGCTATTATGACAATATGCAGGGAGAAGTGGCTTATGGATTTATGTATCATGGGATTACCTATGCCGATGAAGCAATTTTGGAAGAAGAGAAAAATAAAATGACAACAAACTTCTGGAGACCTGTGATGAAACAGGGGGGGATTGTCGAATGTATTTATCCGGAAGAATGTACTGAGAAACGTTTTATTCGTGAGATGCGTGTAAGACATTTCGGAAAAGAAAACTTTAGTGGTTTAGGAGAATTTACGGAAGAGGAGATGCAAGTTTGAGTTGGGAAGAAGAAGCACTTAGGCTATATGAGAGAAATTGCTCGGAGATTGGAATAATAAAAAAATATGGCAATGTTTTCTGCGTTTTACTGCCGCTGCATCATACGACTGTTACAGCTCAGATCGAAATTGTAATAGATGGTGAAGGAAATTTTTTGGATGCCTCCAGAGTATCCGATGAGAACAAGCTGACGATAATACCGATTACAGAAAAATCAGGAGGTCGTACAGGTACAAAAAAGGCACCTCATCCATTATGTGATAATCTTCAGTATCTGGCAGGAGATTACGGCCGATATGTGAAAGAAAAATCAGATAGAGCTGCAGAATGTTATCAAATGTATATGGAAGCGTTAGAAAACTGGTATTTATCACAGTATACACATGAAAAAGTAAAAGCCATATATCATTACATAAAAAAGAAGGAAGTGATGCAAGATCTTATAAACAGTGGCGTTTTGGTAGTAGATGATGATAATTTTTTGGATCAATCATTTACAATACAGAGTGTAACACAGGATAAATCGTTTGTAAGATTTGTTGTGAGACAGAAAGTAACGAAAGAAGTTTTGGAAGAAAAATGTTGGAAAGATAGGACTTTGCAGGAGAATTTTATTCAGTATGTACGGTCATTGCAGACAGAAAAAACTTTAGATTATCTCACCGGAAAACAGGGGTCACCGTCGTATCTTCACGCTAAGAAAATACGAAATGAAGGAGATGGCGCAAAATTGATATCTTCCAATGATACGACTAATTTTACTTTTAGAGGAAGATTTAAAGGAAAAGAAGAGGCATTTGCGATAGGGAATGAAAACTCTCAAAGAATTCATAATGCGTTGAAGTGGATTATAAGAAAGCAGGGGCGGAGTTTTGATACATTGACAATTGTAGCCTGGGAATCAGATGGAATCGAGATGCCGTCCTGGGATGCAGATACAGAGACGATAAGTTCAGGGAGTGAAGACGATAAAAATTTTGACTTTAAGGCGGAAGATATGGAAGAGGAGAATCCGTTTGAGGATGATTTTCTTGGAGAGTCTGATGAAGAAAAGCAAGAGATGGTTGTTTCAGACACGAATGTCATAACAGCAGAACAATTTTACTGCGCGTTAGATGGTTACAGAAAAAAAATTAACTTTACATCAAAAATGGTATTGATGGCATTTGATGCGGCAACATCAGGGCGTCTGGCTTTGGCAGAATATAAAACATTAGATTCAGCAAGATATCTTGAAAATATAGAAAAATGGCATAATGAGTGTCAGTGGCTTCAGGAGAAATATAAAAATAGGAAAAAGATAGGATATTATGGAGTTCCAGGAACGCGGGAAATAGCAGAAATACTTTATGGTTCAGATTCAAAAGGAATATTAACAATTCCTGATAAAAATAGAAAACGACTTTATGCAGAGATAAGTAAACGTTTGATCCCGTGTATTTGGAATGGAAGAAACCTGCCTCAGGATTTGATGATGCAAGCGGTGAAACAAGCTTCTTCGCCTCAAAGTTATAAGGAGCATCGCAATTGGGAAAAGGTTCTTACATTGGCATTCTTATAAGCAGAAAGTTTACTAGCTTTTTCAGGATTAGCATTCATCATAAAAT
>URHS01000033.1 GCA_900547685.1 uncultured Blautia sp. | reverse complement strand
AAATGAAGTAAAGGGAGTTTATGATATGGGGAAGAAGAAAAAACGCAGAAATCGGCAGAAAAAGGCTTTTATAGGTGTGATGCTTGCAGTATGTACCTTTGGACTCTTATATGTAGGAGGAGCTTTTTATTATAAGGATAAGTTTTTTAAAGGGACAAAGATAAATGGAATTCCCTGTGACAATTTAACAGCAAAAGAGGCAGAGAAAAAAATAGAAGATAAAATAGAAGAGTATTCATTGGAAATAGCTTTTAAAGACGGAGAAAAAGAGATAATTGACGGTAAAGAAATTGATTATGAGTATGTTTCTGATGGGAAAATTCAGGAATATATGGAAAAACAAAATCCCTTTTTATGGACTTCAGTTTTTTTTAGACAATATGATTATGAAGTGGGAGAAGGAATTGTTTTTGATGGGACCAAGCTTCAGGAAAAACTGAATGCCTTTGCATGTATGCAGGATGAAAATATGGCACCGCCTAAGGATGCATATATTGCTTTTGAAAATAATAACTTCGTTATAAAACCAGAAGAATTAGGCTCTACACTTGATAAAGCTCTGTTGATGGAAAAGATACTTGCATCAGTAAAGGAAGGTCAAAATACTTTTTCAGCCGAAGAAGCGGGTATTTATATGCGCCCTGCAATTACAAGTGAAGATGAAACGCTGAAACACCAGCAGGAAGTTTGGAATGGATGTGCCGCAGTGACCGTGACATATACTTTTGGAGATAAAAAAGAAGTTCTGGATGGGATGACAGTGAAGGACTGGATGACTTATGACGAGAATGGGAATTATGTGGAGAATCTAAGTGTTTTACAGAAGCATATCAGAGATTACGTGCAGATGTTGGGAGAAAAATATAATACCTTAGGTACAGAAAGAACACTTACCAGCACGTATACAGGTAAACCGGTTACTGTATCAGGGGGCAGCTATGGGTATCTTATTGATATTAAAGGGGAAAGAGCACAGCTTTTAAAAGACATACAGGAACATGCAAATGTCCAGAGAGAGCCGGTATATGCGAAAAAGGGAAAAGCTTACGGCGAAAATGATATTGGAAATACTTATGTAGAGCTGGATTTAAGTGCACAGCACTTATGGTATTACAAGGATGGGACACTTTTAATGGAATCTGACTTTGTATCAGGGACTTATAATGATAAAAGTCGAAGAACGCCGCCGGGTGTATTTTCATTGGCATACAAACAGAGAGATCAGGTTCTTCGTCCGGTACCTAATCCGGACGGCAGTTATGATTATGAATCTCCGGTGTCTTATTGGATGCCTTTTAACGGAGGAATTGGTTTGCATGATGCAAATTGGCGAGGGAAATTTGGTGGAAACATTTATAAAAACAGTGGCTCCCATGGCTGTATTAACCTTCCGGTTTCTTTTGCAGGGAAGTTTTACGAAAGTATTGAGGCAGGATGTCCCATTGTATGTTTTTACAGATAATTAACTTGCAACTATGAAATATGTGTAGTACAATGGAGTTGAGTAAGAGACAAGAACAGAAGCTGTAGGACAGCTTTATGCTCTTGTCTTATTATTTCATAGAAATAATAAACTTATCGATTATTAAATGACAGAAGGTGGAAGTATGAGACCTCAGCTTATAGAAGAATTTGAGGATTGTCCGGTCATTGCTGCCATAAAGGATGAAGAAGGTCTGAAAAGATGTATTCACTCAGATATTCCCATTGTGTTTGTTTTATATGGAGATATCTGCAATATCAGTCAGATTGTCAGTCGCTTAAAAAAGGCAGGGAAAACAGTCATTATACATATTGATTTAATTGCCGGATTAAGCAGTAAGGAAATTGCAGTTACTTATATAAAATCGGTGACACATGCAGATGGAATTATTTCTACAAGACCATCGGTAATCCGTCAGGCAAAAGAAGAAGGATTGTTTGCCATTATGCGCTTTTTTGTAATTGATTCTATGGCTTTTGAGAGTATTAAACGTCAGACAGAAAGTGTGTATCCTGATATGATAGAGGTGCTTCCGGGAGTGATGCCGAAGATTATACAAAGAATTTGTAAACAAAACAGAACACCTGTGATTGCCGGCGGTTTGATATCAGATAAAGAGGATATTATGGCGGCTCTTGATGCAGGAGCCATTTCCATATCCACCACCAATCAAAAAGTTTGGTTTATGTAAAATAGAATAAATACGCGGGAGATAAGAGATAGAGCGAATGGAGCATAAGAAAACTTATGCCTTATTGTTCTATCTTTTTTTATTTAAATAGAAAATGTAGCAGATGTGATATCTGGGAAGGAGATAAAAAATGTATGATGTAGTAATTATTGGAGCAGGAGTTATAGGCTGTGCTGTAGCAAGAGAATTATCAAGATATCAATTAAAAACAATTGTTTTGGAAAAGGGAGAGGACGTGTGCTGCGGTACTTCCAAAGCAAATAGTGCTATTGTGCATGCCGGATTTGATGCAGAACCGGGGACTTGGAAAGCAAAAATGAATATAATAGGCAGTAAAAAAATGGAAATGCTGTCAAAAGAATTGGATTTTCCATATAAAAGAAATGGTTCTCTGGTGCTTTGTTTTGATGAAAAGGATTTATGTAAATTAGAAGATTTAAAGAAAAAAGGAATAGAAAATGGTGTAGAAGGATTGGAAATCGTTACCGGAGAAAAAATATGGGAAATAGAACCCAATCTTTCAAAAAATGTGAAAGCAATGCTCTATGCACCTACAGGCGCTATTATTTGTCCTTTTAAACTGACCATTGCGCTGGCGGAAAATGCTAATGTCAACGGAGTAGAATTTGCTTTTGATACAGAGGTAAAAGATATCCAGAAGATGATAAAAGGATATAAGATAGATACTACAAAGGGATGTTTCGAGACAAAATGTATTGTCAACGCTGCCGGTGTATATGCAGATGTTTTTCATAACATGGTCAGTGAGGAAAAGCTTTTGATTACTCCCAGAAAAGGGGAATATTGTCTTATGGATAAGAAAGCAGGGAATTTTGTATCTCATACGATTTTTCAGCTTCCCACCGCTATGGGAAAAGGCGTGTTGATTACCCCTACCGTTCACGGAAATCTTCTGGCAGGACCTACGGCTGAAAATATAGAGGATAGAGAAGGAATTAATACTACGTCAAATGGGATTGAAAAATTGTCAAAAATGGCAAAATTAAGTGCAGAAAATATTCCTCTGAATATGGTGATTACTTCTTTTGCAGGGCTGCGCGCAACAGAAAAAGGGGGAGACTTTGTGTTAGGAGAGGCTGATGACGCACCGGGATTTTTTGACGCAGCGGGAATTCAGTCACCGGGACTTTCCAGTGCTCCTGCAATTGGAGAATATTTGGCAGATGGCATTGCAGGAAAACTAAAAGCAGAAAAAAAAGAAGATTTTAACCCTAGAAGAAAGGATATTCCTTGTGTGGCAGAAATGCCAAAAGAAGAATTAAAAGCATTGATAGCAGCGAATCCATTATATGGAAATGTGATTTGCAGATGTGAAACTGTTACAGAAGGAGAGATTGTAAATGCAATTCACAGACCTTTAGGTGCTAAGTCCTTAGATGGAGTGAAAAGAAGAACCAGAGCTGGAATGGGTAGATGCCAGTCAGGATTTTGTGCACCTAAGGTAATGGAAATTTTAGAGAGAGAACTTCAAAAATCTCCTTTGGAAATTACAAAAGCAGGAGGGACATCTACACTTTTAACAGGAAAAATTAAAGAAGAATTAGCATAAGAAAGGATAAAAAATCATGCAGGAATATGAATTAATTATTGTAGGAGGCGGTCCGGCAGGACTTGCGGCAGCCATTTCAGCAAAAGAGAACGGTGTTGAAAAGCTTCTGATTTTAGAAAGAGACTATGAATTGGGTGGTATTTTAAACCAGTGTATTCACAATGGGTTTGGCTTACATACATTTAAAGAGGAATTAACAGGACCGGAGTATGCACAGCGTTTTATTGAGCAGGTTTATGCATATAATATCCCTTATAAATTGAATACTATGGTGCTGGATATTGAAGACTGTGGAGAAAAAAAAGTAGTAAGTGCTATGAATAAAGAAGATGGTTTCATGAGTTTAAAGACAAAAGCCGTGATTTTGGCCATGGGATGTCGAGAGCGTCCGAGGGGAGCATTGAATATACCGGGATATCGTCCGGCAGGCATTTATACAGCAGGAACAGCTCAAAGACTGGTAAATATGGAAGGAATGATGCCGGGGAGAGAAGTAGTGATTTTAGGTTCAGGAGACATTGGACTTATTATGGCAAGGCGCATGACTCTGGAAGGAGCAAAGGTTAAGGTAGTGGCAGAATTGCTTCCTTATTCCGGTGGACTACAGCGAAACATTGTGCAGTGCCTGGAGGATTTTGATATTCCTTTAAAACTCAGTCATACCGTAGTAGAAATTCATGGAAAAGAGCGGGTGACGGGAGTTACTTTGGCACAGGTAGATGAAAATCGCAGACCAATTCCGGGAACAGAGGAGTTTTATGCTTGTGATACATTACTGTTATCCTGTGGTTTAATTCCTGAAAACGAATTATCTGCAAAAGCCGGAATTGAGCTTTCAGGAGTTACTTCCGGTCCTGTGGTAAACGAAAGCTTAGAAACAAATGTAAAAGGAATTTTTGCTTGTGGAAATGTACTTCATGTACATGATTTAGTTGATTATGTTTCAGAAGAAGCAAAAAAGGCAGGACAGCAGGCAGCAGTATTTTTACAGAAACAAGAGTCGGATAAAGAAGAAATATTTGTTCCTATTCAGCCTGAAGGAGGTATTCGCTATACAGTTCCCCAAAAATTACGGACAGAGAATATGGAAGAAAGTTTGATAGTGAGATTTCGTGTGGGAAAAGTATATGAAAACGTGTATGTAAATGTTTATTTAGGCAATAAACGGATTGTACATAAGAAGAGAAAAAAGATGGCACCTGGAGAAATGGAGCAGGTTATTTTGAAAAAATCAGATTTGACACAAGACTTGAAATTAGATAAAATTATTATGAAATTGGAGGAAGCATAAGGATGAATATTAGAGAACTAACTTGTATTAACTGTCCTTTAGGATGTGCCCTTACCGTTACATTAGACGGAGAAAAAGTGATAAAAGTAGAAGGAAATACATGTCCCAAAGGGAAGAGTTATGGAGAAAAGGAAGTTACAAATCCTACCAGAATTCTCACATCCAGTGTTATGGTTACAGATGGAAAAATTGCTGTTGTTTCTGTGAAGACTGCCTCCGATATTCCAAAGAATAAAATCAGAGAATGTGCAGCCGGTTTAAAAAATATTACCGTACAAGCACCTGTAAAAATCGGAGATGTTATCTTGGAAGATATAGGAGGTACGGGAGTAGCGATTATTGCTACGAAAAATGTAGAGCACAGGTAGAATCGGCTGAAAGAGGAGAAATAAATGCTGGATTATACCGGAAAATCTGCAGATAAATTGAAAGAAAAAACATTATATCTTTTAGATATGGATGGAACAATCTATAACGAAAATCAAATTTTTGACGGAACACTGGAATTCCTTGAAGAAATTAAAAGACGAGGAGGAAAATATGTGTTCATTACCAACAATTCTTCAAAATCCGTAGAAGATTATGTACAAAAAGTTCAAGCAATGGGGATTAAGGCAGAATATGAAAATTTTTATACTTCCAGTCAGGCGACTGCTATGTATTTAAAGGAAAATTATCCAAATCAAGTGGTTTATTGTATGGGAACAAGGTCATTAATAAAGGAACTTCGGGAAGCAGGAATAGAAGTTGTTACAGAAGTGGATGAGCGTGCAAGTGTTGTACTTTTAGGATTTGATACAGAGAATACATCTGAAAAAATCCGAAATACCTGTATCATGCTGGGAAGGAATGTGGCATACCTGGCAACAAATCCAGACCTTGTTTGCCCTGTGAGTTTTGGCTATATTCCGGACTGTGGTTCAATGAGTATTATGTTGAAAAATGCTACAGGAAAAGAACCATTTTTTATAGGAAAACCAGAGCCGATTATGGTGAACTGTGTATTGAAACAATTAAATTGCAAGCGGGAAAATGCAGTAATTGTAGGTGACAGATTGTATACGGATATTAAAACAGGAGAGAATGCCAAGATAGACACTATTTGTGTACTCTCCGGTGAGGCTTCTATGGAGGATATTTTACAGGGGGATGTAAAGCCTGATTACATTTTTAAAAGTGTAAAAGAAATATATGAAGGATTAATAGAGGATACAAAGATATGAAATATAACAAGGTAGAACAGGGGATTTTTAAGAAACGTCCAAATCGGTTTATTGCCCATGTGGAAATAAACGGAAAAGAAGAAATCTGCCATGTGAAAAATACAGGGCGCTGTCGGGAGCTGTTAGTTCCCGGCGCCCTTGTTTTTTTGGAAGAAAGTGATAACCCAAATCGGAAAACAAAGTATGATTTAATTGCAGTAGAAAAGGGAAATCGTCTAATCAATATGGATTCACAGATTCCGAATAAAGTCGTAGAAGAATGGTTAAAGAAAGGAAATCTTTTTGGTATAGAGGCAAAAATTCGGCGTGAAGTTATATATGAAAATTCTCGATTTGACTTATATATAGAAAGCGGAAAAAGAAAAATTTTCATGGAGGTGAAAGGAGTTACATTAGAGGAAAATAATGTTGTAAGATTTCCTGATGCACCTACACAGCGCGGGGTAAAACATATTCAGGAACTGGTAAAATCTATAAAAGATGGATATGAAGCGTATTTGATGTTTGTTATTCAAATGGAAGATGTATCTTATTTTGAGCCTAATTATGACACACATCCGGAATTCGCCAAAGCATTGAAAACAGCAGAAAAAGCAGGTGTTCATATTCTGGCTTATGATTGTACTGTAAGAAAAGACTTGATAAATCTTGCAAAACCTGTTAGGGTTTATTTAGAGTGAAAATATACTGAAAACAGAGAATAAACAGGAGCAAATATGTTAGAACAGATTGTAGAGCCTTTATTAATCTGGTATGAGAAAAACAAAAGAAGCTTACCCTGGAGAGAAGATCCCAGTCCTTATCATGTCTGGATTTCAGAGATTATGCTTCAGCAAACCAGAGTAGAAGCGGTAAAGGCTTATTATGCAAAATTTATAGAGGCATTACCGGAGATTAAAGATTTAGCAGAGTGCCCGGAAGAAAGATTGTTAAAGCTTTGGGAAGGGCTTGGGTATTATAATCGAGTGAAAAATATGCAAAAGGCAGCTAGAGAAGTGATGGAATTATATGATGGAAAACTACCTGCTGATTATGATAAATTATTAAGTCTTTCTGGGATTGGAACTTATACAGCGGGAGCAATTTCTTCCATTGCCTATGGAATCTCAAAGCCTGCAGTAGATGGAAATGTACTTCGTGTAATTACCCGAATTACAGAGAATTCTTCTGATATTTTAAAACAGTCTACAAAGAGGGAAATGGAGAAAAGCTTAGAAAAAATCATGCCTGTTCATGCTCCGGGTGCTTTTAATCAAAGTTTGATGGAGCTTGGAGCAACAGTATGTGTGCCTAATGGTATGGCAAAATGTGAATGCTGTCCGGTGGCAGAATTTTGTATGGCAAGAGCTCACGATACGGTTTTAGAATATCCTCAAAAAACAGCGAAAAAGCCAAGAAAAATAGAAGAAAAAACCATATTGATTATACAAAACGGACAAGAATTTGCTATACAAAAACGTCCTCAAAGTGGGCTTTTGGCGGGACTTTATGAACTTCCTAATAGACAGGGATATTTGACACAGGAGGAAGCAATACGTTGTGTGGAAGACATGAAATTGATGCCTGTATATATTAAAGAAGCAGGAAGTTCAAAGCATATTTTTTCACATGTAGAATGGCACATGAAGGGTTATCTTGTAAAAGTGGCATCTACGGAAGAAAAGCAGATAGGACAATTAATATTTATTGATAAAAAAAATTCAAAAAAGAAATATCCTATCCCTTCTGCGTTTTCAGCATATAGAAAATACATTGAGGAGGACTTTTAAATGAAGTTATTATCCATTACTGTGCCTTGTTACAATTCACAGGATTATATGAAGAATTGCATAGACTCTCTTTTAGAGGGCGGAGATTTGGTTGAAATTTTAATTGTTGACGATGGATCTAAAGATGATACAGCAAAAATTGCAGATGAATATGCCGCCAGATATCCTAATATTGTAAAAGCAATCCATCAGGAAAATGGAGGTCACGGGGAGGCAGTAAATGCAGGGCTTCGAAATGCAACAGGCTTTTATTTTAAAGTTGTAGACAGTGACGATTGGGTAAATAAAGAAGCGTATCATGCAATTCTTGATAAGCTTCTGGAAGTAATTGCAGGACCGGAAACGCTGGATATGATGATTAGTAACTTTGTGTACGAAAAGCAGGGCGCAAAGCATAAAAAGGTAATGAAGTATAAGAATTATATGCCGGAAGGCAAGATTTTTACATGGAAAGAAATGGGTAGAATGCCTATTGGAAAATATATTTTAATGCATTCTGTTATCTATAGAACAGAACTTTTAAGAGAATGTAAGTTAGAGCTTCCGAAGCATACCTTTTATGTAGATAATATTTTTGTATATAAGCCACTGCCTTATGTAAAAACCATGTATTATATGGACGTGAATTTTTATCGTTATTTTATCGGAAGAAACGATCAGTCGGTGAATGAAACGGTTATGATTGGCCGTATTGACCAGCAGCTTTTAGTAAACCGGCTGATGATTGATATTATTTCGGAGGAGAAGATTACAGATAAAAACACAAGAAAATATATGCTGAAATATTTAGATATTATTATGGCAGTGTCATCTATAATGTTAATTCGTTCCGGTACAGAAGAAAATCTGGAAAAGAAAAAAGAACTTTGGAGATATTTAAGAAGTGCAGATATTCATATTTACAGAAAGCTTTATATGAGTGTTTTAGGAAGAGGAGTAAACCTTCCGGGAAGAAGCGGCAGACGCCTTTCTGTTACGTTATATAAAGTAGCACAAAAATTCTATGGATTTAATTAATAAAAAATCTGTTACAAAACTGTTTTAAGACAGTTTTGTAACAGATTTTTTTTGTTTCATTTTAAATTCTTGCAGGTTTTTCAGCATGTACAGCTTTAGGTTTATAGAGAAGCTGGAAGCATACAATATTAAGAGCTAAAGCAGCAATGACATCTACAAGAGTATGTTGTTTTAAAAATACAGTTGCCATAACAATCAACGCAGTTAAAATAGCTGTGCCGGTAAGTAATATCTTTCGTTTTTGAAAAGGCTTATGATGAAAAATTGCAATACAGCACGCAATGGAGTTAAATACATGAATGCTTGGCAAAATATTAGTTGGCGTATCAATCGTATAAAGATACTGTACCAGATGAATAAAAATACTATCACCTGTTAAGTCCGGTCTTAAATTCTGTCCATTGGGATAAAGAAGGGAAACAAAAATAAATAAAGTCATTCCAATTCCCAGCGTTAAAATGAACTGCCAGTATTCCTGCTTGTTTTTATTGAAAAAAGCAAAGTAAAATACAGTTACAGCAACGTATGCAAACCATAGAAGATAGGGAACAATAAAGTATTCACAAAATGGAATATAATCATCAATTTTCATGTGAATAATGTTAATAGGGACATTCCGCTGTTCGACATATCTGAATGCAAGCATGTATAAGATACCGTAAATAGGTATAATTAAGGTATGTTTATATTTTTTCAGAAATTCCAAAGTGCCACCTCACGTTCTGTTAGAATAGTTGTATCATTCTTTGTGGTATTATAGCACAGCAATTATAGGATAACAATGTAATTTACAGTTGTTTAATAAATTAAAGAATATGTTTATTTTATTAAAAAAATCTTGAGAAAATCTTGCGTTCTAATATTCTTTTGCAGGTATAAAGCTGTCAAAAATGATAGAGTCAAAATAATTTTTTTGTTTTTTGAAAACAAGTGAAGACCGCACTGTCCACGCAAAAACAGGAGTTTTATAAATATATTTTTGCAGAAGAAAGCTGATATTATGCTGGTCTTTATAACAATAGGAAATAAAGTCAGGTTTTCCTAAAAAGTTCAGTAAAAGATATTTTACAAGGAAACTTAAAAAGTAACCGCCTTCAGCAACAGGTTTTGTTAAATTGGCAGAAAGCTGTCCTCTGATAATTTCTTTGCGGTTTTTCTTATACCAGCGCAGAGCAAGAGGATTAAAAGATTCAATACAGTATTTGCCGGAATAATTCTGCAGCAGTTCATCTGCCAGACGACAGGTAAGAGTTTTTACAGTGGGAAGTTTAATTTCAACCAATAGGGGAACCTGTCCATTTACAAAAGCTAAAACATCTTGGAAAAGAGGAATTTGTTCTTTAGAATTCATCAGTGTAAATTTTTGTAATTCTTTATAAGTAAGTTCGCGTACGGGAAGGTCGATACCACACATACGTGTTAAAGTATGGTCGTGAAAAACAACAATTTTATTATCTTTTGTTCTCTGAATATCAAGTTCAATGCCATAGCCATGCTGAACAGCTTCTTGAAAAGCTTTCATAGAATTTTCGGGAATACGCTGGTCAGGGGTAAATAATCCTCTGTGTGCAAACAGACAATGACAAAATGCTCTGGTTTCCTTTTTTCGGGAAAAACGGGGAAGTGTTCCTAAAATATAGATGCACAACAGAAGAATAAAAATCATTAGTATTTTTTCCATATTTTTCACCTGTTTCTTATTTTAGAATAACGTTAATCTGTTTCTGTGTAGATTGTAAGGTTAAATGATCTGCAACTCCCATGGATTCTCCGTCACAATGAATGGGAAGGGGGGTTTTACTGGAAATATCTATTCGCTTGCAGTTTGTAAGAGTGACACCATGGAAACGTCCATGCTTTCCTACAAAAGCAGTGGGAAAAAGAGCTAATATTTTAAGTTTTGATAAATTTCCAATTATACAGATATCCAGTAGATTATCCTGAAAGTTTGCCTGGGGACAAAATTTTACACCGCCTCCTTCATAAGGCATATTCATACCTGTGATAAAGAAAAATTTGGATAAGGACGCTATTTCTTGTTTATCTATGCGAATAGATACAGGGCATGGTCTATATTGAATTAATAGCTTTAGTGCAATTAACACGTAAGTCAATTTTCCGAGATGTATTTTATTCATTGCCTTTTTTAAAGGAGAAACCATTACCTTACGGCAGATATCTGCATCGTACCCAATACCGCTGCTTACAAGAAAATAGCGAGAATTTTCCTGTGTTCGAGCAAGTCCTATGTCTACGGCAGTATATTGGGAAGGTGATAAAATAACTTCTATACATTTCTCAACATCACAAGCAATATTTAAAGCTCTTGCAAAATCATTTCCTGAACCGGTAGGAATATAGCCCAGAGTAATGTGAGAAAAATCCGTCTGTGCCAGACCATTTATTACCTCATTTAACGTTCCGTCCCCACCTAATACACTAAGGGTACAGGGGCGCGAGAGAAGAGCAATCTGTTCGGCAAGCTTTTTTGCATGTCCGGTATATTCTGTGAAACGGGCTTCATAGGTGATTTCCCGTTTCTTTAAAATAGCCTCAGCCTTTTTCCAGATAGACATGCCATATCCGGATTTAGAATGAGGATTTATAATAAAATAATACATGTATTTTTACCTGCTTTTTCTTTTGTTTTGGTTACATTGTAGCAGTTTCACGTTGAGAGAACAAGAAAAATATGATAAACTAAATTAAGAGATGAAAATAATTCAGAAAGGCGGTCTTTCAGATGATAACAAACGAATATGTGACATTTACAATTGGAAAGAAGAAAAATATTGCATTGATTGCCCATGATAATGAAAAACCAAAGCTTATTCAGTGGTGTAAGGATAACTATGATATTTTAAAAAAACATAATTTATATGGAACTGGTACAACGTCCAGATTAATTGCAGACAAAGCAGGACTTTGTATTAAGGGATACAACAGCGGTCCTTTGGGTGGTGATCAGCAGATTGGGGCTAAAATCGTAGAAGGAGTTATTGATTTTATTGTATTTTTTTCTGATCCTTTGACTGCACAGCCTCATGATCCAGATGTAAAAGCACTGATGCGTATTGCACAGGTGTATGATATTCCTATGGCAGTAAATAAAGCAACGGCAGACTTTATGATTAAGTCCATTTATATGGATACGGAATATGACCATGAAGTAATTAATTTTAATAAAAATATAGAAGATAGAGCAGAGTCTATGTAGTATAAAAGAAGATTTATGGATTTTTAGAGAAACCTAAAATCCATAAATCTTCTTTTTTCTGTTTTTAGTAAGAGGCAGGACCGAAGACAATCCAAGTGCTATACCCTGAGTTGCGAAGTGCCTGCTCCATTTTCACAGCATTAGAAAGATTTTTGTATGCGCCTACCTGCACTTTGAATAAGCCGTCTTCGTATAAAAGGAAAGCGGGATAGCCTTGATCCTGTAAGGTATAAAGCATATTGTTGGCATGTTCCCTGTTTCGGAAACTACCTGTTTGCACACGATAGAAGTTATCGTGATTGTCAGCCTGATTTTCTAAAGTTTCCTCATCTAAAGTTCCCAAAATTGCAGAAGAAATGGCCTGGGCAATTTCGGAAAATTGAGTATCAAAACGTTCGTTATCAGCATCTGTATTGATAAATCCTGTTTCAATTAAAACGGCAGGCATCTTTGTTCTTCGAAGAACTACAAGACCGGGACGTGCTTTTACACCAATTTCACGAAACCCCAATTCGCCTAGAGCACCATTGATGTTTTCTGCCATATCCAGTTTTTCGCCGGATTTATCGTATACTAAAGTTTCAACACCCTCATATTGATTAGATTCAGGGCTGGAATTGCGATGAAAAGAAATAAAAAAATCAGCACCTGCTTCATTAGCAAGAGAAGCTTTTTCAAAGGGGGTCTGATATACATCTGTAGTACGTGTATAGACTACGTCAATACCATTTTGAGACAGGATATTACCTACTGCCAGTGCCAAATCCAGATTTTCATCTTTTTCTTTTCTGCCGTTGTAGGTAGCACCAAAATCAGCTCCCCCATGTCCGGCATCAATTACAACTTTATAAGCCATATTAAACTCCTTAAAAGTCTCTCTATTTAAGATATACATATCGTGAAAAAAGGTGAAAAATTATAAAAAAAATATAAAACAGCTTGACTTTGTGAAAATATATGTTACAATCAAATCGTTAAAAAAATAACGTTAAAAAAATAACAAGAATTTCAGGAGGAAGCAACATGGCAAGATTTACATTACCAAGAGATTTATACTGGGGAAAAGGTTCTCTGGAAAATCTGAAAACATTACAAGGCAAAAAAGCTGTACTGGTTTTAGGCGGCGGTTCCATGAAACGCTTCGGATTTGTTGATAAAGCAGTATCATATTTAAAAGAAGCAGGAATTGAGACAAAATTATTTGAAAATGTAGAGCCTGATCCATCAGTAGAAACAGTTATGAAAGGCGCAGAGTTTATGCGTGAGTTTGAGCCGGATTGGATTATTGCTATGGGTGGCGGTTCTCCTATTGATGCGGCAAAGGCAATGTGGGTATTTTATGAGTATCCGGAATGTACTTTTGAGGAAATTCTGACACCTTTTAGTTTTCCTGAACTTCGTAAAAAAGCAAAATTCTGTGCAATTCCATCTACATCAGGTACAGCCACAGAGGTAACAGCATTTTCCGTTATTACAGATTATGCAAAGGGAATTAAATATCCTCTGGCTGACTTCAATATTACACCGGACGTAGCGATTGTAGATCCGGAATTGGCAGAAACTATGCCGAAACATTTAGTTGCATATACAGGTATGGATGCTCTGACACATGCTATTGAAGCTTATGTTTCTACTTTACACGGAACGTTTACAGATCCTCTGGCATTAAAAGCAATTCAGATTGTAAATGATGAACTTACAAAATCTTATGACGGAGATATGGCAAGCAGAGAAGAAATGCATTATGGCCAGTGTCTGGCAGGAATGGCATTTTCTAATGCACTCCTCGGAATTGTACATTCTATGGCACACAAAACAGGAGCTGCTTTTTCAACGGGACATATTACACATGGTCTTGCAAATGCAATGTATCTGCCTTATGTTATTAAATACAATGCAAAAGAAGCAGAAGCAAAGAAACGCTACGAGACAATTGCTGCATATCTGGGACTGGAAGCCAGCGTGGATGCACTGTGTAACAGAATTGTAGAGTTAAATAATTATATGGGAATACCAAATACATTAAAAGAGTTTGGTATTAAGGAAGACGAATTTAAAGAAAAAATCAGTGAGATTGCAAAAAATGCAGTAGGAGATGCTTGTACAGGTTCTAACCCAAGAAGCATTGACCCTGAAACAATGGAAAAATTGTTTACTTATATCTACGAAGGAAAAGAAGTAGATTTCTAAAACAAAATAAGAACTGATTTTTGAATCGGAAGTGCTTAGAACAATAATTCTTTGCACTTCCGATTTGTATTTATTTTAAAATTAGTATTTAGAATAGAAATATATGTGTATTCTAAATATCTTGTTAGCAAAGATACTGCGTTATGGTAGATTGAAACTAAGGAGAGAGTCCATTGCAGGTCAGTATGTATATGAATTGATAATATAATTAATATAAAATACGGGGGTGACATAATGAAGATGAAAAAAATATTATTTTTGGAATAATAGCAGCAAGTTTCATGCTTTCTGCATGTGGGAAAACAGCGGAAGGACAAAAATCTGAAAAGCCAAAGCTTGAAGTAGAAAATACAACATGGGGAATGACCGTTGATGAAACTTTAAAGGCTTTTGATCTTACAAAAGAGAGTGCATCTCTTTTTATGAGAATACAGCAGGAACGGCGTTTACCATAAAGAATGGATATGAACTGTTCGGAGAGAAAACAGAGAGAATTACTTTTCAGTTTCTTGATCTCAAAATAAGAAAGTCGGTGATAAAGATCAGTTCAAACATACAAAAATTCCAAAAAGGATATATGGATATGTTTATGCTTAAAGTACTTTCTGCCGGAAGTATTATAGTAAATGATAATCTATTAAATCTTTTTATCTAAGGCAGTTCGCCACTATTTCAAATAACTTTAGAAACATAATATTGAGAATGAAACAGACAAAGTTCAGCCCAAATTTTTAGTGTAAAATCTTTTAACAGTGGTTGAACTATGGTAAAATAAAGGAGAAAGTATGGCTAAGAAAAGTATTGTACCATTAAAAGAGCTAAACCTTACAGACCGGTTTTTATTCGATGAAGTTATGGAAGATTCCCAAATTCATCAAGAGGTTCTAAGCCTGATTTTAGGACGGGAGATTTCCCTTTTACAGGAAAGTAAGACGGAAAAAGAAGGCAGAATTTCACCATTAATCCGCTCCATACGCATGGATTTGTTCGCTATAGACAGCGAAGAACAGGTTTATAATACAAAAATGCAGAAAAAGAGGAAAGATGATTTACCAAAGAGAAGCCGCTATTATCAAGGAATGATGGATACAGGGCTTTTGGAACCGGGAATACCAAGTTATAATCTTTTGAATGACTCTTATTTGATTATGATTATGCCTTTTGACTTATTTGGCTATGAAAAATATCAGTATACCTTTGTGCCTCAATGTCAGGAAGTGCCTCAGTGCAAATTGCAGGATGGAACAGTTCGTATTTTTTTGAATACAAAGGGAAAAAATGATGATGAAGTGCCAAAGGAACTGGTAGAATTTCTCCATTATATAGAGAATACCACAGACGAAGTGGCACAGCAATCTAAAAGCAAGAAAATTCGGCATATTCATGAACGTGTCTGTGAGGTGAAAAGAAGTGAAGAAATCGGGGTGAAATATATGCAGGCATGGGAAGAAAAATATTATGAAAGAGAAGAAGGCAGAGAAGAAGGAATTAGAGCAAAATTAAAGGAACTTGTTGGAAAGAAGTTGAAAAAAAGGAAAACAGCAGAAGAAATTGCCGATATGTTGGAGGAAGAACCGAAAATTATAGAGGAATTGATAAAGGAAATAGAAAAAGAGCAGGAAGTTACAAAATAAAGGAGTAGAAAAATATGGATTTTAAGATACAAGATAATGAAATTTATTATGTAGATGAAAAAGGAGAGAAGGCAGCAGAAGTTACGTTTCCAAGTATTGATGCAGATACGGTAGAGATTAATCATACTTTTGTTTCCCCGTCCTTGCGAGGAACAGGTATTGCAGGAAAGTTGATGCAGGCAGCAGCAGAGGAGATTTCCAGACAGGGAAAAAAGGCAGTACTTACCTGTTCTTATGCAATAAGTTGGTTTGAACATCATGAGGAATTTCAGTATATAATACGAAAGTAAGCAGTGGGAATAATTAAATTTGAAAAATATGTGAAATGTTTATTTTGCACTTTTCCTAAAGATTAAAAAGTGATAAAATTTATAACAATAACAATTTTAGAGAAAAGGATAAAGATATGAAAGCTGGACAAACAAAGGAAGACAGAAAGAAAAAATGGGATAATTTTTGGTATTATTATAAATATCATGTATTGATTGGTGCATTTATATTATTTTGTGTTATTACTTTTGCAAAGGATATGCTGGGAAAAGTTTCTTATGATTATAACATAGGATTTCTAGGTGATTATTCTATAATGGAAGAAGATAAAACAAAATTAGAAAAATGGTTTGTTAAAAATGCTGAGGACTTAAATAAAGATGGAGAAGTTCACGTTCAGGTTAATGACTATTTTATTCCGTCAGAAGGAGAGGATGGTTATGATCCTCAGATGGTTATGGCAGGTCAGACAAAGTTTAGCGCAGATGTACAAACTGCAACCAGTGTTATTTATTTTGTAAGCAAAGCAAGCTATGATAAATTTAAGGAAATGGAAATTTTTCCTGAAGATGAGAATCAGTTACTTGAAGTAAAGGATTGTAAAGCTTTTAAAGAAATGGGGAGTCCTGTATCTTTGCAGGATATGTATATTACCATGCGTATTTTACCGGAAGTAGCAGATAATGAAAAAGGGGAAAATGCACAGAGATATTATGAAGAAAGTGAAAAACTCTTAAAGAAGTTTATCGGGGAGTGAGTTAAAACTCACAATATTCCCCGATTAAATTTTTTATATCCTGCATTTGATTATCGGTAGCAGTAATAGTACGAGCACATTCAGTAAGCTTTTGTGTAATAAGTGCATATTGTTCATTGTTGCCTAAATCTTTTTTGTAGCGAAGCTGATGTTCCAGACTTGCCCAGAAATCCATACCAATCGTTCGGATTTGAATTTCTGCACGAATAGGTGTTTTTCCCTCTGCAAAGAAAACAGGAATTTCAATAATCATGTGATAGCTGCGGTAGCCGTTTGGCTTTGGATTCTGAATATAATCTTTAATACGGATAATCGTAATGTCATCCTGTTCTGCCAACAGGTGAGCGACTGCGTAGATGTCATCAATAAAGGAGCAAATGACGCGAATTCCTGCAACATCATTTAACTGTTCACGAATATTTTGTTCAGTAAATTCATATCCCAGACGCTGAAGCTTGTTATAAATGCTCAGTGGTGTTTTAATGCGGCTCTTGATAGAAGAAATTGGGTTTCTCTTATATTTTACAGAGAATTCGTCATCCAGTACTTCCAGCTTGGTGCTGACTTCACGAATTGCACAACGATACATCATCATTAATGAATTGTAGTAGTCAGTATTTTTAATAAATCTTTCTGGAAATAAAATATCGAATTCTTCGGAAGCGTCTTTTTTTATGCTGTTCTTAATAGTGTCTTTAGGCACAAAATCACCTCTTTCGTAAATACCGTATTATGTTACAAAGAAAGTATATCGGAAAAACAGTAAAACGTCAATAAAAGTGAAAATAAAGTAGAAATTTCAAAAGAGGTATAGTATAATCAAAAGATACGAAATTTATTCTATGAAAGAAAGGTTTGGTAAATGTTTGGATATGTAACGATTGATAAGCCTGAATTAAAGGTGAAAGAGTTTTATCGGTACAAGTCCTATTATTGCGGATTGTGCCGCACCTTGAAGGAAGAATACGGATTTCGAGGCCGTATGACACTTTCGTATGATATGACATTTTTAGTGTTGTTTTTAACTTCGTTGTATGAAACTCCTACAAAGGAACTTCAATCCCATTGTCCATTACATCCTGTGAAGAAAATTCCTATGCTTCAAAATGCAATATCAGAGTATGGTGCAAAGATGAACCTTTTGCTTGTATATTTTAAATGTGAAGATGATTGGAAGGATGATAAAAGTCTGAAGGGAATTGCAGGGATGCACCTTTTCAGAAAAAAAGCAAAAGAACTTTGCAGAGAATATAAAAGGCAGGCACAGGTTATTCAAAAACAGCTTAAAGTTTTAGCGTCTTATGAAGAAAAACAGGAAGAGAATCTTGATTTGGTAGCAGGAGCTTTTGGAACACTTATGGCAGAACTCTTTGTGTATAAAGAGGATATGTGGGAGAAAGAACTGAGAAGTTTTGGATTTTATCTGGGGAAATTCATTTATATTATGGATGCCTATGATGATTTGGAAGATGACTTAAAAACGGGTTCTTATAATCCTTTAAAAGCAGTAAAGAATAATTGCAAAAATGAAGAAGATTATGAAAATACAGTATATCAAATATTGATAATGATGATGGCAGAAGCCACGGGAGCTTTTGAAAAGCTACCTATACTTTGTGACTCTGAAATATTAAGAAATATTTTGTATAGTGGAGTTTGGGCAAAGTATAATAAAAAACAAAAAGAAAAACAGGAGAAGCAAGAAAAAGATGGTAAATAATCCTTATGAAATCTTGGGCGTATCACCAAACGCCTCAAATGATGAGATTAAACGAGCATATCGCGATATGAGCAGAAAATATCACCCGGATTCTTATGTAGATAATCCGTTATCTGATTTGGCAGAAGAGAAGTTTAAGGAAGTACAGGAAGCTTATGACCAGATTATGAAAGAAAGAGATGGCGGCTATCAAAGCGGATACGGTGGTTATCAGAACCAGCAGTCTACTTACAATCATAACGCAGCAAGCCAGGATGATATGCAGTATCAAGCAGCTTACAATTATATTAACGGCCGTCAATATCAGCAGGCATTGAATGTGTTATCCAGAATTCAAAACAGAAATGCCCAGTGGTATTATCTTAGTGCCTGTGCAAATATGGGTATGGGAAACAATGTAAATGCTTTGAATATGGCACGTCAGGCACAGAGTATGGATCCGGGAAATCCGGAATACAGTAATCTTGTAAATAGGCTGCAGTGGAACAGTAACCGTTACCAAGGTGGCGGCGGTTACCCTTATGCAAATGGTGGTGGCAGTACCTGTGGTACAGGAAATGCCTGCTGTGATCTCTGGTGTGCGGACAGTCTTTGCGAATGCATGGGAGGCGATTTGTGTTCATGCATGTAAATGCGAAAAAAATGGCAGTATCAGGTCTTTTAATGGCTTTAGCTGTAATATTTATTGTGTTAAGTGGGATTTTAGATTTTAATACATTATTTTTCTTAGCCGCGGCAGCATTTTTTGTGGGAATTATTATACGTGAATTTGGATTGCGTTATGGAGCCGCTTATTTTATAGGCTGTCTGGTACTGGGAGTTTTATTAGCACCACAGAAATTATATTGTATTACTTATGCAATGATGGGAATTTACGTCCTGGGAGTTGAATTTTTATGGTATTATCTTGGGAAACATCCTCAGTGGGCAAAAAGAAAGCTGATTTTTAAAATTGGAAAATTTGTGATTTTTAACGTTATGTATTTACCGGTATTGTTTTTGTTCCCAAAACTTCTTTTTGCAGGAGAAATACCGGATACTATGCTTTTGGTACTGGTACTTGTCGGGCAGATTGCTTTGTTTATTTATGACAAAACGTATGAATATTTTTTGATTCGTATGTGGGGACAGGTACGAGCAAGAATTTTTGGAAAATAACAGTAGAAAAGGAAGAGAGTAAATGACAATACTTGAGATAATTGCAGGGCCTGCTATTGGTGCTGTCATTGGTTATTGTACCAATTATATTGCAGTTAAGATGTTATTTCGTCCTTTAAAACCGGTGAGAATCGGAAATAAAACATTGCCCTTTACACCGGGAATTATCCCAAAAGGACAGGGAAGAATGGCAAGGGCTTTAGGTCAGGCAGTAGGAGAGCACCTTCTTACAAAAGAGGATTTTGAAAAGATGCTTTTATCCGAAGATATTAAAAATGCAGTAGTGGATGCAGTACTGCAGAAGGTAGAAAAATTAAAAGGCACAGAGTCTTCTTTAGAAGAATTTTTATTACAATATACAGGGCAGGAAGAATATGATCTTATGCGTGATAAGTTGGAAGACTACATTACAGAAAAGATTACAGAAGGCGTTGAAAATCTGGATATTGGAGCAATTATTGTAGAAGAAGGAACAAAAGAAATAAAAGAAAAGTTTAAAGGCGGGATGCTTTCTATGTTCCTGAATGATGATTTAATCCAATCAGTAGCAACACCTATTGGAAATAAGGTAGATGAATATATTAAAGAAAACGGGGAAGAAAAAATAAGACCGGCAGTAGTTGCACAGCTGGCTGCGGCAGAAAATAAATCAGTGGCTCAGTGGGTAGAAATTTTTCCTGTAAGTGATAAAAAACTCCGTCAGATTATAGAAAATATTTATGTGAAATTTGTAAATGAAAAAGCAGAAGAATTGGCAGAAAAGTTTCATGTTGCAGAAATTGTAGAGGAAAAAATTAATGCAATGGACGTTTTGGAGTTGGAAAATTTACTGCTTGGAATTATGAAAAAAGAACTTAATGCAGTGGTCAGTTTAGGGGCTGTGATAGGTTTTATATTGGGACTTTTAAATATTTGGATTTAAGAAAAGCTATTGTATGAACAGAGAAGTATTTTTTTCAGATGTGTTCATGCAATAGCTTTTTCTATGGTCGAAAATATATTATAAAAATGGGCAAGGAATATTCTGTATAAAGTATAAAAAGTAAGTCAATGCCAGCATATCTGCACTTCCACCGGGACTGATGTTTTGGGAAACAAAGAAATCATCCAGTTTTGGAAGTATGGAAAGCTGTTCTTCATAAGTAGCATGACTCAGAAATTTTTGTAAATCCTTCTGTATTTTGCAGGCAAGCTGATAATCAGAACGGATAATGAGATTGGTATCTTCTGTGTAGGCAATGTAGTGTAAAAGTGTTATCAGTCCTGCTTGCCACAGAGTAAAGTCCTCTTTTAAAACAGCTTGAAAAAGAGGAAATCCTGTATTGAAAAGATGAGGAAATCCTTCTTTTGCTTCACCTCGAATGCCTGTGATTTTATATTCCAGATAAAGCTTCTCACCATTTGTTTTGGCAGTATTTTGTGTTAAAGTAAGGTAATCATTTAAAAGTGCAGGAAGCATATAACGGCATATCTCTGACAGAGAAGACAGGAAGCTTTCAGAAGAAATATCCCTACTGTTTGTTGAAATATAATAGCCGATAGCACCGCACAAAATTCCGCCGGAAAAGATAATTCCCTTGTGAGTGTTTATTCCTTGCGTAGCGAAAAGCATGGTTTTTTCTGCCTGTTTTCCAATACTTCGAAGCTTTTGAAACAACAGTGGCAAGTCCTTTTTAGAGTAGTCACAAGATATCCCTTCTTTTACACATTGGCAGAAGTAATCACTGAGACTGTAAGCGCTGTTTATGAAGGTAGAAAGCCCCATATCTTTGTGAGAACCATTATGCAGCCTATCTACTAAACCTGGTTTTAGAGAAGTATTTACTTCATAAAAAAGAGCTTTCTGCATTAATAATCCAATATGATTAGAAAGTCTGGAAGTAAAAAAGTTTTCCATAATTTCAATTTCTTTTGCAAGAAGCTCTTGTGCGCTATGTGTTCTCGAACGTCCGCAAAGAAAGGCAGGATTACCACATAGCAGACAAGTTCTTTCAGGAAATCCCAGTTCCTGACGTGATAATTTACTGCCGTCAGTGCGTAATACATCAAAGTCAAAAAGACGTCCCAGAGGATGATATTCTTCTTGTTCTAAAAGGTAAGTTTTAATCTCTTCGGGAGGAATATTTAAAGCAAAAAATCCTTCCCATCCAGTCTCGTTTTTCGTTTCAAATTGTTCCAAAATATTCCCGTTTAAAAGCAAAACACCTCTTGAAATAATAGAAGAACCAACTTCATAAGCCCATTTTGTATAAGGAAAAACTTTTACAGGACCGGGAATATTTAAGGTAAAACTTAAAAGACAAGTTGGTGATTTCTGTAACATTTTTTGTTGTATTTTTACACGATTTTCTCTTGCATTTAGTATTTCTTCCAGGGAAACACGGATGCCTGAAGTCCATAGTTCATGTTTCATAATGTTACTCCTGTAGTGAGAAGATGGTTTCGTAGTTCGTTGCCTTTAGGTGAGATAAGAAAATTATAAGTGGTTTTTGGTACAAAATCTTTTAAAAGTGAAAAATCTCCTTCCAGAAATTTCTGACGTACAAAAGTAGCGCTAATAACGGTGCTGTTTTTTTGGCATCGTGGAATTTCTGTCACATTTATGTTAAAAGAAGGAAGAATTCTTTTCATTTGTTCATTATAGGTTCTTGTAATTAAGGAGAAGGGTTCTTCTCCCACAAAACGGTGGGTAATGTGAAAAGCTTCTTTAAAATAAGTACCAAAAATTTGCAGGTCTAAAACAGCAGCTTTTTCCGTAGCAGTCGCTTTATCCTTTAAAAAGTAATCAGGAAAAGTTGCATGGGAAATAAGATAATCAGAACTTCCGTGTACAGATACATTGGATAAATGGGCACATCCCTGTTTCACTAATTCCAACCGGATGTTGGAAGGAAATTCGGAGGAGTCTGTGGATAAAACAAAGACATGAAGATAATCACAGGACTTTGCTGCTGTTTCTACCAAGTATTTATGTCCGTTAGTAAATGGATTTGCATTCATTACAATAGAACCGATGGAGCAATCTGTATAGTCAGGGATATTTTTAGTTTCTTCCTTGAGATATTGGCGGATGCCGTCTTTTCGGTTTTCCATAAGGAGCATATCCTGGGTTTCTGTAATAGCATAAAATCCCATATCGGAAAACATTTGTTTATACATTGGTTTGGTAAATAAAAACAGATGAGAAATGCCCTGCTCAAAAGCATTTTTTATCAGTTGTGTAATGATAATCTGCAAACAGCCTTCGCCTTGAAAATCCGGATTTATTGCAATACATTTTAGAGTGTTTTCATGGCGTGAGCCACAACCGGCCAATTTTCCGGAAGCTGTTTTTAAAAATACTGAATATTGAATTTGGGAATCATAAGTTAAATCAAATCCTTTTAAAAAATCTTGCATTTGTTCTAATTTTCGTGAATGAAAGGGAAACCCTTCTTCTAAATAAAATTGTTCCGTAGCCATAACAAGCTCCTTTCTGAAACATATTTATAGATATTTTAACATGAAAAAGGGAATAGGGGTAGTTCATTGACGGAGAAAATAATTTTTGCTAGTATGAAAATAAAAAAGGAATAGAGGAAAAGGTATGAGTAATAAAATGATGTTGAAAAAAACGGAAGATTTTGTAACTTCAAAATGGTCAGGAGGAAGTACAACAGAGCTTTATATTTATCCACCTCAGGCAGTGTATCGAGAAGGAAATTTTAAATGTCGTATCAGCAGTGCTACAGTGGAGGTTGAAAAATCAGATTTTACTGCATTGCCGGGAGTAAAGCGATATTTGAGCATCTTTTCCGGTGAGCTGAAAATGATACACGGAGGGGAGAAAGAGGTGGTTTTAAAACCTTACGAGGTAGATTGCTTTGACGGGGGAATCCCCACGGTCAGTTATGGGAAAGTGGTGGATTTTAATTTAATGTTAAAAAATGGTGCAGATGGAGAGATGCAGGCGAAAAAAATGCAGGGAGAGGAAGAACTGATTTTGAAGCCTGAGGAAGGTGAAGAGCTTTTAGTAGTTTATGTAAAAACGGGCTGTGTTCAAATAGAAGGAAAAATAATAGAAGCAGGAGAGGTTTTTATCTGTGAAGAATGGGTAAGTGAGGTAAAGATTGTAAGTAAAGATGAGGCAGAAACAGGACTTGGGATTTGCAGGATAAAAATAAACTAGAATTTAGTGCATTTTTACTTTACCACACCAGAATATAAGGTGTAAATTCGTTAAAATATCTAAAAAAAATCTAAAACGTCAAGAAAATGAGGGAAAAATAGACGTTTTTTAGACTGTAATGGTGATACAATCGTAAAAAAGCAAAGGAGAGATGCGAAATGAACAATGCAGAGATCGGAAATGCAATGGTAATTAAATTAGACGCGGTATTACCGGAGTATCCAACATTTAAAGAAGGTGTCAGAAGAGCTCCGAAAAGAGAATTGACATTAAATAAAAGAGAAATTAAATTGGCAGTAGCCAATGCCTTGAGATATGTACCTGAAGAACTGCATGAACAGTTGGCACCGGAATTCCTGGACGAATTATTAACACATGGACGTATCTACGGATATCGTTTTATGCCAAAAGAAAGAATTTATGGAAAACCAATCGATGAGTATAAAGGTGAATGTGTAGAAGGTAAAGCTTTTCAGGTTATGATTGATAACAATCTGGATCATGAAGTTGCTCTTTATCCTTATGAATTGGTTACATATGGTGAAACCGGACAGGTTTGTCAGAACTGGATGCAGTATCAGTTGATTAAAAAATATCTTGAAAAACTGACACATCATCACACATTAGTTATGATGAGCGGTCATCCAATGGGTCTTTTCAAATCCCATGAAACAAGCCCAAGAGTTATTGTAACAAATGGTCTTATGATTGGTATGTTTGATAATCCGGAAGATTGGGCAAAAGCAACAGCTATGGGATGCTCTTCTTATGGACAGATGACAGCCGGCGGATGGATGTACATTGGACCACAGGGTATTGTACATGGTACATTTAATACAATCCTTAATGCCGGACGTAAATTCTTAGGAGTTCCTCAGGATGGAGATTTAGCAGGACACTTATTCGTAACAAGTGGTCTTGGCGGTATGAGTGGTGCTCAGCCAAAAGCTATTGAAATCGCAGGCGGTGTAGGTATTGTTGCTGAAGTTGACTACTCCAGAATTAAAACAAGACATGATCAGGGTTGGGTAAGTCTGGTAATTGAAGATGCTGCTGAAGCATTTAAAGTTGCTCAGGAATACATGGATAAAAAAGAAACAATTTCCATTGCATACCACGGAAATATTGTAGATTTACTTCAGTATGCAGTAGATCATAATGTGAAGATTGAATTACTGTCTGACCAGACATCTTGCCACGTTCCTTACGATGGCGGTTACTGCCCACAGGGATTAACTTTCGAAGAGAGAACAGAAATGTTAGCTAATGACAAAGAAAAATTCTGTGAACTGGTAGATCAGTCATTGATTAAACATTACCACTTGATTAAGACTTTAGTAGAAAGAGGAGCATACTTCTTCGACTATGGTAATGCATTTATGAAAGCTGTATTTGATGCAGGTGCAAAAGATATTGCTAAGAATGGCGAAGATACAAGCGAAGGATTTATTTTCCCATCTTATGTAGAAGATATTTTAGGACCGGAATTATTTGATTATGGATATGGACCATTCAGATGGTGCTGTCTGTCCGGAAAACCGGAAGATTTAAGAAAAACAGACCATGCTGCTATGGAAATTATTGATCCAAACAGAAGAAGCCAGGATAGAGATAACTATATCTGGATTCGTGACGCAGAAAAGAACAAACTGGTTGTTGGTACACAGTGTCGTATTCTTTATCAGGATGCTCTTGGAAGACGTGATATCGCTCTTAAATTCAATGAAATGGTAAGAAACGGTGAAATCGGACCGGTTATGCTGGGACGTGACCATCACGATACAGGCGGAACTGATTCACCATACAGAGAAACATCTAATATTTATGATGGTTCCAATATTACAGCAGATATGGCTGTACACTGCTATGCAGGTAACGCTGCAAGAGGAATGAGCCTTGTTGCTCTTCACAATGGTGGTGGTGTTGGTATCAGCAAATCTATCAATGGTGGATTTGGTATGGTTCTTGACGGAAGTGAAAGAGTAGATGAAATTCTTATGGCAGCGATTCCATGGGATACTATGATTGGTGTTTCCAGAAGAAGCTGGGGAAGATGCGAACATTCTATTGAAACAGTAGCAGAATATAACAGAATCAGAAATGGTGAAGATTATGTAACAATGCCTTATCTGGCAAGCGATGAGCTGATTGAAAGAGTGTGCAAAGATGTTGTTGTAGAAGAACATCATCATACACATCACTAAAAGTTTATCTTGAATTTTCAGGGACAGGCACCGGAATATCGGTGCCTGAACCCGATTAAACAGTCGCAAGGAGATAGAACATGAAAAAAAGATATATACGTCATGCTTCTGAATTAGTAACCTGTAGAGGAAATGCACCAAAACACGGGAAAGAAATGTCTGATGTAGGCATTATCAAAGACGGTGCAGTTCTGATTCATGATGATAAAATCGTTGCAGTGGGAACTACAGAGGAACTGGACCAACAGGTAAATAAAGAAGAATATGAGGTTATTGATGCCTCAGGGAAAGTGGTTATGCCAGGGTTTGTAGATTCACACACACATTTTATCTTTGGCGGATACAGAGCAGATGAATTTTCCTGGAGACTAAAAGGTGACAGTTACATGTCCATTATGGAAAGAGGCGGCGGAATTAATGCAACTGTTGTTCCTACACGTGAAGCTACGGAGGAAGAATTGGTTGAAGCAGGGCGAGAAAGATTAAACCGCATGCTGGAATTTGGTGTAACCACCGTAGAGGGTAAAAGCGGATATGGCATGGACTGTGAAACAGAGTTGAAACAGCTTCGTGCTATGAAAAAGCTGGATGAAATCCATGCAGTAGATATTGTAAGAACTTTTTTAGGACCTCATAGTGTACTTCCTGAATGGAAAGGCAAAGAAAGGGAATTTTTGGAGGAGCAGCTTCAGGTTGTAATGCCAAAAGTAAAAGAAGAAAATCTTGCAGAATTTGCTGATATTTTTACAGAAAAAAATGTGTTTAATATAGAAGACTCTGAGTATTATCTTACAAAAGCAAAAGAAATGGGCTTTAAGCTGAAAATCCATGCAGATGAAATTTATCAGCTGGGGGGAGCGGAGCTTGCATCAAGAGTAGGCGCTGTATCAGCGGACCATCTTTTGAAAGCATCTGACGAAGGAATTCATCAGATGAGAGATGCAGGAGTTATCAGTACATTGCTTCCGGCAACAGCATTTTGTTTAAAAGAAGAATATGCGCCGGGCAGAAAAATGATTGATGAAGGATGTGCAGTGGCAATTGCCTCTGATTTAAATCCCGGAAGCTGCTTTACCAATTCTATTCCGTTATTGGTAGCACTTGGCTGTATTTATATGAATATGTCTATTGAAGAAGTGATTACAGCACTGACAATCAATGGAGCAGCAGCAGTGGATAGAGCTGATACAGTGGGAAGTCTGGAAGCGGGGAAACAGGCGGATATTATTTTCCTCAAATTCCCATCTATTCATTTTATGCCATATCATACAGGTATAAACTTAGTAGAAACTGTTATCAAAAAGGGTGAAACGGTATACCACAAAGATTGGAAATAAGAAAAGGAGAATGAAACCATGGAGAGAATTATTGAATGCGTACCTAATTTCAGCGAAGGTAGAGACAAAGATAAAATTGAACAGATTGTAGGTTGTTTTCGTAATGTAGAAGGTGTAAAGCTTCTTGATTACAGTTCTGACGAAGACCACAACAGAAGTGTTGTAACAGTAATCGGTGAGCCTGAACCATTAAAAGACGCTATGGTTGCAGCAATTGGAAAAGCAGTTGAATTAATTGATATGACAAAACATCAGGGACAGCATCCTCGTATGGGCTGTGTAGACGTTGTTCCGTTTATTCCAATTCGTGGTGTGACAGTAGAAGATGCAGATGCTTTGGCAAAAGCAGTTGCAAAAGAAGCTTCTGAAAAATTCGGACAGCCATTCTTCCTGTATGAAAAATCTGCAACAGCTCCTCATAGAGAAAACCTTGCAAAAGTTCGTCAGGGACAGTTCGAAGGTATGGCAGAAAAAATGAAAGATCAGGAAAAATGGAAACCTGATTTTGGTCCAAATACAATTCATCCAACAGGTGGAGTTACAGCAATCGGTGCCAGAATGCCTCTGATTGCATACAATATCAATTTAGACACATCAAATCTGGAAATTGCACAGAAAATTGCGGATAAAATCCGTCACGTAAAAGGCGGCTTCCGTTATTGTAAAGCTATGGGCGTTATGCTGGAAGACAGAAATATTGCTCAGGTATCTATGAATTTAACAGATTATACCAAAACATCTGTTTATACTGTATTTGAAACAGTACGTATGGAAGCAAGACGTTATGGTGTAAATGTATTAGGCAGCGAAGTAGTAGGTTTAATTCCTCTGCAGGCTATCGTTGATTGTGCAGAATACTATCTTGGATTTGAAAACTTTGATCCAAAACAGGTTCTTGAAACAAGATTATAATTTATAAAAAAATATAAGAGGTATATGCCATGAAACAGATGACAATTGAACAGTTCGCCATGCAGACAGCCTCTAATGAACCAGTACCAGGGGGCGGAAGTATTTCCGCCCTCGCTGGCGCTTTGGCAGCGGCTTTAACAGAGATGGTGGCAGGACTTACAATCGGGAAGAAAAAATACGTTGAAGTAGAAGAAGAAATGAAAGAAGCAGTAGAACCAAT
>URHS01000032.1 GCA_900547685.1 uncultured Blautia sp. | reverse complement strand
TGCTCTTCCGATCTCACGAATAACAGCAACACCACCTGCTAATTTTGCAAGTCTTTCCTGTAATTTTTCTTTATCAAATTCAGATGTAGTTTCTGCAATCTGATGTTTAATCTGAGCAACTCTTGCATCAATTTCTTCTTTTTCGCCCATACCATCTACGATAACAGTTGTTTCTTTCTGAACTTTAACAGATTTTGCACGTCCTAACTGTTCCATTGTTGTATCTTTTAATTCCAATCCGATTTCATCAGAAATTACAGTACCATTTGTTAATACGGCAATATCTTTCAACATTTCTTTTCTTCTGTCACCATATCCCGGAGCTTTTACTGCACATACAGAGAATGTACCTCTTAATTTATTAACAATTAAAGTTGTAAGAGCTTCACCTTCAATGTCTTCTGCGATAATCAATAATTTAGCGCCTGTTTTTACAATCTGTTCCAAAACAGGAAGAATGTCCTGAATATTAGAAATCTTCTTATCTGTGATTAAGATATATGGATCGTCTAAAACAGTTTCCATTTTATCCATATCTGTTGCCATATATGCGGAAATATATCCTCTATCAAACTGCATACCTTCTACTAAATCCAACTCTGTTTTCATAGTTTTGGATTCTTCGATTGTAATAACACCATCTTTGCTTACTTTTTCCATTGCTTCTGCAACCATTTCACCAACTTCATCATCACCTGCTGAAATTGCTGCAACTCTTGCGATCTGGTCTCTGCCTTCGATGTTAGAGCTCATGCTCTGAATCGCATTTACTGCTGCTTCTGTTGCTTTTTTCATACCTTTTCTAAGAATGATTGGATTTGCACCTGCTGCCAGGTTTTTCATACCTTCGTGTACCATAGCCTGTGCTAAAACAGTTGCTGTTGTTGTACCATCTCCGGCTACATCATTTGTTTTTGCAGCAACTTCTTTAATCAGCTGTGCACCCATATTTTCGAATCCGTCTTCTAATTCGATTTCTTTTGCAATTGTAACACCGTCATTTGTAATCAATGGTGCACCAAAAGATTTATCTAAAACAACGTTTCTTCCTTTTGGTCCCAATGTAACTCTTACTGTATCTGCTAATTTATTAACACCAGCTTCTAATGCAGCTCTTGCTTCTCCGCCATATTTAATTTCTTTTGCCATGATGACATTCCTCCTAAAATTTAAGCTTTCAATTTAAAATTATTTTACGACAGCTAAAATATCATTCTGTTTAACGATAATATATTCTTCTCCGTCAAGTTTTACTTCTGTTCCTGCGTATTTAGAATAGATAACCTGATCACCTGCTGCTACTTCCATTTTTACTTCTTTGCCATCAACAATTCCGCCTGGTCCAACAGCAACAACTTCTGCCTGCTGTGGTTTTTCCTGAGCCTGACCCGGTAAAACAATTCCTGATTTTGTTGTTTCTTCTGCAACTAACTGTTTTAATACAACTCTGTCACCTAATGGTACTAACTTCATATCTATTTCCTCCTTTATCATTGCCATCTTCTGTTTATTAGCACTCATTTCTATCGAGTGCTAACCGATAGTCATATATTAGTTAATTTCATTCAATTTCGCAACTGTATATAGCAACTTTTTTCTTGTAATTATCTTATATTTTCTTTTGTTTTCTCGTTTTTTCTCTTGTTTTTTTATCTTTTTATTTTTGTATCGATTTTATATATTTTTTATAATATGTTAACTTCCAGAAATTTTACAACTAAATCAACGCTCTTCCTTTCACAGCAATCGTCGATTAAAATAACTCGATTTAATATCCGTTCATAAACTCATCCAACTCTTCCAGTGCTTCTCTCAACTCTGGATTTCTTTCTCTTGATATCAATTGTGATAGATGCATCAATTGCCAAGGTTCTGGTTCACATGTAATGTCATATGACATGTGAACCATTTCCCATAAAAAGTCCGCTTTTTTTGTTTTCGGATGATTCATACAGTATTCTTCAATTATAATTCTTGAGTATTCGTCCATACTTATTCACCTATCTCTTTCCCTTGAATAAAACTTAAGATTTCCTCATAACTTCTGCTACTTCCTTCAATAGCTTTCAATAATTCTTCACTTTGCAACGCTTTCTGTTTTCTATGAAGTTCTTCTAACTCTGCAGTCAAACGATCATACTGTTCTCGGTTCTTACTGATTGCCTTTTCTATTTTTTCTATCTTCTGCTCTAAACTTTCTTTACTGATATTTCTAGCCATTTTTATTTCCCCTTTAATTGTTCACTGATATAATTCGATTTGTATTTCACTTGCTCTGCACGGATTCCAAATGCATCTAATATAACCTTTTGCGTCTTGGAAACTGCATGATCCAAGCGATATATTTTATCCCATTGTCTTGTGATTTCAATCTTTTCCAGTTCTCTGATTGCAGCTGGAACAGTAAGATAATTCGGTTTCTTGACCATTTCAGATGCTTTATTCTTCAATGCCGTATACAATCTACATCGAATAATCAACGCAATAAATCCAACAAATATTTTATTCGATGCCGCTTCTTCAGAAGCAACTCTCAGGCAATGATTCCCCAAGTATGACTTATCTGCTCGAAATACTTTTTCCGATGCATCTCGATTCTTATATAAGCCGATTGCCTTTTTCGCATCCATCTTTTCCGATGAAATAATTGCAAAATAACCACATAAATCCAACTCATCTCGTATCGCCTGCAGTTTCGGTTCCCCATAAACAAAATGTCCCGTATCGTTGTTATAATGCAGATGAAAAAATTTGTGGAACGCCGGTCCGAATTCGTGTTCCGTATCTTGAAACCTCTTCAAATAGCTCTGCATCTCTTGAATACTTTCTTCCACTCTCGCTCGTTCGCCAGCAGCCTTTGCAGCACTGTAATAAATATGAACATATCTTTTCTTTGTGTCTGCTGAATATACAAATGTATGAACCGTTTTTCCATATACTCCGAATTCCGCTATCTGATTGCCCCAATCATTTTCAAATGTGCCTTTCTGTTTACGAATCTGATCACGGATAAATTCTTTGCATCCCTTCACCATAATAAGGAATCCAAATCCATTGTTGTCCATAAATCTGAGATTCTCTTGGCTAAAATATCCTCTATCTAGAATAAATCCAATGTTTTTATATCCGTAACCTTTCACCTTTTCTACCATAAACTGTAGCTGTGATACATCATTGATGCTTCCTGGATATTTCTCATACAATAGCGGTTCACTATTGGTAATGTCATAGCCTACCGCATAATTAAAAATAGGCAGTCCTGCATCTATCTTGGCAGCCCCAAACTCTACCATACTGATATTTCCTGCTTCGCAGTTTTTGTTTGTTGAATCATACGAAATGTAGATTCTTTCACGCTTATTCCGTTCTTCATTCCAACTATCAAGAAAGTCTTGTCGCTGATTTTCGTTTATCGAGCGAAAGAAATCTGAAATCGTTGAATCACTGTAGATTTTCATTTCAGGAGTAAATAAAGGATGATTATATGCATAATCCGGATAATACTGAGCTGCATTCCCTTCTGTGATGATCGAATAAGAAGCAAAATCCAAAAGCATACCTGCTACTTTAACGCCAAATATATCCTCCAGTTTCGTATCTAATCCCATGTCTTTTACAGTCTTACTCATTACCATATATGTGCCAGCTTTCAAGCAACTACTTCTCACGGTATCAGATTCTTCTGGCACTTCTACTTCTGGGAAATATTTCTTAAAGTTCTCGTTCGGTCTCATCTTTGATTCATCATCTGCTGACACCTTACCAATGGTAACCCTTCTTACTGTTGTATATCTTTTATCCGAATCATAAATCCTATCATACTCATAATAAACATAACGGGCATTTCCTTTACTTCGAAATGTGATTTTTCCTTTCACTTCTGGTATATCAACAAGGTAATCAAGATACATGACTTCCACTCCTTTTAATAGTTGTATTTACGACTAAATATAGTATATCATAAAACCTGCATTTTTTCAATCAAAAACGCAGGTTTTTGGCTTATTTTCGAGGATTTTATCATTCCATGAATCTCGATTTTTTATTTAGTTGTACCTACTTCTGGAAGTTAACATAATAGCAAAATATAAAAGCAGAATATCACATCAATCTATCAGGTGCATTTGAAATAATATCATAGAAAAAGAGGCTGCTGCATCAAGCAAACAACCTCTTTCATATTATTTCTTTACTAATTTTCGTTTTTTAATTTCTTCCAGTTCATCAAAAATAACTTCATTTAATACTTTAATATAAGTTCCCTTCATTCCTGAAGAACGAGACTCTATTACACCTGCACTTTCGAATTTTCTAAGAGCATTAACAATAACTGATCTGGTAATCCCCACTCTGTCAGCAATTTTACTTGCTACAAGAATTCCCTCTTCGCCATTAAGTTCATCAAAAATATGAATAATTGCCTCCAGTTCAGAGAAGGATAATGTACTAAATGCAGATTTTACCACCTGAATTTTTCTGTTTTCTTCTGCATTTTCCTCATGTACAGACCGCATCATTTCTAACCCAACTACAGTTGTACCATATTCACTGACAATAATATCCTCGATATCATAAGGTTTCGCACTGCGATACATAAATAAAGTTCCCAGTCTTTCTCCGGCAATATCAATCGGACTTATAATTGCCATATATCGGCTAATCTGTTCGTCTTCAAACCCAAGAGTCTGTAAATTTACATTTTCTTTCGTAGACAACACACCTAACAACCTTTCATTTAAAAGATTGTCTATATATCCGCCCACTTCACTGTCAATCAATTCAGTAATTCTATCTACTCCGGGACAGTTTCCTACACCTAATACTTTTCCTTTTTTACTAATTACTAAAATGTTTGAATCCAGTGTCTCTACCATGACTTCACATATATCATTAAATAGAACTTTTGAAGCATGATTATTATGAAGAAGCTTATTTATTTTTCTGGTCTTATCTAATAATTGTACGCTCATAGCGACCTCCTTTCTCTTCTTTCCCTGTTTTCGCCTAAACACTTCATATCTTATGGAAATCAGCAAAACAAGATTATTTCTTCTGTTTTTTTTATTCTATCACACAATATTTCTGAAATCAATGCGTAGTTTTACTATTTTCAGTCTTTTTAGTAGTTTTCTAATAATTTATACAATCTAAACTTCCAAATCATTTCATGTACTAATTATTATCATTTTCCTTCGGCTTTGCCATTACATATCCACAATGTTCATCCGCACAAACCAGTTTATTTCCTTTTTCCAACATATATCCACCGCAAGAAGGACATTTTTCCTTTGATGGACGCTGCCATGACATAAATTCACACTCTGGATTATTTTCACATCCATAATACAGACGTCCTTTTTTACTTCTTTTTACAACAACATCTTTTCCACATACAGGACAAGGTACACCAATTTTTTCCAGATACGGCTTTGTGTTTTTACATTCAGGGAATCCTGGGCAGGCAAGGAATTTTCCATGAGGTCCATACTTAATAACCATATTTCTCCCGCACTGCTCACAGATTACATCAGTTACTTCATCTTCGATCTTTACCTGTTCCAACTCTTTTTCCGCTATTTTTACCGCTTCATCTAAATCAGGATAAAAATTTCGAATAACGGTCTTCCACTGTACCTTTCCTTCACCTACACAGTCTAAAAGTTCCTCCATTGTAGCTGTAAAGTTCACATCTACAATACTTGGAAAAGCTTCCTTCATAATATTATTAACCACTTCTCCAAGTTCTGTCATATACAGATTTTTATTTTCCTTTGCCACATACCTTCTGGCAATAATCGTAGTAATCGTAGGCGCATAGGTACTTGGTCTTCCAATTCCTTTTTCTTCTAATGCTTTTACAAGCGCTGCCTCTGTATAGTGTGCCGGAGGCTGTGTAAAATGCTGCTGCTCCTTAAAGCTGTTAAATTCAAGTTTTGTATTTTCATCCAGGCTCTTAATTAAAAACTGATTTTCTGATTTTGCATCATCTTCCTGTGTATACACAGCCATAAAGCCATCAAATTTAAGCTTAGATGCTGATACAGTAAAATAATATTCTCCTCCCTGAATTTTCACAGAAATTGTTTCATATTTTGCCTGTTGCATTCTACTGGCTGCAAAACGCTTCCATATCAATTGATATAAACGATACTGATCACGAGACAAAGACTCTTTCAGAGATAATGGTGTACGACTAATATCTGTAGGACGGATTGCTTCATGAGCATCCTGAATTTTCTTTTTACTATCATCTTTTTTTTCTGCAGTTGCCAGATATTCTTCTCCAAATTCTGATGCAATATACGCTCTTGCTGCGCTGTCAGCCTCTTCGGAAATACGTGTAGAATCTGTACGCAGATAAGTAATAATACCAATTGTCCCGCTTCCCTTTACATCTACTCCTTCATATAACTGCTGGGCCAAGCGCATCGTTTTCTGAGTAGAAAAGTTCAGAACTTTTGACGCCTCCTGCTGAAGTGTACTGGTTGTAAATGGTAATGGAGCTTTTTTACTGCGTTCTCCTTTTTTCACTTCTGCAATATGATATTCTACATCTTTTAACTCATTCAAAATCCCATTCATCTCTTCTTTAGAGTGAATATTAATTTTTTTATTTTTACTACCATAAAACTTAGCTATTAACGGTTTCTTTTCTCCTTCTATAGAAAACTCTGCATCTAAAGTCCAATATTCTTCCGGTATAAAATTATTAATTTCATCTTCCCTATCACCAATAATTCTAAGTGCTACAGATTGAACTCGTCCTGCACTTAAACCTCTTTTTACTTTTGCCCACAGCACCGGGCTGATTTTGTATCCTACCATACGATCCAAAATGCGGCGTGTCTGCTGTGCATCTACTAAATCCATATTAATATCTCTGGCTTCTTTAATAGAAGCTTTCACTGCTGTCTTTGTAATTTCATTAAAGGTAATACGGCGCATCTTCTTCTCATCTAATTTTAATGAGTTAGAAAGATGCCATGAAATTGCTTCTCCTTCACGGTCAGGGTCAGTTGCCAGATAAACTTTATCTGCCTTTTTCGCAGCTTTTCGAAGTGCTGCCAAAATATCCCCTTTTCCCCGAATGGTTATATATTTAGGTTCGAAGTCATTGTCTACATCAATTCCAAGCTGACTTTTTGGCAAATCTCTCA
The DNA here is from genome assembly GCA_900547685.1 of uncultured Blautia sp. Taxonomy (GTDB): domain Bacteria; phylum Bacillota; class Clostridia; order Lachnospirales; family Lachnospiraceae; genus Blautia. The sequence goes on along the minus strand of URHS01000032.1, from coordinate 22,009 downwards.
CATGTCCATTGGATGCCATTACTTCATAATTTGAGCCGAGAAATTTTTTAATTGTTTTCACTTTTGCCGGTGACTCCACAATCACTAGATATTTCGCCATGTCAACCTCCTGTTCTGGTATAATAATTTTTTACAGGCTCCATAATAAGCCCTTCCAGCTCTAACTTCAATAAAATCTCCATAATTTCTTCTAATTTTAAAGGAATTTCCTGAAAGATTTCTTCTATATTTTTAGGCTGTAAATCCAGACAACTATACACCATTTCTTCATGGCTTGCAAGCCATATCTTTGATTTATGAGGGAAATCCTCCCTCTTTTTCGATAAAACCTGAAGTTCCAATAAAATACTTTCTACAGAATTCGCAATTCCAGCTCCATCTGCAATTAACAGATTACATCCTTCACTTAAAGCATCATCTACTCTACCGGGAACAGCAAAAACTGTTTTTCCCTGCTCTAAAGCATAATTTGCAGTAATTAGAGAACCACTTTTTTTCTTAGCCTCTACTACCAAAACTAAATCTGCCAAGCCACTGATAATCCTGTTACGTCTGGGAAAATTGCCTGCAAAAGGTGGTGTCTGATTATCAAACTCAGATAACAATCCTCCTTTTTTTATAATTTCTTCATAGAGTTTCTGGTTTTGTTTTGGATAACAGACATCTACACCGCATCCCAATACTGCATAAGTAGTTCCTCCTGCATCTAAAGCCCCTTTATGTGCATTTGTATCAATGCCTTTTGCCAAGCCACTGATAATCTGTATTCCTTCTTGTGCCAGTTCTTTAGCAAAACGATATGCCTGATAAGCGCCATAATGACTGCATACCCTTGCGCCTACAATAGCAACTGTTTTTACATTCTCCAGCGGAAGTCTTCCTTTTATGTAGATTGTTTCCGGCATATTTTCATAAACCTGTAGGCGTTTTGGATATTTTCCTTCAAAACTATTGCATTTCCAAATTTCTCCTGTCATCTTTCCTCCCTTACCAATCTTTTTTATCCAGAGCCCGATAAGATACTGCCTTACTAATATGCGTTACTTCTATTTTTTCCGATTGTTCCAAATCTGCAATTGTTCTTGCAGTCTTTAAAATTTTATGATAAGCCCGAACGCTTAAATGCATTTTTTCATAAGCTCTTTTTAAAAGTTTCTCTCCTTCAAGGCTGGTTTCACAATACTTTTCGATTTCTTTTCCTTGAAGTCTTCCGTTAAAAGAAATTTTCCGTCCTCGATAACGCTCTTTTTGAATATTATGAGCTTCTTTTACTCTTTCTCTCAATTCCTTCGTTGTTCTTCCTTTTTTCTTCTTCCAAAGTTCTTCTTTGGGTACTTGCCTCATCTCTGTGCATAAATCAAATCTATCTAAAATTGGTCCACTGATTTTCCCCATATATTTACCTATCTCTGTGTCAGAACAAGAACATTTATTTCTATCCGGATAATAACCGCAAGGGCAAGCATTCATTGCCGCAATAAAAAGAAAATCTGCCGGAAAACGGAAATTTCCACTAACTCTGGAAATACAAATTTCATGTTCTTCTAAAGGTTGTCTTAAAACTTCTAAAGTATTTCTGGAAAACTCCGGAAGTTCATCCAAAAATAAAATTCCCTTATGAGCAAGAGTAATTTCTCCCGGTTTTGGTATCTGTCCCCCTCCTGCTAAAGCTTTTGGGGACGTGGTATGATGTGGTGTCCGAAAAGGACGTGTTTTCATAAGCGGATTTTCCTGTGATAAAAGTCCTGCTGCACTGTAAATACCTGAGATTTCTATTGCCTCTTCTTTTGACAGCGAAGGAAAAATACCCGGAATACTTTTGGCTATCATAGTCTTTCCCGCTCCTTTTGTACCTATCATCAAAAGATTATGAAGTCCTGCTGCTGCAATTACCGCTGCTTCTTTTGCTGCTTCCTGACCTGCAATTTCGCAGAAATCCCATTCACATTCATACACCGTCTCCGGCCATTTTTTTATTGGATTTCTCACTGCACCCCAATTTTTAAGAACAGCATAATCTACAAACTCTCTAATATTTTCCACAGCTAAAATTGGTATCTCATCTATCATCTCTACTTCTTTTGCATTTTCTTTTGGAATAATACATAAACAGCATTTTTCTTTTACAGCTCTGTCTACAATAGGTAAAATTCCCTTTATTCCTCTAATTTCTCCGCTTAGACTTAATTCTCCCGCCATACATACATTTTCTAAACCGGCAAACTCCAGATACCCCAGTGCTGACAAAAGAACTGCTGCAATTGGCAAATCAAACCCTGTTCCATCTTTTTTTACATCTGCCGGTGACAAATTAACGGTAATGTGTTTTGCAGGAAAGAAAAAGCCCGAATTTCTAAGAGCTGTACAAACTCTCTCCTGTGCCTCCCTTACTCTGGAGGATAAATAACCTACCATAGAAAATCCGGGAAGTCCATTTCTTACATCGGCTTCTACTTGTACAGAAATACACTTTACCCCTACAAGAGCTGCTGACATTACTTTTCGAAACATAATACCTCCTATAATATTTTTTGTTTTTATTTGGAATTTATTGGCGGAACCGCCTGAATTTTAGAATTCTGATGTATTTATCATACCATATTTGCCGGTATTTTACAATGGAAAAGCACTAAATTACTTTCTTTCACATACACTATAATTAAATTATTATGAGGTAAGCTTGTGTGAAAACATTTCTTAAGCCCCTGACTTCGGAGGAAGAAAGTTATTATCTTCAAGAATACAAACAGGGCAGCCTAGAAGCCAAAAATATTTTAATCGAACGAAATCTACGTCTGGTTGCACATATTGTTAAAAAATATCAGGGTGCTCCGGAGGAAATGGATGACTTAATCTCCATTGGCACCATCGGGCTTATCAAAGCCATCCATACATTTGATGAAAAAAAAGCAAGCAGACTTTCCACTTATGCTGCCCGCTGTATTGATAATGAGCTGCTTATGCTCCTTCGTTCTAAAAAGAAAACTAACAGGGAAGTCTCCCTCTATGATCCCATTGGCACAGACAAGGAAGGTAATGAAATTAGTCTCCTTGATGTTATAGAAACAGAACCTGTAGATGTAGTAAAAAATTATTCTTTAAAACAAGATATCGCCTACCTATATGAACTTCTTCCCAAAGTTCTCACCACACGGGAACGCGAAATCATTAAGCTGCGATATGGTCTTTACGGAGAAAGAGAACTGACACAAAGAGAAATAGCAAAGCGGCTGAATATCAGCCGCTCTTATGTTTCCCGTATTGAAAAAAATGCTGTTTTAAAATTAAGAAGCTACTTCCCTTCTTCTTAAAATATCGTATACTTCTACTTCTGTTCCCAAATCCACATATAAGGTCTGCTGTGGATGAGGAGCACTCTCCATAGACTGCCCTTCTTCATCAAAAATACCCTTTACAGTAACCTGCAAATTCCTTCCATCTGGTTTCATGACCTCAATCGTTTCACCCAGCAAGAACTTATTTCTCTGGGTGATGCGATAGAGTCCATCTTCTCTCTTTTCTTCCGCATATCCCAGGTAGGTATATCCCTTTTCATAAGTGTTATTATCATAAATCTGTGTGGTTTCATCCGGTTTACCATAGAAAAAGCCAGTAGTAAACTGTCTGTAAGTGCAGCTTTTAATCTGTTCCTGATACCACGCCATATTTTCTTCATAGTTTTTTGGATCTCTCAGATAATCATCAATGGCTTTTCGATAAGTTCTTGCGACTGTTGCCACATACAAAGCAGTTTTCATTCTTCCTTCAATTTTCAGACTGTCAATTCCAGCATCAATAATATCATCAATATGCTCTATCATACATAAATCTTTGGAATTAAAAATATAAGTGCCTCTCTCGTTTTCATAAACCGGCATAACTTCCCCCGGTCTGGTTTCTTCTACAATAGAGTATTTCCAGCGACAAGGATGTGTACAGGCTCCTCTGTTTGCATCTCTGCCTGTAAAATAATTAGATAACAGACAACGACCGGAATAAGATATACACATAGCTCCATGAATAAAACTCTCAATTTCCATTTCCTGCGGAATTCTCTGCCTGATTTCTTTGATTTCTTTCAAGGACAATTCTCTTGCGCTTACTACCCTCTTAGCTCCCAATTTCCACCAGAAATCATAAGTTCCATAATTGGTATTATTAGCCTGTGTGCTAATATGTCTTTCTATTTCCGGGCACACCTCTTTGGCAATCATAAAAACACCAGGATCAGAAATAATCAACGCATCCGGTTTAATTTCTTTTAATTCTCCAAAATATTCTCTGACACCTTCCAAATCCTCATTGTGTGCCAGAATATTTGCTGTTACATATACCTTTACTCCATGTTCATGGGCAAAATCAATACCTTCTTTCATATCTTCCATGGAAAAATTTTTTGCCTTTGCTCTCAAGCCAAAGGCTTCTCCACCAATATAGACAGCATCTGCCCCAAACATAACAGCAATCTTCAATACTTCCAGACTGCTTGCCGGAATTAATAATTCTGGTTTCCGAAGCATCTTAATCCTCCTATTACTTTTTAATACTAAGTGTAACTCCATCTCCCAAAGGCAAAATGGATGTTTCTAATGACTCGTGGTTTTTTAGCACATATAAATATTGACGCATTCTTTTATAAATTGTACGGTTTCGTCTTTCCACAGCAAAATGAGATTCTATAATATCTCCGTCCTGTAAAACATTATCTGAAAGAAGAATACCTCCTGTTTTTAAAAGACGCAAAACATCCGGCAAAAAATTAATATACTGCCCTTTTGCAGCATCCATAAAAATAAAGTCAAAAGGTTCTGACAGTGTTTTCAAAACTTCCTTTGCATCTCCTTCTAAAAGCTGAATTTGTTTTTCTTTTCCGGCTTTTCTGAAGTTTTCTTTTGCAATGGGAATTCTCTTTTCATAATTTTCGATTGTTACAATTTTACATTCTTTTGGTGCGTATGTGCTCATTAAAAGTGTAGAAAAACCAACTGCTGTTCCTACCTCTAAAATCCTTAAAGGTGCTTTTATCTGTAAAAGCACCTTTAAAAAACTTTGCATTTCTCTACGGATAATCGGAACATAATTTGCCAATGCCTCTTTTTCTAATTCATTTAAAAAAGGTGTATTTCCTTTATCCAGAGAATTAATATATGTGACCATTCTCTCATCTACAATCACGATTCTTCTCCTCCTTCTTCCTGAGAAGACTCATCAACCTCTTTTGGTGATGAACTGGAACCGTCCTGTATTTCAGAACTTCCCTCTTTTGCTTTTCCTCCGGTATTTGTCTGATCCGGCTGTCCCTCTGTATTTTCTCTCGCCAAAATCTCCATCATTTCATCAGGAGTCATACTTGTGCTTAAAATATAAGTGCCCGGCTGCAACTTTCCTTTATAACTGGAAAGCATCTCCTGTGCCACAAATATTTTTGCATCATCAATTAATCCCTTTTTCTTTAAGGTCTTTCCAATCTGATATACAGAATCTCCTTCTTTTATAACAACAGTAACATCTCTTCCGTTTTCCTCATTGTCCATAGATTCCTGATTGAAGATTTCATATCCAAAATCATAAGCTGATTTTCCTATATAAATCACACCTACAATCACACAAAGATAAAAAGCAAATCGAAAAAAGCCTCCTGCTATAATAGATGACTTTTTCTGTTTTCTGATCTGTTTTCCCATATTGTTCTCCTTGACTTATGACAAATCCGGTATATCCAGATAAATTCCCTGATGAACTGCTGCTGAAATTTCCTGAAGCTGTCTGCACAACGCCATTTCTGCATCCAGAAACTGATTGACCTCTACAATTCTACATAACTTTTCCATTTTTTCATCTAACTTTTCCAAAGCCGTATCTAAATTTATATTATTACTTTCATTTTGAATTTGATAATTCAAACGCCGAAGTTCATCTACCTGTTCTTTTAATCCCGGAGTTTTTTTAATTTCTTCTAACGCTGCACAATATTGTCTGTATGCACTGCCATTTTTAATGGCAGAAATAAGCATCTCCGTGCAGGTATTAATAAAACTCATATTATGCCTCCATAATAATCGGCAAAATCATTGGATTTCTCTTAGTACGTTTCCAAAGAAAATCACCCAGAGAATCTTTAATAATATTTTTAATTTTGCCCCAATCTGTAATATGTTTATCCAAACACACATCAATTGCATCTTCTACTACAATTCTCGCTTCATCCATCAAATCCTCAGATTCTCTCACGTAAACAAAACCTCTTGATACAATATCCGGTCCTGCCAGAAGTCTGCTGCTGTGCTTTTCCAAGGTAAGTACTACAATCATAATACCATCTTCTGCCAAATGCTGTCTGTCTCTTAATACAATATTACCCACATCACCTACACCAAGTCCGTCTACCAGAATTGCTCCTGTACGAACTTTTTCCTTTACTTTTGCAGGTTCTTCTTCATTGAGTTCTAACACATCTCCCGAAGAAAGAATAAAAATATTTTCTTTCGGAATTCCCAAATCACTGGCAATCTGTGCCTGCGCTTTTAAATGACGATATTCACCATGAACCGGAATTGCATATTTCGGTTTTACCAAAGAGTAAATCAACTTGATTTCTTCCTGGCAGGCATGTCCTGATACATGAGCATCCTGGAAAATAACATCTGCACCTTTTCTGCTCAATTCATTAATAACTCTGGAAACTGCTTTTTCATTTCCCGGAATCGGATTAGAACTGAAAATAATTGTATCATTCGGTTTAATAGTAACTTTTTTATGAATATTTGCCGCCATTCTGGATAAAGCTGCCATAGACTCTCCCTGACTTCCCGTGGTAATCAAAACCACTTTATCATCAGGATAATTTTTAATCTGATCAATATCAATCAATGTTTTATCCGGTATCTGCAAATACCCTAATTCTGCCGCAGTACCGATAACATTCACCATACTTCTTCCTTCTACTGCTACTTTCCTGCCATACTTATATGCAGAATTAATAATCTGCTGTACACGATCTACATTTGACGCAAAAGTAGCAATAATAATTCTGGTATTCTTATGCTCTGAGAAAATATTATCAAAAGTTTTTCCCACTGTTCGCTCTGACATGGTAAATCCTTTTCTCTCTGCATTTGTACTGTCACACATCAGTGCAAGAACACCTTTTTTTCCGATTTCAGCAAATCTCTGTAAATCAATTGCATCTCCGAATACCGGTGTGTAGTCCACTTTAAAGTCACCCGTATGAATCACGATACCTGCCGGTGAATAAATAGCAAGCGCTGATGCATCCTGAATACTGTGATTTGTTTTTATAAATTCAATGCGAAAACAACCCAGATTGATAGACTGTCCGTGTTTAATCACTTTTCTTTTCGTTGTTCTTAAAAGATTATGCTCTTTTAATTTATTATCAATAAGGCCTACTGTAAGCTTTGTAGCATAAATAGGTACATTGATTTCTCTTAAAACATAAGGAAGTGCTCCTATATGATCCTCATGTCCATGAGTAATAACAAAGCCTTTTACTTTATCAATATTTTCTTTCAAATATGTGACATCCGGAATTACCAAATCAATTCCCAGCATATCGTCTTCCGGAAAAGAAAGTCCACAATCTACTACGATAATGCTGTCCTCATATTCGAAAGCAGTAATGTTCATTCCAATCTGTTCCAGTCCGCCCAATGGAATGATACGCAATTTTCCATTATTATTTTTTTTCAATTTTCTTCCTCCAATTATTTCCGCTCCTATTCAAAATCAATGTCATCTAACATGGCCTCAAAGACTTTATAAACCGCATCGTATTCTGTATCGTCTTCTACGAATACGTAGCAGCCTTCTTCATCACCATCTTCTGAGATATCTTTTAAAATGTACGCCGCACTTCCGTTTTCTTCATCATTTTCTTCCGGATCAATTACTAAAAGATAGTTAATTCCACCTACTCTGGTCTGTTCTAAAATCCCAAATTCTAATTCTGTTCCGTCTTCTCCATCAAAAATTACTGTTTCCATATTTTTTCGTCCTTTCTTATTCACTTTTCAGGCATACACATAACCCGGACACATGCTCGCTTTTGCCAAAACCGCATATATGGTTCAGGCTTCCTCAAACTGTCCCCGGGTTTGCTTTTGCATCTAAATAGCCTTGTAAGATAAATACAGCAGCTATCATATCTACATATTTACCTCTATTCTCTCTGCGTACTCCTGTTTCCATCAAAGTACGATTGGCTTCTACTGTAGTGAGCCTTTCGTCCCACATTACAACGGGCAAGCCCAGTCTTCTTTCCAGTGCTTCTTTTAGCTGCAGCGATTTTTCCGCCCGTTCTCCGATTGTATTGTTCATGTGTTTCGGAAATCCTAAAACAATTTCCGAAACTTCATATTCTTTTGCCAGTTCTTCTACTCTACGCAAAGACTTCCTCAATTTATTCTCCTCTTCCCGGCGAATAATCTCTACTCCCTGTGCAGTAATTCCAAGAGGATCACTAATTGCTACTCCTATCGTCTTTGAACCGTAATCCAATCCCATAATTCTCATAAATTAGTCACGCTTCCATGATTTATTTTTAATGTATTCTTTCAATAATTCTTCTACCAGCTCATCTCTCTCAACTTTCATAATTGTGCTTCTGGCCCCTTTATAACTGGTAATATATGTGGGATCACCTGACATAATATATCCCACAATCTGATTTACCGGATTATATCCTTTTTCAGCCATGGCATTATATACCAAATCTAATACTTCTTTTACACGAACTGCTGGGTCTGTTTTTACATTAAAATATTGTGTATTCTCTAAATTTGCCATAAATTCACGCCCTTACCTATCATTCTAGTACTGCAACTATACTCTTATTTTAATATATCTTGTTTAGAAATTCAACTATTATATTGAGCAAATAAAAATACCTTCTTCAATAAATCTTTCCACTTTTCCAAAAACAATACGATTTTCTAAATTTTCTTTACTTATCGCAGCTACCTTTAAATACTCTTTTGTATAGCCAGTCCAATATTCTTCGCCTTGTATCTGTGCTGTTTCTTCAAAAAGGATTTCCACCTGCTGTCCTAAAAAGCTTTCCATATACTTTTGTTTTTTCTCTTTTCCCATCTGAATAAGCTTATGGCTTCTCTCTGTTTTTACAGCTTCATCAATCTGCCCTTCCATCTCTGCTGCTCTTGTTCCCTGTCTTCTGGAGTATTTAAAAATATGTGTTTCATAGAATTCCACACTTTCTATCATTTTCTTAGACTGTGCAAATTCTTCTTCTGTTTCCTGTGGAAATCCTACAATCACGTCTGTTGTCAGCGCCGGATTTTTGAAATACTTTCTTAAAATTCTACAGCCTTCTAAATATTCCTCCGCACTGTACTTTCTGTTCATTCTCTTTAACGTAGAATCACAACCGCTTTGCAAGGAAAGATGAAAATGCGGACATATTTTCGGCATATCTCCTAAAGCCTGTGCAAACTCCTCTGTGATAATGCGAGGTTCTAAAGAACCCAAACGAATTCTTTTCACTCCTTCAATTTCATGAACTGCTTTAATTAGCTCCAAAAGGCTGTCTTCACAGTCAACCCCATAAGAGCTTAAATGAATTCCTGTAAGTACAAATTCCTGATATCCGTTTTTTGTCAGGCGGAGAACTTCTTCTAATACTTCCTCTTTTTTTCTGCTTCTTACTCTTCCTCTCACATAAGGAATAATACAATAACTGCAAAACTGATTGCATCCGTCCTGAACTTTTAAATATGCTCTTGTATGCTCTCCTGTGCTGGATAACTGAAGCTCTTCATATTCTACTGGTTTTTCCAGACTAATCATGTCCTTTTCCTGACCACTGCCTTTTTTATAATTTTCCAATACAAACAGCAAATCTTGTTTTCTATTATTTCCTAATACGATATCAATGGCATCATCAATGTTTTCCATATTCTTCTGTGCTTGTACATAACAGCCGGCAGCAATAACGATTGCCTGTGGATTCATTTTTCTTGCCTTATGCAGCATTTGTCTGGATTTACGATCTGCAATATTAGTAACTGTGCAAGTATTGATAATATATACATCTGCACCCGGTGCAAAAGGGACAATCTCATATCCGGCTTTTTCCAACATCTCCTGCATGGCTTCCAGCTCATAAGCATTTACTTTACACCCTAAATTATGCAATGCTACTTTTTTTTTCATTATTTTATCCTCATTCCTTCTGAAACTTAAGCGTTTTGACGAATTGTTTTCAAATAATTTGTATTTTATTTCCCCTTTTTTATATTGACTTTTTCTACCATAAAAGGTAACATTATCCTTGTAATAAGCAAATAATAAATCTGATGTAAGGGAGGATTTTTATCCAATGAAAACAGTTAAAATTTCACTTAATTCTATCGACAAAGTTAAATCTTTTGTAAATGAAATCACAAAATTTGATTATGATTTTGATTTAGTATCCGGAAGATACGTAATTGATGCAAAATCCATTATGGGTATCTTTTCTTTAGATTTATCCAAAGCTATCGACTTAAATATTCATGCAGCAGACGCAGCTTTAGATGAAATCTTAGAAATCTTAAAACCATACTTAGTTTAATTAAAACAATCTTTAAAGTTTTTACAGGCTATAGAATTTCTATAGCCTGTATTTTTTTCACTCTTTTCTTTTTATCTACTCACAAATAATTGTTTCTGCTGTTTCCACTGCTTCCTTCATCATCTCATCAATTTTTTCCTGAAGCTTTTCTTCTGAACGTTTAATAATCTGCAAATTGGGTTTTGTAACAGGATGTTTTGCCACAAAAATCGTACAGCAATCTTCATAAGGAAGAATAGATGTTTCATAAGTATTTATTTTTAGTGCTACATCTACTATCTCCTGTTTGTCAAAACCAATTACAGGTCTGAATACCGGCATGGTACAAACATCATTTGTAGCTGCAAGGCTGTGAATAGTCTGGCTTGCCACCTGTCCGATACTTTCACCTGTAATCAATCCCAAACAGCCGTCTTTTTTAGCAAATTCCTCTGCAATTTTCATCATGTAGCGGCGCATAATAATAGTAAGTTCTTCATGCGGACATTTATCATAAATATATAACTGAATATCTGTAAAGTTTACTACATGAAGGCGAATTGGACCACTGTATTTTGCTACCAATTTTGCCAAATCAACAACTTTCTGTTTTGCTCTCTCACTTGTATAAGGCGGAGCATGAAAGTATACAGCATCCAGCGTAACTCCTCTTTTTGCAATCATATATCCTGCAACAGGACTGTCAATACCGCCTGAAAGAAGAAGCATAGCGCTTCCATTTGTTCCAAGAGGCATACCTCCCGGTCCCGGAATATTTTCAGAATACAAATAAATTTTATTTCTTATCTCCACATTAACAAAGACATCAGGATTATGCACATCTACCTTCATATTCGGGCAGGCATCTAGGATTGCTCCCCCTAAAGCACTGCTGATTTCCATAGACTGCATAGGATATGTTTTCTTATTTCTTCTTGTATTTACTTTAAAGGTTAATGCTTTTTCTCCATACAGTTTCTGCACATAGGCTGTCACTTCCTGAGATAATTTTTCAAATCCCTCATCTTCTAATACAACTGCAGGACAAATACTAAAAATACCAAAAACTCTCTTTAAAGCTTCAATCGTTTCATCATAGTCGAATTCTCCATCTGTATAGATGAAAATACGTCCCATTTCTTTTACAATTCTAAACTTACCTTCTACATTTTTTAACTGGTACTTAATCTGAGCTACCAGTGCATCTTCAAAAATGTAGCGATTTTTTCCTTTAATTGCGATTTCCGCATATTTAATCAAAAATGCTTTATACATTCTGTAATTTCCTTTCTATTTTCTCGCATATCTGCGGAGCATTGGAAGTACCTTTTTCAATGCCTCCAGTGTGTAGTCAATTTCCTCTTTTGTAGTAAATTCACAAAAACTAAAACGAATTGCAGACTCTTTTCTTTCCGGTGTCAAACGCAAGGCAGCTAAACTTGCACTTCCTGCTCTTTTATGACTGGAACATGCGCTTCCTGCTGAAACATAAATATGCATATCTTCCAACGTATGAAGAAGCACCTCACTCCTTACTCCCAGAAAACTCACATTTAAAATATGAGGCGCTCCATTTTCCACTTCAGGACCATTAATTTCTACATTTTCTATTTTTGAAAGTTCCTGTGCAAAATATTTTTTTAGTTCCATCATGGTTGAAACATTTTCTTCTATACGACTGTAGATCTTCTTTGCAGCAACCCCCAGTCCTGCAATTCCGGGCACATTATCTGTACCGGAACGCATTCCTTTTTGTTGTCCTCCACCCAAGATCAAGGGTTGAATTTTTGTTTTCTCATTTACATATAAAAATCCTATACCCTTTGGTCCATGTATTTTATGACTGCTGACAGACAACAAATCAATCTTCCATTTTTTAGGATAAATACAATATTTACCATAAGCCTGAATAGCATCTACATGAAAAGTTGTCTGAGGATTCTTTTCATGAATCAGTCGTCCCATTTCTTCAACAGGCAAAACAGCTCCCATTTCATTGTTTACCATCATAGCAGAAACTAAAATGGTGTCTTCTCTGATTGCTTCAGAAAGTTTTTCCAAAAAAATATTTCCCTTTTCATCCACAGGAATTTCTGTTATTTCATATCCTTGTTTTTGCAGCCACTCTATCGGTGCCGACACAGCAGCGTGTTCAAAAGGTGTTGTAATAATATGTTTACCCTGTCTGTTTTTTGCCAAAGCTGTACCGATAACAGCCCAATTATCCGATTCTGTTCCTCCTGAAGTAAAAAAAATCTCTTTTTCCTGCACTTTCAGTGTTTTGGCAATTTCTTTCGCTGCTTCTTTTACATAATTTTCTGCCTCTACACCTTTTAAATGCATGGCAGAGGGATTACCATAATCCTCTAGCATGGTTTTTACCATGATATCTTTTACTTCTTCGTAGCATCTGGTTGTTGCTGAATTATCCAGATATGCTTCCATTTCTACTCCTCCAGTGTATACATTAAAATAGACAAAACTGTAAGTCCCGCTGTTTCTGTTCTCAAAATTCTTTTTCCCAGAGTAATCACCTGTGCATCCGCTTTTTCTTTCGCAAGTTCTACTTCGCTTTCCTCAAATCCACCTTCCGGGCCAATAAAAATCCCTATAGACTGTCCCGGATTTATTCTGCTGATAATCTCTTTTGTTTTTTTCATTCCGTCTGCCAATTCATAAGGAAAAAGAACTACATCAAGTTCCTTTGCATAATCCACTGCCTGTTTAAAATTCATAACATTGGCAACTTCCGGTACATACATACGTTTCGACTGTTTTGCTGCACTTTCGGAAATTGCCTGCCATCTTGCAAGCTTCTTTTCTTCTTTTTTCTTATCCAGCTTTACTACCGCTCTTTTCGATGCTACAGGTATAACCTGATGTACGCCAAGTTCTACTGCTTTTTGAATAATCAGCTCCATTTTATCACTTTTGGGAAGTCCCTGAAACAAATAAATCTTCGATGAAAGTTCATAACCTGCTTCCTGTACATACATAATATGCGCCAGAATTTCTTCTTCACCAATTTCTTCTATATAGCAGGTATATTCTTTATCTCCTCCGCTACTGATTAAAATTTCTTCTTTCAGTTTCATACGCAGAACATTTTTGATATGATTTACATCGCTTCCATTAATACAAATATGATTATCTTGTATCTGAGACGGCTCTACAAAAAAACGATACATAGCTTTCTCCTAATTTTTTCTGGCTGTAACAGAAACCCATTCGCCCTGATAGGTCACTTCCAACACCTCAAGACCGGCTGCTTTCACTGCCTCCACTACAGTTTCTTCTTTATTATCGATAATACCGGAGGTAATATAAATACCACCTTTTTTCATCTGATTTACAATCACCGGTGTAAGAGGTACTAAAACATCTGCCAAAATATTAGCAACTACAATATCATATTTTTCATATCCAACTTTGTCCTGTACATCCTTATCATCAATAATATTACCAATCATCATATCAAAATCCTGTGCAGGAATTTCATTTACTTCTTTATTTTCCTCCACAGCCGGTACTGCACACGGATCTAAATCGGTTCCCACTGCATGTTTTGCACCTAATTTTAATGCTACGATAGATAAAATGCCGCTTCCTGTACCAACATCTAAAAGCTCCGTATCTTCTTTTACGAATTTCTTTAACTGACGAATACAAAGCTGTGTTGTTTCGTGCATACCTGTTCCAAAAGCAGTTCCCGGATCAATATGGATAATCATTCTGTCCTTATCTTCCTCTTTTACTTCTTCCCAGGATGGGATAATGAGAATATCATCTACATAAAATTGTTTAAAATATTGTTTCCAATTATTAATCCAGTCAATATCCTCTGTTTCGTCTATGGCAATACTACCCTCACCAATATCCATAAAATCACGAAGACCATCAAGTTCTGTTTTTACAGCGTTTAAAATCGTTTCTTCCGTTGTAATTTCACCATTCATGAGCAGTTCTCCGTCCTCCGTTTCTTCCACAAAGAAACTTAAATACGCAGTGCCGTCATCTTCCTGCATCTGTGGCAGAATATCCACGAACATCTGCTCTTTTTCCAAAGGTGTAAGCGGCACATTATCTTCAATCTGTGCTCCCTCTAATCCAATGTCATACAGTGTACTGATAATAATATCCTCTGCCTCTGTTTTTGTTTTTATTTTGAATTTTTTCCACTTCATTTTATTTTCTCCTTATTTTCATACATGCAGACATAATAAGCGTATTTTATTATTATAGAGGAAAGAAAAAAGAATTGCAACTAAAAAGAGAGCTGTATTCCGCATTCTTTCAATGAAATACAACTCCCCTGTTTTCTTAATTTTCAAACATATCTTTTAATTTTTCGCCAAATTTTTTCTTCTTTTCTCCACTTGACGGACGGTTTCCACAAGCTTCATCAAATTTGCGAAGTGCTTCTTTTGCGTCTTCGTTAAGCTTTGTAGGAACTTCCACCACCAAGGTTACATAGTGGTCACCTCTGACATTTTTATTTCGAAGAGACGGAACACCTTTTCCTTTTAAACGAACCTTTGTGTCTGTCTGTGTACCCGGTTTTACATCATAAAGGACATCTCCATCCACAGTACTGATACGTACTTCGCCGCCAAGTGCAGCCTGTGCAAAGGTAATCGGCGCTGTTGAGAATATGTTCATATCCTGTCTTTGGAAAATTGGATGGCGTGCTACAATAACTTCCACCATCAAATCACCTCTTGGTCCGCCATTTACACCCGGTTCGCCCTTTTCTCTGATACGAATACTCTGTCCGTTATCAATACCAGCAGGTATGGTAACTTTAATTTTCTTTCTGCTGGAAGTAAATCCTGTACCATGGCACTGTGTACATTTTTCTTTAATTATTTTTCCACTTCCCTGACAATCCGGACAAGTCTGTACATTCTGAATCGTACCGAACATAGACTGCTGTGTATAAACAACCTGACCAGATCCATGACATTTCGGGCATGTTTCCGGTGATGTCCCCGGTTTTGCACCTGTTCCGTTACAAGTTGTACAGGTATCCTTCAGATTCAGTTCAAGCTCTTTTTCACATCCGAAAACAGCCTCTTCAAAAGTAATTCGAACAGACGCTCTAAGATTTGCACCTTTCATTGGACCATTATTCGGTCTTCTGCGTCCTCCGCCGCCAAATAAATCTCCAAAAATATCTCCAAAGATATCTCCCATATCTGCGCCGCCAAATCCACCGAAGCCACCAAATCCGCCTCCGGCTCCCCCGCCGCCCTGTTCAAAGGCAGCATGACCAAACTGATCATATTGTTTTCTCTTTTGGGGGTCACTCAAAACGCCATAAGCCTCTGTTGCCTCTTTAAATTTTTTCTCGGCTTCTTTATCTCCAGGATTTACATCAGGGTGATATTTTTTGGCAAGCTTACGATATGCACTTTTAATTGCAGAATCATCTGCGCCCCTGTCTACTCCAAGGACCTCGTAATAATCTCTTTTATCTGCCATTTGTCTTATCCCTTTCTCTCATCAGCGTATCACAGATATGGAAACACATAAGACATGAGGTGTCACAAAACACCCCATGCCCATGTTTTACTGCTTTACGCCTGGTGATTAAACTTCTCTGTAATCTCCATCTACAACATCATCGCCGTATGCTTCGTTGGAACCGCCCTGTGCTCCTGCACCCATATCAGGACCTGCCTGTGCACCGCCCTGTGCCTGAGCCTGTTCATACATTTTAGCAAAGAGTTTCTGTGCGCTCTGCATTAATTTTTCTTTACCAGCTTTGATTTCTTCTACCTGAGCATCTGTGATTTCATCTACATTTGCACATTTAGCAAGAACATCTTTTAATGCATTTAAATCTGCTTCTACTGCTGTTTTATCATTTGCGTCAATTTTATCTCCGGCTTCTTCCAGAGCTTTTTCTGTCTGGAATACCATAGCATCTGCATCATTCTTTGTATCTACTGCTTCTTTACGTTTTTTATCCTGTGCTTCGTATTCTGCAGCTTCTTTTACAGCTTTATCAATTTCGTCATCAGACATATTAGAACCTGCTGTAATTGTAATGTGCTGTTCTTTACCTGTTCCTAAGTCTTTTGCAGATACATTTACAATACCGTTTGCATCAATATCAAAAGTTACTTCAATCTGAGGAACACCACGTCTTGCTGGTGGAATACCATCTAAACGGAACTGTCCGAGAGATTTATTATCTCTTGCAAACTGTCTTTCACCCTGTACAACATTGATATCTACTGCTGTCTGATTATCTGCTGCTGTGGAGAAAATCTGACTTTTCTTTGTAGGAATTGTTGTATTTCTTTCAATCAATCTTGTAGCAATACCGCCCATTGTTTCAATAGACAGTGAAAGTGGAGTTACATCGAGAAGAAGGATATCTCCTGCGCCTGCATCACCTGCAAGCTTACCACCCTGAACAGATGCTCCCAAAGCAACACATTCATCCGGATTTAATGTTTTACTTGGCTCTTTACCTGTCAGCTGTTTTACTTTATCCTGTACAGACGGAATACGTGTAGAACCACCAACTAATAATACCTGACCTAATTCGGAAGGTGCAAGTCCTGCATCAGATAATGCACGTTTTACAGGTTCTGCTGTTCTTTCTACTAAGTCATGTGTTAATTCATCAAATTTTGCTCTTGTCAGGTTCATATCAAAATGAAGAGGTCCGTTTGCATTCATGCTGATAAATGGAAGGTTGATGTTTGTTGTTGTTGCAGAAGAAAGTTCTTTTTTCGCTTTTTCAGCAGCTTCTTTAATACGCTGCATAGCCATTTTATCTGCGGATAAATCAACGCCTTCTGTTTTCTTAAATTCAGCAATCATGTAATCTGCAACCTTCTGGTCAAAGTCATCACCACCAAGGCGGTTATCACCTGCTGTTGATAATACTTCGATAACACCGTCACCGATTTCAATGATAGAAACATCGAATGTACCGCCACCTAAGTCGTATACCATGATTTTCTGTTCTTTTTCATTATCAAGACCGTAAGCCAGAGCTGCTGCTGTTGGCTCATTGATAATACGTTTTACTTCCAGACCTGCAATTTTACCTGCATCTTTTGTTGCCTGACGCTGTGCATCGTTGAAATAAGCAGGTACTGTAATAACAGCTTCTGTTACTTTTTCACCAAGATAATTTTCAGCGTCTGTTTTTAATTTCTGTAAAATCATTGCTGAAATTTCCTGTGGAGAATATTTTTTATCATCAATAGTCACTCTGTAATCTGTTCCCATGTGTCTTTTAATGGAAGAAATTGTTTTGTCTGCATTTGTAACAGCCTGACGTTTTGCAGGTTCTCCAACTAATCTTTCTCCTGATTTTGTAAAAGCTACTACGGATGGTGTTGTTCTTGCACCCTCTGCGTTTGCTACAACTACCGGCTGTCCGCCTTCCATTACACTTACACAGCTATTTGTAGTACCTAAGTCAATACCAATAATCTTTCCCATGATAAATTCCTCCTGAATTTTTCTTCTATTATTTATTTACTGGTTATCTTTCATTTATAAGATAAAATCTCACAGAATTTCTTCTGCTTGATGAATATCGCTAGTTTGCAACCTTCACCATACTGTGTCTTACCACATAATCTTTATACATATATCCCTTCTGGAATTCTTCAACAATTATATTTTCTTCCACTTCCTCATCTTCCACATGCATCACTGCATTATGAAAATCAGGATTAAATTCCTGCCCTACAGCTTCAATTGCTTTTACTCCTATTTCATCAAAAGCTGTCATCAACTGTTTATAAATCTGAGCCATACCTGTAGCCACAGGATTTTCTTTTTCATCTTCCGGTATCATTGCCAGACCTCTTTCAAAGTTATCAACCACCGGAAGAATTTTCTCTACAATCTCTCTTGCTCCGATTTGATACATAGAAGCTTTTTCCTTTTCTGTACGTTTTCGGAAGTTATCAAACTCTGCCATCTGGCGTTTTACCATATCGGTTAATTCTTCTATTTTTTCATCTTTTTTATCTTTTTTCTTCTTTCCAAACAGCCCTTTCTTTTCTACTGCTTTTTCTTCTTCTGTCTGTTCTTCTTGTGTCTCATCTGTTTCAGCAGTTGTTTCCTCTGCTAATTTCACATCATCTTCTTCCAAAATTTCTTCTGTTTCATTTTGAGAAATTTCATCTTCTTCTATTGTATTATATTCTTTTTTTTCTTCTGACACCAATCTCTTACCGCCTTTCTATGTTTTCTTAAATATATGGTCTAACTGATTTTTTAAAGTTTTCAGATTATCTACTACATTTTCGTAATCCATTCGCTTAGGACCTATAATCCCAATGGTTCCCTGCATACCGCCGCCTAAATCATAAGTAGCAGTTACAACACTACAGTCCTTCATAGTCTGAACAGGTGTTTCATCTCCAATATAAATTTGAATTCCTGTATTTTCTTTGCCATTATCTGCTTCCATGGTTTCTTTTGCAAATTCTGCCAAAGCCTGTTTTTCTTCAAACGTGGAAATCAATTCACTTGCCTTTGCCTTATCTGCCAGCTCCGGATATTTGAAAATATTTGTAGCACCACTGGTATAAATTTCCATCTCTTCTTCGTCCGGCGCAATTGCCTGAGCAACTGCATCAATGACACTTCCGACTACTGCACTGTGTATACCGGCCTGTTCTTTTAAGCGAGAAATCATTGCCAGATTTATTTCTTCAATAGATAAGCCGTTTAACTGAGTATTCAGCAACAGATTTAGTTTCAAAATCGTCTCTTCGTCCATTGCTTCCTGAAGGTTAATAATATGATTTTTCACAATATTTCCTTCAACTACCACAACTGCCAACAACTGTTTTTCACTGACTTTCGAAAGCTGGATAAATTTTACTTTATTTCTGTGATAGGCAGGTCCTGTAATCATGGTTGCATAGTTTGTATTGGATGCAAGCACCCTTGCTACCTGCTTTAGAACCTTTTCCATTTTATCCGTCTTTTCAATCATCAGTTCTTTAATCTCTGCCACTTCCTGTTCTTTTTCCTTCATCAACTCATCTACATAAAGTCGATATCCTAAATCGGAAGGAATACGACCGGCAGAAGTATATGGCTGGACGATATATCCTAATTCCTCTAAGTCTGACATCTCATTTCGGATTGTTGCGGAGCTAAGATTTAAATCTGTGTATTTAGAAATCGTCCTTGACCCAACCGGCTCACCAGTCTCCAAATATGTCTGAATAATGGCTTTTAGAATTTTTCGTTTTCTTTCATCCAACTCAGTCACCAATTCCATATCCTGCTCCTTTCTTTTTTATTGTTAGCACTCGTTGTAGTGGAGTGCTAACATCTATGTTCTTAAGATAGCACCAGTCGTTTTATTTGTCAAGAGCTTTATAATTATTTTAGAATTTTACTTAACAGTTCAGCCATGCACAAATCCACAAAAATGGATTGGCAAACTTGCTTGCAACAAGACAATTTTGTTGGATTTGTATATGGCGCTCTGCCATAAGCGAGAATTTGCGCTGCATTGCAGCGTATAGGTGGTGAAACCACCAATTCGAGCTGATATGGCTGAACTGTTACAATTTTACTCATCTAGTTCTTCCAGACTCTTTTTTAATTCTAACATCTTATCACGCAAGGAAGCTGCCATTTCAAAATTCAAATCTGCGGCTGCCGCCTGCATTTGCTTTTGAACTTTTTTAATCAGATTTTCAAGTTCTTTTCTGCTCATGCTTTCCGGATCTTTTTCCAGTTTTTCTTCTGTTTCTGCCACTGCTTTGGAAATACTGATTAAATCTCTAACAGCTTTTTTAATTGTCTTTGGAGTAATTCCATGCTCTTCATTATATTTCTGCTGCAGTGCTCTCCTCCTCATAGTTTCATCTATGGCAATTCTCATAGAATCTGTTATGACATCAGCATACATAATAACTCTACCATTCGCATTTCGGGCAGCACGCCCTATGGTCTGAATAAGAGATACTTCTGAGCGCAAAAAGCCTTCTTTATCCGCATCTAAAATGGCAACTAAGGTAATTTCCGGAATATCAAGCCCTTCTCTTAATAGGTTAATTCCTACCAACACATCAAAAACATCTAAACGCATATCCCTGATAATCTGTGTTCGTTCCAAGGTATCAATATCTGAATGAAGATACCTAACACGTATACCCAGTTCTTTCATATATTCTGTCAAATCCTCTGCCATACGTTTCGTAAGTGTCGTAATAAGAATTTTATTTTTCTTCTTAATTTCTTTATTAACTTCTGAAATCAAATCATCAATCTGACCTTCCACAGGACGCACTTCTACCTCTGGATCTAAGAGTCCTGTAGGACGAATAATCTGTTCTGCCCGCAAAAGTTCATGATTTTCTTCATATTCTCCAGGTGTAGCAGACACAAATAAAATCTGGTCAATTTTATCTTCAAATTCTTCAAAATTTAAAGGGCGGTTATCCTTTGCGGAAGGAAGTCGAAATCCATAATCAACTAAAGTTTGTTTTCTGGACTGATCTCCCGCATACATCCCTCTTATTTGTGGAATGGTTTTATGAGATTCATCTATAATAATAAGGAAATCATCTCCGAAATAATCAATTAGCGTATATGGAGGCTGTCCTGGCTTTAATCCAGATAAATGTCTGGAATAATTTTCTACTCCCGAACAAAAACCTGTTTCCTTGAGCATTTCGATATCAAAGTTTGTTCTCTCTGAAATTCGCTGTGCCTCCAAAAGCTTATCTTCACCCTTAAAATAATCCACACGCTCTTTTAATTCTTCTTCTATTGCAACGGCAGCTTTCCGTATTTTTTCAATCGGTACTACATAATGAGATGCAGGAAAAATAGCAATATGATTTAATGCACTTTTAATTTCTCCTGTCAAAATATCAACTTCTGTAATACGATCAATTTCATCTCCAAAAAACTCCACTCGTACTGCTGTTTCTGAATAATCTGCCGGAAAGATTTCTAAAACATCTCCTCTAACCCGGAAAGTTCCTCGATGAAAATCCATTTCATTGCGATCGTATTGAATATCTATCAACTCTCGAATAACTTCATCCCTATCCTTTTCCATTCCGGGACGTAGGGAAATAATCATGTTTTGATAATCGTCAGGACTCCCAATTCCATATATGCAGGACACACTGGAAACAATAATTACGTCTTTTCGTTCACTAAGAGAAGATGTAGCTGAAAGACGAAGCTTGTCTATCTCATCGTTGACAGATGAATCCTTTGCAATATAGGTGTCAGAGGACGGAACATAGGCTTCCGGTTGGTAATAGTCGTAGTAGGATACAAAGTATTCTACCGCGTTCTCGGGGAACATCTCCTTGAACTCTCCATATAACTGAGCCGCTAACGTCTTATTATGAGCGATGACAAGTGTCGGCTTCTGTAATTGCTGAATCACATTTGCCATCGTAAAAGTTTTTCCAGAACCCGTAACCC
>URHS01000031.1 GCA_900547685.1 uncultured Blautia sp. | reverse complement strand
GGATATGATTAATGGGTTAAAGACAAAATACGGACATACCATACCAGAGATTTTAGATTATCAGACAGAGCAGCAAGAAAAGCTGGAAAAACTTTTGCATTTTGAAGAAAGAAAAGAAAAATTGGAAAAGCAGTGGAAGGAAAAGGAAGGAGAACTTTCAAAAGCTTCGTCTGTTTTGACAGAGGTGCGAAAAAAATGGGCAAAGCGACTGCAGAAACAAATTATTTTAGGATTGCAGGATTTGAATTTTCTCAATGTTTCTTTTGAAATTTCTTTTGAAGAAAGAGAACATTTTACAGCATTGGGAAAAGATCAAATTCATTTCTTGATTTCTACTAACCCCGGAGAACCGGTAAAGGAACTTTCGAAAGTGGTATCAGGTGGTGAACTTTCCAGAATTATGCTGGCAATTAAAACACTGCTGGCAGATAAAGACTGTACAGAAACTCTGATTTTTGATGAAATTGATACAGGAATCAGCGGTAGAACTGCTCAGAAAGTGGCAGAGAAAATGGCGTTAATCGGAGAAAAACATCAAGTACTTTGTATTACTCATTTGCCTCAGATTGCGTCTCAGGCCAGCAGTCATTACGTTATTGAAAAACAGGTAAAAAATGGCGAAACTGTTACCGAAATTTTCAGACTTAATGAAGAACAGTCAGTGGAAGAACTTGCCAGAATGTTAGGCGGTGCAGAAATAACAAATGCAGTGCTGCAGAATGCAAGAGAAATGAAAGATTTGGCACGGCAACAAAAAAATACAAGAGTGAAATAAAGAAAATATCACATACTAAAAAGGTACACAGCAGTGTATCTTTTTTTTATGTAATAAGATCGTACTGCGGCGGACAGGTATTATGTTGCAGAAGCAACCTGCCGCAGGCGGAAAATTTATCTTAAATATAACGGTAAAATTTGAAAAAAATAGGAAAGGATTTGATTTTTTGCAGAAAAAACGTAATTATCGCCTCCTTATTTTCGGATTATTGCTAGCGGATATGTGCTTTATGACAGCTTTTGGAATTGACTATCTAAAAAAGGTAATTCCAGACACCATTTATATCCGTCAGAGACAGGAAAGAGGAGTTTCCCAGATGTTGGATTATCCTTTTGTAACGTATTCAAAAAGCATTGACGTGTCAAAAAACGGCAGTTACCAAATACCCTGTTATTTTTTGGATATGGTTTATTTAAAGGATGTGCAGGTGGAAACAGCAGACGAAAAATGGGTAGCTGTATGTGGTACGCCTGTAGGTTTATATATGGAAACTCAGGGCGTATTGATAGTTGATACAGGAGAAATTACAGGTAAGGACGGCGTACAGGCAGAACCCGCAGCACACATTGCAAAGTCGGGAGATTATATTTTAGAAGTCAACGGAAATCCTGTCTCAGGAAAAAAAGATTTGATTAAAAATATTGAAGAAAGCCATGGAGAAACTATGGAACTTCTTGTAAACCGAAATGGTGAGAAAATACCTCTTTCCATATCACCGGTGTTGGACCAAAATGAACAGTATAAATTAGGACTTTGGGTTCGTGATAATACACAGGGGATTGGAACTATGACGTATATTGATGAAAGGGGGAAATTTGGTGCTCTGGGACACGGGATTAGTGATACAGATACCGGAGAACTTTTGGATATTTCGGAAGGGGAATTGTATGAAGCACAAATTGTTTCCATTAAAAAGGGAACAAAAGGCATGCCGGGTGAGCTGTCCGGTTATATTGAATATGAGCAGGAGAAAAAAATCGGAATCATAGAAAAAAATACAGAATTGGGAATTTTTGGAAATGTATTTGATATAGAACGTTTGCCCTATGAAAAAGTCATGGTAGGATATCAGCAAGAAGTAAAGGAAGGAAAAGCAAAACTTTTAACAAATCTAAACAATGAGGTGAAAGCCTATGATATAGAAATAACAGAAATTTATCGAAATAAATCCAAGACAAATAAAGCTTTTGAAATTCAGGTAACAGATCCGAAACTTTTAGAGGAAACAGGAGGAATTGTGCAGGGGATGAGTGGAAGTCCGATTCTTCAGGATGGAAAGCTCATTGGGGCAGTTACTCATGTTTTTGTACAGGATTCATCGAAAGGTTACGGGATTTTTATTGAAAATATGCTATAAAAATCTTGCGAAAAATCATGAATATGTCGAAATTGAATGAAAATAATCGCAAAGAAAAACAAATTGTAGAAGGATTTGACTTGATTCTGATAACAACAGAGAATATAATACTAAGAGTCTTCAGTTATTGACGATTGAAAAGGGCGCCCGTCAAATTCTGAAGAAGTTGTTGTAACAAAATTGATGGAGGAAGATTAATGGAGAAGTTAAATGTCGCTATTGCAGATGATAACGAGAAAATGTTGGACTTATTGGGGAATTTAATTAACGAGGATAAAGAGCTGGAACTAGTAGGACATGCAAACAATGGTGCGGAAATATACGATATTATAAAAGAAAAAGAACCGGATGTTGTACTTTTAGACATTATTATGCCAAAAGTGGACGGACTGACAGTTATGGAGAGAGTGGGAAAAGATAGTAATTTAAAGAAGCAGCCAGCCTTTATTGTCGTTTCTGCAGTGGGGCAGGAACAGATTACGGAAGATGCTTTTCAATTAGGAGCAAATTATTATATTTTAAAACCCTTTGACAATAACATGTTGTTATCCAGAATTAAGCGCATGCGTAATCTTAGAGATGGAAGAAAAAGGGATATCAGAAAAGTAGATGCCTATGAAAATACCGGCAGCTATTATGAAAGAAATTTAGAAGCAGATGTAACTGACATTATTCATGAAATCGGAGTACCGGCACATATTAAGGGGTACCAGTATTTAAGAGATGCTATTATCTTATCAGTCAATGACATGGAAATGCTGAATTCTATTACAAAAATACTTTATCCCACTATTGCGAAAAAACATCAAACTACACCAAGCAGGGTAGAACGTGCAATTCGTCATGCCATAGAAGTAGCTTGGAGCAGAGGAAAAATGGATACTATTGATGAATTATTTGGTTATACGGTCAGTACAGGAAAGGGCAAACCAACAAATTCAGAATTTATTGCCCTTATTGCAGATAAAATACGTTTAGAATACAAAAAATAAAGGGTTTACTATAATAAAACGACTTTTCTTTACACAAAAAAAGGAGTATAATGTTGTTAGATAAAACAAGATATGGAAAGGCATATCTTATCTGACAAGGAGGGTGTTTTAGTGAAGAAAATTTTGTTTGTTGCATCCGAGGCGGTGCCATTTATAAAAACAGGAGGTCTGGCTGATGTAGTAGGTGCGCTGCCCAAATGTTTTGATAAAAAAGAGTATGATGTACGGGTGATTATTCCAAAATATTTATGTATGAAAGAAGAATATAAAAATCAGCTGCAATATGTAACTCATTTTTATATGGACATTGGATACAGACGAGAATATGTAGGTATCATGCAGATGGAATATGAAGGAATTCAGTTCTATTTTATTGATAATGAATATTATTTTTCAGGATATCAGCCTTATGGAGAAATTCGTTTTGACATTGAAAAATTTGCTTTCTTTTCAAAAGCAGCATTGTCTGTACTTCCGGTAATCGGATTTCGTCCTGACCTTATTCATTGCCATGACTGGCAGACAGGTTTAGTACCTGTATATTTAAATGACAGTTTTCAGCAAGGGGAATTTTACAGAGGTATTAAAACTGTTATGACAATACATAATCTGAAATTCCAGGGAACTTGGGATATTAAGACTGTAAGACAGATTACAGGACTGCCGGCACATTTCTTTACACCGGATAAAATGGAAGCATTTAAAGATGCCAACTTATTAAAGGGCGGTCTTGTGTATGCCGATGCTATTACAACAGTAAGTAATACCTATGCAGAGGAAATTAAGACTGAGTTTTACGGAGAACATCTGGAAGGTCTGATGCAGGCACGTTCCAATGATCTGAGAGGTATTGTAAACGGAATTGATTATGATGAGTACAATCCGGAGACAGATAAATATATTGCAAAGAATTATAATGCAAAGAATTTCAGAAAAGAAAAAGTGAAAAACAAACTTGCATTGCAAAAAGAGCTTGGGCTGGAGGAAAATCCAAAAGCGATGATGATTGGTGTTGTATCACGATTGACAGATCAGAAGGGTTTTGATTTGGTAAATTACGTGATGGACGAGCTGTGTCAGGATAATATTCAACTGGTTGTTCTGGGTACAGGAGAGGAAAGATATGAAAATATGTTCCGTCATTTTGCATGGAAATATCAGGGCAAAGTATCTGCCAATATTTTCTATGACAATGGACTGTCCCACAGAATTTATGCAGCCAGTGATGCGTTTTTGATGCCATCTTTATTTGAACCATGTGGTTTGAGTCAGCTTATGAGCCTTCGTTATGGTACATTACCGATTGTACGTGAAACAGGTGGATTAAAGGATACTGTAGAGCCATACAATGAGTTTGAAAACACAGGTACAGGCTTTAGCTTTAAAAATTATAATGCTCATGAAATGCTGGGAATTATCCGCTATGCAGAGCAGATTTATTATGATAAAAAACGAGAATGGAATAAACTGGTAGACAGAGCCATGGCAAGAGATTTTTCATGGGCAAACTCTGCAAAACAGTATGAAGAAATGTATGATTGGCTGATTAACAGATAAAATAAAATCAGGGAAAAGTATCCTGTCATAGAAATCAAAAATCCTGACATACTAAGAAGGTAGAACAAGAAAACAGGAGGAAATGATTATGACAGAGATTTCAGTACTTGATTTACAGAATTTGCGTCATTTAATTGGTGGATTTGAAACTACTCACTGTAAAATGCAGGATTATGCACAGGAATCACAGGATCCGCAGATTAAACAGTTCTTTCAGAAATCTGCGCAGTCCGCAATGGAAAGTAAGCAGCAGTTAATGCAGTTTTTACAGTAGGAGGGGTAGAAATGACAGAAAAGACAATGGTAGCAGATACACTTGCAGGAATTAATGGAGAATTAGTACGTTACGGAGAAATGATCACACAGACAGAAAATCAGCAGTTAAAACAGACTTTAAAGCAGATGAGAAATCAGTGTGAAATGTCACAGGAAGAAATTTATCAGATTGCCAGAGCAAAAAGTTATTATGTTCCGGCAGCTTGTGCAAAACCGGAAGAAGTTGCCCATGTACGTTCTGTTCTCACACAGCCGACTATGAAATAATAAGGGTAAAGGAGATGTTGCTTTTAAGGTGACATCTCCTTTTTTTGCTAAACCAGGGAAAAGACTGTATATGCATTGATAAAAAATGAGAATTCAACTTGACAGAAAAGAGGAAAGCGTGCATACTGAGAGAGCAGTACATATCTTTCTGTCAGATTAAGACAGTATCAATTTTTTCACGGTTGCAGTATTCTCTGCAGATTTCAAAAGAAACAAAAACAGGATGGGAAGTGGTTCTTGAAGCGTAAGAAAAACAGTTGACAAGAATAAAAAAGTATACTATTATGAGACATAGAAACGAACATAAGTTCGTGTTTGCGAAAGTGAGATTAAAAGGAGAAGAAATATGGCACAGATGGTGAAAGAAGATAAATTAAAAGCATTAGATGGTGCTTTGGCACAAATTGAAAAGCAGTTTGGAAAAGGTTCTATTATGAAATTAGGAGATTCCACTGCAAATATGAATGTAGAAACCGTACCTACAGGTGCGTTGAGCTTAGATATTGCATTAGGATTAGGCGGTGTTCCAAAGGGAAGAATTATTGAAGTTTATGGCCCGGAATCCAGTGGTAAAACTACGGTTGCTTTGCACATGGTAGCAGAAGTACAGAAAAGAGGCGGAATTGCAGGGTTTATTGATGCAGAGCATGCATTAGATCCGGCTTATGCAAAGAACATTGGCGTTGATATTGATAATCTTTATATTTCACAGCCGGATAATGGGGAACAGGCACTGGAGATTACTGAAACTATGGTGCGTTCCGGTGCTGTGGACATTATTATTGTGGATTCTGTTGCAGCATTAGTGCCAAAAGCAGAAATTGAAGGAGATATGGGAGATTCCCATGTAGGTCTTCAGGCGCGTCTGATGTCTCAGGCATTGAGAAAACTGACTGCACATATCAGTAAGTCTAATTGTATTGTTATTTTTATTAATCAGCTTCGTGAAAAAGTAGGAGTAATGTTTGGAAATCCGGAAGTTACTACCGGTGGACGTGCTTTGAAATTCTATTCCTCTATTCGTATGGATGTGCGTAGAATTGAAACTTTAAAACAGGGAGGAGAAATGGTTGGAAACAGAACACGAATTAAAGTAGTTAAAAATAAAATCGCACCTCCATTTAAAGAAGCGGAATTTGATATCATGTTTGGCGAAGGAATTTCCAAAGAGGGTGATATCCTGGATTTAGCAGCAAATATTGGCATTGTAAATAAGAGCGGTGCATGGTATGCCTATAATGATGGAAAAATCGGACAGGGACGAGAAAATGCAAAGAAATATTTGAAAGAAAATCCGGAAATTGCAGAAGAAATCGAACAAAAAGTAAGAGTACATTATGGACTTCTGCCTGATGAGAAGGAAACAGAACAGCCAGCATCTGTTGGTGAAAGTACAGGAAATAAAGAAACAGAAGAAATTTAAGAGGAAAAATAGATGATTGTTACGGATATTAAGCCTGTGACAAAACAAAAATTCCAGATTGAAATAGACGGACAGCCCGCCTTTGTGTTATATAAAGGCGAGCTGTTTCGTTATCATCTGGAACAGGACAGGGAAATTGAGGAATGTATTTATACTGAAATTATAAATGAGATTTTGACAAAAAGGGCAAAATTAAGAGCTATGCATTTGTTGCAGAAAATGGATAGAACGAAGTGGGAATTGGAAAGGAAGCTACAGGATGGCGGATATCCTCAGATTGTTGTACAAAGAGCATTGGATTATATAGAGTCCTTTCATTATATAGATGATAAACGATATGCTGTGATGTATATACAGAATCAAAAGAAAAAAAAGGGAAAAGCCAGAATAAAAATGGAATTGATGCGAAAAGGAATACCGGCAGAACTGATTGCAGAAGCATTTTTGGAAACAGAAGATGAAACAGATACAAAAGAGACAATTCGCAGTTTGATTGAAAAGAAATGTTCTCATCCGAAAGAAATGGATGAAAAAGAAAAGAGAAGATTGTATGGTTTTTTGCTGAGAAGAGGATTTTCTTCTTCTGATATTTTATCAGCTTTTCGTGAGATTTCAGAGTAAAGGGATTTTGTATAGATTATACAGATTAAGTATGTATAGTTTCTGCTTTTATGTTGACTTTTTTAAGAATTCAGTATAAAATTATACTGTTGTATTCGTACAATGAAAACTAAATAAGGAGGTGCTCCTGCGGCAATGTATTATGTATTAGTTGCAATTATTGCTGTGATTCTTACTGCGCTGGTTGCAGTTCCGGTTACCGCAAGTATTTCTGTTAAGAAAAAAGCAGAAAAAGATGCAGAAACCATTGGAACAGCAGAAGTCAAAGCGAGAAGCATTATAGATGAAGCGTTAAAGACTGCTGAAACCAAAAAGCGAGAAGCTCTCTTAGAAGCAAAAGAAGAAAATCTCCGTACCAAGAATGAATTGGAAAAAGAGACAAAAGAGAGAAGAAGCGAACTTCAGAAGTACGAAAAACGTGTTTTATCAAAAGAAGAAGCTCTTGATAAAAAAGCGGATGCTTTGGAGAAGAGAGAAGCTGAATACACAGCAAAGGAAGCAGAATTAAAGAAAAAGGAAAAGAAAGTTGACGAATTACAAGGACAGCGAGTGCAGGAACTGGAGCGAATTTCAGGTCTGACCTCCGAACAAGCAAAAGATTATCTGTTGAAAACTGTTGAAGATGAAGTGAAAATTGACACGGCCAAGCTTTATAAAGAATTAGAGAGCAAGGCAAAAGAAGAAGCTGACAAAAAGGCAAAGGAATATGTAGTAACAGCTATTCAGAAATGTGCAGCAGATCATGTTGCAGAAGCTACAATTTCTGTAGTACAGTTGCCAAGTGATGAAATGAAGGGTAGAATTATTGGTCGAGAAGGACGTAATATTCGTACTCTGGAAACACTGACTGGTGTAGATTTAATTATTGATGATACTCCGGAAGCAGTGGTATTATCCGGCTTTGATCCTATTCGCAGGGAAATTGCAAGGATTGCGTTGGAGAAGCTGATTGTAGATGGACGTATTCATCCGGCAAGAATTGAAGAAATGGTTGAAAAGGCTCAAAAAGAAGTTGAAACAATGATGCGGGAAGAAGGAGAAGCCGCAGCATTGGAGGTAGGCGTTCATGGTATTCATCCGGAACTTATCCGTCTTCTGGGCCGTATGAAATTCCGTTCAAGCTATGGACAGAATGCTTTAAAACATTCTATCGAAGTAGCACAGCTTGCAGGATTACTTGCAGGTGAGGTAGGAACGGATATACGAATGGCGAAAAGAGCAGGTCTGCTCCATGATATTGGTAAATCCATTGACCATGAGGTAGAGGGTTCCCATATTCAGATTGGTGCAGATTTATGTAAAAAATATAAAGAATCACAAATCGTTATCAATGCAGTAGAGTCACATCACGGTGATGTAGAACCTACTTCATTAGTCGCATGTATTGTACAGGCTGCTGATGCAATTTCTGCAGCAAGACCAGGTGCAAGACGTGAAACATTAGAAACATATACCAACAGATTAAAACAGTTAGAAGATATTGCTAATTCCTTTAAAGGAGTGGATAAGTCTTTTGCTATTCAGGCAGGACGAGAAATTCGTGTTATGGTAGTTCCGGAGCATGTAACAGATGCAGATATGGTGCTTCTGGGAAGAGATATTTCAAAGCAGATTGAAGCTGAACTGGAATATCCGGGACAGATTAAAGTAAACATAATTCGTGAATCACGTGTAATTGATTACGCAAAATAATACCGTTGACTTTAAAACGATAAGACTCTTATTTTTAAAATAAGAGTCTTTTTTTTCTGTATAAGACATAAACTGTACAGGGTGAGAGTATGAAAAATAATATCAAACTTCTTTTTTATTGGTATTTAGCAGGGTTTGTCCTTGGAATTATCGGTGGCAACTTATTATTTCGGGAAACAGGATACCCTTTTGGAATTTTGACTGTATATGGAGCAGCTGCGTCAAAAGAATTGATAAGTGCAGAAACATTGTTTGGACATCTGTTGTTTCAAAGAGGTATCTATTTTTTGTTTATGATATTTATGGGACTGACGTATATTGGCTTTTTTGCTGTTGTACTTAGCCTTTTGTGGTTTGGTTTTTTAGCAGGAAATCTTCTGACAATTTTTGTTTTGGAGTGTGGGTTGAAAGGACTTCTAATGGGGACTGCCTGCTTTCTGCCTCAAATACTTTTTTATTTGCCGGGATGGATGCTGTTGTTTTGGATTGTTATGTCTATGAGCAGGAAATCGTGGAAAAAAGGAAAAAGAGAAAAAGTAGATTATCAGGCATATACTTTTTTCGGTTTAGGTGCAGGTGTTTGTGTTTTATTGGGAATTTGGTTGGAAAGTTATGTTAATCAAAACATTTTAATTTGGATTTTTCAGCATTGGATATAAGAAATACTGAGAAAATAAGGTTTTTTTGTAAAATAAGGTTTGATTTTTGGAGTGCACTTGATATATAATCGTACTATGCCTAAAAGAAGGGGAATGAAATATGAAGTGCGAAATACAGGAATTTATTGAGCATTTACATAATACCAGAGGCACTTCCAGAAATACAGAAGTATCTTATGAGAGAGATTTAAAAAAATTAGAGCAGTTTTTAAAACAGGAAGGAATTCTTGAATGGCATCAAGTATCTGCCGTTTTACTGAATTCTTATATCATGCATTTGGAAAGAAAGAATTTTGCAGCGTCTTCCATATCCAGAAGTGTTGCATCCATAAGAGCTTTTTTTCAGTATTTATGTCAGAGAGAGTGCTGGAAAGAGAATCCTGCAGAATGTTTAAAAGCACCAAAAATAGAAAAAAAGGTTCCGGGAATTTTAACAGTAGATGAGGTGGACTTGCTTTTGAGTCAGCCTAAGGGAAATACGGCAAAAGGTGTGCGTGACAGGGCAATGTTGGAACTTTTATATGCAACTGGTATTAGAGTAAGTGAATTAATTCATCTTACATTGAGAGATGTAAATTTAAAATTAGGATATCTTACATGCAATCAAAGTGAAAGAGAGAGGGTAATTCCTTTTGGAACAGCTGCAAAAACAGCGGTGGAATCTTATATGGCATGGGCAAGAGCAGAACTTTTAGGGGAAAATAACAGTGAATTGTTGTTTGTGAATTGCTCAGGGAAATCTATGAGCAGACAGGGGTTTTGGAAAATTTTGAAAGGTTATGCTGTGTCAGCAGGAATACAGCAAGACATCACTCCACATACACTCCGCCATTCTTTTGCAGCACATTTAGTACAAAACGGGGCAGATTTAAAAAGTGTACAGGAGATGATGGGGCATTCAGATATATCTACAACGCAGATTTATATGAATATGAATGTAAATAAAATCAGAGATGTGTATATGAAAACACATCCTAGAAAATAAAAAGAGGACATTGTCCTCTTTTTATTTTCCTTTATTAAAAAAATCTTAGCAGAGTTCTGCAATGGTAAAGATAAGTTTTTCTGTATCTTCCCATCCAAGACATGGGTCGGTAATAGATTTTCCATAAATGTTGTCAGGAGCAATTTTTTGGCAACCTTCTACGAGATAGCTTTCAATCATAACACCCTTTACAAGATTTTGGATATCTTTAGATACAAGACGACTGTGAAGCACTTCTTTTACAATACGAATTTGTTCTTTATATTTTTTTCCTGAATTAGAATGGTTCGCATCAATAATAACAGACGGATTGGCCAAATTTCTTTCATGATACATTTCCAGAAGACGCTGTAAATCTTCGTAATGATAATTTGGAATTGTATTGCCATGTTTACTGACTGCTCCTCGTAAAATTGTGTGAGTCAGAGGATTTCCCTCAGTTTTTACTTCCCAGCCTCTGGAAATAAAATCATGTCCACCCTGTGCAGCAACAACAGAGTTCAACATAACAGAAAAATCTCCGCTGGTAGGATTTTTCATACCTACCGGGATATCAAGACCACTTACCATAAGACGATGTTCCTGGTTTTCTACAGAACGGGCACCAATGGCAACGTAAGAAAGCAGGTCGGATAAATAATGCCAGTTATCAGGGTAAAGCATTTCGTCAGCAGAGGTAAGACCTGTTTCTGTAAGTGCACGAATGTGCATTTTTCTGATTGCCAGAATACCGGCTAATACATCAGGCTTTGCTTCCGGATTTGGCTGATGAAGCATACCTTTATAACCTTCACCTGTAGTTCTGGGTTTATTTGTATAAATTCTGGGAATTAAAACTAAGCGGTCAGAAACTTTTTCTTGTAATTTTGCCAAACGATTTGTGTATTCACACACAGAGTCTTCTCTGTCCGCAGAACAAGGACCCACAATTACAAGAAATTTATCAGAAACTCCGGTAAAAACATCTTGTATTTCTTTATCTCTTTTTCTTTTTTGTTCTTTTAATTCTTCTGACATAGGGATTTGCTCTTTGATTTCGTCCGGAGTCGGAAGTTGTTTTATAAATTGGAAGCTCATAAAAAATCTCCTTTTATCCTCAGTTTGGGCAGGACTTTTGCCCTTGGTGTTTTGTAAATTATAATACAAAAAAAACAGATTGTCGATACTTTTTTAATGTAAAGTTTAAAACTTTAAAGTGAATGAATAAAGAGAAAGTCTCGTAAACAGTAAAGGGAGAGCAGTGTTATAAAGAGTTCACTGATAATGAGTCCCCAGAGATACCCCATAATTCCATAGTGAGGAATTACAAAAAATACAAAAAGAAGACGAATGCCAAGTCCCAGTGTATTCAGCCAAAATGTTTGATTTGCAGCCCCCAGCCCATTTAAAATACTGTTTAAAGTGCCGGATAAATATAAGCAGGGACAGATAAAGGATAGTGTTTTGATAAAAGTTCCTGCAAATTCATTTTTGAAAAGTAAAAGTCCCAGCAGATTTCCTCCGGCATAAAAAAAGAAAAAAGCTGCAAACCCTAAAAGTAGGCAATATTTTACGGATAAAAAAATACTCTTACGGATAGTTTCTCGTTTTCCTAATGCCTGATTTTCTGCTACAGAAGGCAGAAGTACAGTAGATAATGCATTAGTAATGGCAGATGGGAAGAGAATAAGAGGGAGAGCCATTCCTGTTAAAACACCATAGATAGAGAGGGCAGAGGCATTATCCAGTCCAAAAAGCTGTAAATGTCCGGGAATAAGTACAGCTTCAATACTGTGAAGAATATTTACCAGAAGACGATTGCAAGTTAGGGGAAGAGAGAGTGTCGCAATTGCTTTTAATTTTTTTAAAGGTTCTACCATGGAAGCCAGGTGATAATGCCCTTTACAGAAGTCCCATAAAATCATAAATCCAGTAAATAACCAGGCAGCCAGTTCTCCGGCAAGGAGTCCGAAAACAGCCAGTTTTGGTGTGATTGAAATTCCCTTTTCCATCCAGATTGAAAAAAGTACAAAAGAAGCTGTTACACGAAAGCACTGTTCAATAAGTTGGGCAGCAGCAGGAATAGAAAGCTTTTTTCTGGCAAGATAATATCCATTGACACAGGAATGAAAAACTCCAAAAGGAACGGAAATTGCTAAAATTTTTAAAAGTGGGGTACATTGTTCTTCAAATAAAAGATGTAGGGCAAACCAGTTTGCATGGCGATATAGAAAAAATCCGGTAATAATAGAGATTGTAGTGGCAAGAGAGGCTGACAGCAGAAATATATCACGAGCCCCCTGTTCATCTTTTAAAGCAGCCTTTGCTGCTGCAAGACGGGAGATGGCTGTCTGTATACCACCCACGGCAAGAGCATAACACAGAGTGTAAATGGGGAAGATAAGTTGATAAATTCCCATACCTTGTGCACCAATTTTTTGAGAGAGGAATATCCTATAAATAAAGCCGATGATTTTTGTAAGAAAACCGGATAATGTCAGAAGAAGTGTACCTTTTAAAAGAAAGTTTCTATTACTCATGGTGAAATCCTTATTTTCTCTTTTTCATAATATATTCTTTAAAGGAACTTGACAGAACAAAGGAAAGATGTTATTCTACTTCCAGATTAGAAATCAGAGTAAAACAGTCGGAATTAAAGAGAGGCGATAAGATGAAGCTTTCTACAAAAGGAAGATATGGTTTAAGAGCGTTAATCGACTTAGCATTATATAGTGATAAGGAAGCTGTTTCCATACAAAGTATTTCTAACAGACAAAATATTTCGGACAGCTATTTGGAACAGCTTATGAGAAAGCTGAAAAAAAGTGGTTTGGTTGTCAGTGAAAGAGGCGCTCAGGGCGGTTATCGCCTGGCAAAACCGGCGGAAGAAATTTCCGTGGGAGATGTGTTAAGAGCTTTGGAGGGAAGTCTTGAAGCGGTGTCCTGTGGAGCGGGGAGTAATGAGCATTGTCAGGGTGAAGATTTATGTGTTACTCGTTATGTCTGGCAGGAAATTAATAAAAGCATTCAGGAAACAGTAGATTCTATAAAAATCAGTCAGTTAGTAGAAGAAAGCCGTAAGGCTCGTGAAAAAGGACAAATTAAAGTGCAGAAATGTGATTAAATATAGGAGATGATGAATATGAAAACAAGAATTTATTTGGACAATGCAGCAACTACGAAAACTTCTCAGGAAGTTGTGGATGCTATGCTTCCATATTTTACAGAAAATTATGGAAATGCTTCCAGTATTTACGAAGTAGGACAAAGAAGTAAAGAAGCCATTACCACTGCAAGAGAGGAAATTGCAAAAGTTTTAGGTGTAAAAACAGAGGAGATTTATTTTACAGCAGGAGGAAGTGAAGCTGATAACTGGGCTTTAAAAGCTGCTTTTGAAGCATACGGCAAAAAGGGCAATCACATTATTACCACAAAGATTGAGCACCATGCGATTTTGCATACTTGTGAATATCTGGAAAAAAAAGGCGCTGAAATCACATACTTAGATGTAGATGAGAATGGGTTGGTAAATCTGGATGAACTGCAAAAAGCAATTCGCCCGGAAACAATCTTGATTTCCATTATGTTTGCCAATAATGAAATCGGGACCATTGAACCTATAAAGGAAATCGGAATGATTGCCAAAGAACATGGGGTTTTATTCCACACGGATGCTGTTCAGGCATTTGGACAGGTGCCTATTAATGTAGATGAAATGAACATTGATATGCTTAGCTCCAGTGCACACAAGATTAACGGACCCAAAGGTATTGGATTTTTATATATTCGTAAAGGTGTAAAAATCCGTTCTTTTGTACATGGAGGTGCACAGGAAAGAAAAAGACGTGCAGGTACAGAAAATGTTCCGGGTATTGTGGGTTATGGTGTTGCAGCAAAAAGAGCATCAGAGACAATGGAAGTGCGTACTGCCAAAGAAAGAGAATTGAGAGATTATTTTATCGACAGAGTATTAAAGGAAATTCCTTATGTAAAATTAAATGGTGATCCTGTAAAGCGTCTGCCCAATAATATCAATCTCAGTTTCCGTTTTGTAGAGGGAGAGTCTTTGTTGATTATGCTGGATATGAAAGGGATTGCTGCTTCCAGTGGTTCTGCATGTACGTCCGGTTCCTTAGATCCTTCTCATGTATTACTGGCAATCGGTCTGCCACATGAAATTGCTCATGGCTCTTTGAGATTGACTTTAGGTGAAGATACCACAAAAGAAGATTTAGATTATACATTAGAACAGTTAAAAGAAATCATTGGAAAACTGCGTGATTTATCACCATTATACGAAGATTTTATAAAAAAACAGAGTAAATAAGGGAAAAAAACGGAGGAAATTATTATGTACAGCGAAAAAGTTATGGATCATTTTCAGAATCCAAGAAATGTAGGAGAAATTGAAAACGCCAGTGGAGTAGGAACTGTAGGAAATGCAAAATGCGGTGATATTATGAGAATTTACCTTGATATTGATGACAATCAGGTAATTCAGGATTGCAAATTTAAAACATTCGGATGTGGAGCTGCTGTTGCAACAAGCAGTATGGCAACAGAACTGGTAAAGGGAAAAACAATTGAAGAAGCTTTAAAGGTTACAAATAAAGCAGTTATGGAAGCTTTAGACGGACTTCCGCCAGTAAAAGTACATTGTTCTTTGTTGGCTGAAGAAGCAATTCATGCAGCGCTGTGGGATTATGCAGAAAAACACGGAATTAAGATTGAAGGTCTCTCTAAACCAAAATCAGATATACATGAAGGTGAAGAAGAAGACGAGGAAGAGTATTAATGAGCGGAAAGAAAGTTGTTGTAGGGTTATCTGGTGGTGTAGACTCTTCTGTGGCAGCATATCTGTTGAAAAAACAAGGGTATGATGTAATCGGGGTGACAATGCAGATTTGGCAGGAAGAAGATAATGAATTTCAAGAGGAAAACGGTGGC
Organism: uncultured Blautia sp.; assembly: GCA_900547685.1. GTDB lineage: Bacteria > Bacillota > Clostridia > Lachnospirales > Lachnospiraceae > Blautia. The sequence goes on along the minus strand of URHS01000031.1, from coordinate 13,964 downwards.
TGTTGTGGATTAAGTGCTGTAGATGATGCCAGACGTGTTGCTCAGATTTTAGATATTCCTTATTATGTTATGAATTTTCGGAAAGAATTTAAAGAGAAAGTCATTGATTACTTTAATCAGGAATATTTGGAAGGAAGAACTCCGAATCCCTGTATTGCATGTAACCGTTATGTGAAATGGGAGTCTCTTTTAAAGAGAAGTCTTGATATTGGGGCAGACTATATTGCAACGGGACATTATGCCAGAGTGGAGCAGCTTCCAAATGGAAGATATGCCATTCGGAATTCTGTAACAGCAAAAAAAGATCAGACTTATGCTTTATATAATCTTACACAGGAGCAGCTTTCCAGAACTTTGATGCCGGTAGGTGAATATACAAAAGAAGAAATACGCCAGATTGCTCAGGAAGCAGGCCTTCCGGTTGCACATAAAAAGGACAGTCAGGAAATATGTTTTGTTCCGGACAATGATTATGCGGGATTTATTGAAGAAAATACAGGGAAAAAGATTGAAACAGGAAATTATGTTTTAGAAAATGGTACAGTAATCGGAAAGCATAAGGGAATTATTCATTATACGATTGGGCAGAGAAAAGGATTAAATCTTTCCATGGGACATCCTGTATTTGTAACAGAAATAAGGCCGGATACCAATGAGGTGGTTATTGGAGAAAACGAAGATTTATTTGTGACAGATTTGATTTGTGACAGAGTAAACTTTATGGCAATAGACCATATAGAAGAAGGAAAAGAATTGACTGCAAAAATTCGCTATAATCATCCGGGAGCAGTATGTACACTGGAAAATTTAGAGGGAGGGAAAGTAAAAGTTATTTTCCGTGAACCTCAAAGAGCAGTTACTCCGGGACAGGCAGTGGTTTTCTATGAAGGAGAATATGTAGCCGGAGGCGGTATTATTTTAGGAAAAGCATGAGAAAATAAAGAACAGATATTGGGGTATTATTAAATAAAATACCCCAATATTTATAGAAGGATTTTTATAAGACAATAAATTCCGGTTTTCTATCTTTGAAAATTGTATAATATTTAAAACCGCAGGATTTTAAAAGGTCAGAAGCTTTTGAAAAGTCATAGGCAATATGGCAGGGAGCGTGGGCATCAGAACCTAAAGTCAGAAGTTCACCGCCTAATTCTTTATAGCGTTTTAAAATTTCTATAGAAGGATGTGGCTGCCCCAGACCGTATTTAAAACCTGCTGTGTTACATTCCAGGCCGATACCGTTATGGATGAGTGTTTTTAAAATCTCGTCCAACGTATCGGCATGATTTTTATAACAGTAGTGTGTATTTTTAAAAGGACCGTAGCGAACTACATAATCAATGTGGCCACAGGTGTCAAAACAGGAATAAGTCTGAAGATTTTTGAGAAGAACTTCAAAATAATTCTGGTACGCCTGTTTTTCTGTTCGGTTTTCAAAGAAAACAGCCTCATAAGGATCCAGTCGATTTGCCAGATGAGTGGAGCCTATGAGAAAATCGAACTTTTTAGAAGCACAAAGCGCAGGTATTTCTTTTTTTAGATGGGGTTGTAACCCTACTTCCAGACCAAAATAAAGGTTGATTTGAGCTTGGTATTTTTCTTTTAATTGTAAGAAAGTTTTTTCGTATGCATCTAAATCCGTTAGAAAGGTAAAAGTATCTCCGGGAAAATCTAAATCTGTGTGTTCTGTAAAGCACATTCCTTTTAGGTTTTGTTCAATCCCTTTTTTTATCATATCTTCCATAGGGCTGGTGCTGTCTTCGGAAAAATCCGAATGGAGATGAAAATCATAGTACATAATTTTTTCCTTTCGTATAAAAAATATGAGATTTTCTTTATTATAAGGGCAAATCAGAGCCGGTTTCAAGTGGGAAAGTATGAAACCACAGGAAATTTGAAAATAGACTTGAATTTTTGGATAAAAACAGGTACAATATGGACAAGGTTGATGTTTCTTTAACAAAGTATATATTTTTTGTTAAAGAACTCACATTAAATCAATCACTTTTAGGAGGAATAAAAATCATGGCAGTAAAAGTAGCAATTAATGGTTTTGGACGTATTGGTCGTCTTGCATTTAGACAGATGTTCGGAGCAGAGGGATTTGAAATCGTAGCAATTAACGATTTAACATCTCCAGCAATGTTAGCTCACTTACTGAAATATGACTCTACTCAGGGTAGATACGAATTAGCTGATAAAGTAACAGCAGGTGAAGACTTCATCACAGTTGATGGAAAAGAAATCAAAATTTACGCAAAAGCAAACGCAGCTGAACTTCCATGGGGAGAAATCGGTGTAGACGTAGTTCTTGAGTGTACAGGTTTCTATACATCTAAAGATAAAGCTCAGGCTCATATCGATGCAGGCGCTAAAAAAGTTGTTATCTCTGCACCAGCAGGAAATGACTTACCAACAATCGTTTACAATGTAAACCATGAAACATTAACAGAAAACGACAACATCATTTCTGCAGCTTCTTGTACAACAAACTGCTTAGCTCCAATGGCAAAAGCATTAAATGATTTAGCAGAAATCCAGTCTGGTATTATGTGCACAATTCATGCTTACACAGGTGATCAGATGACACTTGACGGACCACAGAGAAAAGGTGATTTAAGAAGATCTCGTGCTGCAGCAGTAAATATCGTACCAAACAGCACAGGTGCTGCAAAAGCTATCGGATTAGTTATTCCTGAATTAAACGGAAAATTAATCGGAGCTGCTCAGCGTATCCCAACACCAACAGGTTCTACAACTATCTTAACAGCAGTTGTAAAAGGAAATGTAACAGTTGAAGAAATCAACAATGCTATGAAAGCAGCATCTACAGAATCCTTTGGATATAACACAGATGAAATCGTATCCAGCGATATCGTTGGTATGAGATATGGTTCTCTGTTCGATGCTACTCAGACAATGGTTCTTCCATTAGACAACGGCACAACAGAAGTTCAGGTTGTATCATGGTATGACAATGAAAACTCTTACACAAGCCAGATGGTTAGAACAATCAAATACTTCGGAAAATTATTAAACAAATAATATTCAGGTATTATAAGGCTCAATAAGGGTCCGGTCTATTGTGGGCCGGACCCTTTTCGTCTATATAAAAAGACGGGAAAATAAGAAAAAGGAGGCATTTCTCAATGCTTAATAAAAAATCAGTTGACGACATTAACGTAAAAGGAAAAAAAGTCCTGGTTCGCTGTGACTTTAACGTACCATTACAGGAAGGTAAAATTACAGACGAAAATCGTCTGGTAGCTGCGCTTCCTACTATTAAAAAATTAATTGCAGATGGTGGAAGAGTAATTTTATGCTCACACCTTGGTAAACCAAAGGGAGAAGCAAAACCAGAATTATCTTTAGCACCAGTTGCAAAACGTTTATCTGAATTATTAGGTCAGGAAGTTAAATTTGCTGCTGATCCTGAAGTTGTAGGACCAAACGCAAAAGCAGCAGTAGAAGCAATGAAAGACGGCGAAGTTATTTTACTTGAAAATACACGTTATCGCGCAGAAGAAACAAAAAATGGTGAGGAATTCTCTAAAGAACTTGCATCTCTTTGTGAAGTATTTGTAAATGATGCATTTGGTACAGCTCACAGAGCACATTGCTCTAACGTAGGAGTTACAAAATTTGTTGATACAGCAGTTGTTGGATACTTAATGCAGAAAGAAATTGATTTCTTAGGAAATGCAGTAAATAATCCAGAAAGACCTTTTGTTGCTATCCTTGGCGGTGCAAAGGTTTCCAGCAAAATTTCTGTTATCAATAACCTTCTGGACAAAGTAGATACTTTAATCATCGGTGGAGGTATGGCTTATACTTTCTCTAAAGCAGCAGGCGGAAGCATTGGTGTTTCTTTATGCGAAGATGATTATTTAGAATATGCATTAGAAATGAAAAAGAAAGCAGAAGAAAAAGGTGTAAAACTTCTTCTTCCGGTGGACCACAGAATTGGTGATGCATTCTCTAATGATTGCAACATTCAGATCGTAGGCAGCGGACAGATTCCAGAAGGCTGGGAAGGTATGGACATTGGACCTGAAACAGAAAAAATCTTTGCTGATGCTGTAAAAGATGCTAAGACAGTTGTATGGAATGGACCAATGGGCTGCTTTGAAATGTCAAACTTTGCACACGGTACTGCAGCAGTTGCAAAAGCACTTGCTGATACAGATGCTACAACAATCATCGGTGGTGGTGATTCCGCAGCAGCAGTAAATATCTTAGGATATGGTGACAAAATGACACATATCTCTACAGGTGGCGGTGCTTCTCTGGAATTCCTGGAAGGAAAAGAATTACCAGGTGTTGCTGCAGCAAACGATAAGTAGGCCGAAAGCAACTTAACGAAAGCGAGCCAAAGGCGAAGGTTGAGTTTAGTGCGAGGCCCTTCTCGAACCTTAGCGAACCCAAAATACAATTATAAAATCAGAAAGAAGGTCATTCCAATGGCAAGAAAAAAAATTATCGCTGGTAACTGGAAAATGAACATGACACCAAGTGAAGCAGTTGAATTAGTAAACACATTAAAACCACTGGTAGCAAATGAAGAAGTAGATGTTGTATTCTGCGTACCTGCTATTGATATTGTACCAGTTGTAGAAGCTGTAAAAGGAAGCAACATTCAGGTTGGTGCTGAAAATATGTACTTTGAAGAAAAAGGTGCATATACAGGAGAAATTTCTCCAAACATGCTGGTAGATGCAGGTGTTAAATATGTAATCTTAGGACATTCCGAAAGACGTGAATACTTCGGTGAAACAAACGAAGATATTAACAAAAAAATGCTGAAAGCATTTGAACATGGCTTAACTCCAATTATGTGCTGTGGTGAAACTCTGGAACAGAGAGAACAGGGTGTTACTATGGACTTTATCCGTCAGCAGGTAAAAGTTGGTTTCCAGGGAATTACAGCAGAGCAGGCAAAAGAAGCAGTTATCGCTTACGAACCAATCTGGGCAATTGGAACTGGTAAAACAGCTACAACAGAGCAGGCTCAGGAAGTTTGTAAAGCAATTCGTGAATGTATTGCAGAAGTTTACGATGAAGCAACAGCAGAAGCAATCCGTATTCAGTACGGTGGTTCTGTAAATGCTGCAACAGCTCCGGAATTATTCATTCAGCCGGATATTGACGGTGGATTAGTTGGTGGTGCTGCATTAAAACCAGATTTTGGTTCTATTGTAAATTACAAATAAAAGATATTCCAAATTAAAATGATTGATTTTAAGAGAACCGGAGGTTTCCAATAAGGAAACTTTCCGGTTCTTTTCTGTGAAAAAATTATTTTGTATCAAGACCTTCTAGTTGAAAAGAAGGAGTGTATACGGAAGATGCACTGCTTCTTTCCTGCATAAAGCCTTGATCAAGTCCCAGAGAAATTGCTTTGTCCAAAACTTTGTTATATTCATAAGTTGTTACTCTTCGATTGATTTCAGGGTATTCCTGTGCTTTATATACAGGTGTATATTGACTTAAAAGACTCAGTAAAAAGCTGTTTTTGGGAAGTGTTTCACTTATCCATTCTAAAAGTTTTATAGAGTCTTCTTTGCATCCCGGTAAGACCAGATGACGAATAAGTACACCTTTTTGTAAGATTCCTTCTTTGTTAAATACGGGAGCTCCTGTTTGTTCTATCATTTTCGGAATTGCTTTTGAGGCAAATGAAAAGTAATCTTTTGCTTTGGAGTAAGAAAGAGATAAGGAGGTATCATAGTATTTCAGGTCAGGCATGTAAATATCAACATAGCCTTTTAAAAGTGAGATGATTTCCGGTCTTTCATAACCACCGCAATTGTAAATGACAGGTATGGAGAGAATATTTTTTGTTTTATCTAAAGCTTTTAGAATAAAAGGAAGATATTGGGTAGGAGTAACCAGATTGAGATTATGAGCGCCTTCTTCCTGAAGTTTTAAGAAAATTTCGCTGAGCTGTGATACGGACAGTGTTTTTCCGAAATTTTCACAGCTGATTTGAGAATTTTGGCAAAAGCAGCATTTTAAAGTACAGCCGGAAAAGAAAACAGTTCCGCTTCCTTTTGTTCCGCTGATACAAGGTTCTTCCCATAGATGTAAGGCAGCTCTGGCAGCTTTTATATCGGTGGTACAACCGCAAAATCCGATTGAAGTTTGACGATTAACTTTACAGGTTCGAGGACAGAGCTGGCAGCAGGCAGTATCTAATAATGAATTCATACAAAAATATTTCCTTTCCGTTAACATATTATAAATAATATGAAAAAAGTATGAGGATTGCAAGAGAAGTAGAGAAAAAGCTTTTATTTTGTTTTTTTTTGGAGTAAAATGAGAACGAATGTAACTTATTAGGATGTGCTTTGAGAAAAGGAAGTTTATTCAATGAATGATAAGAAGAGCAGTAAACAAAGGTTAAAAGAATTAAAAAAGGCAGATCAGAGGATAAAAAGAGAACGAAGAAGGAAAAGCAGTAAAAAGACAGGAAAAGTTCTGTGGGGAATCACGGGTGGAATTGTAATGTGTTTTTTAGCAGGATATGTGTTTTTGGCTGTTTATTATCAGAATAGATTTTATCCCGGAACAGTAATTAATGATAATTCTTATGGGGGAAAGAAAATAGAAGATGCCAAGGAAATTATCAAAAAAAATTCCGAAGGTTATGTTCTGACAATTAAAGAAAAGGATGATAAAACAGAAATTATCAGTGGAGAATCAATTAAACTTCAATATAGAAATGACAAGGAACTGAACAAAATAAAGGATAAACAGAATTCATGGCTGTGGCCTATACAGATTTTTCAGGATAAAAATTATACGGTTTCTATAGAACACTCTTATGATGAGACTAGTTTTAAACAGGCAGTGAGTCAACTGGTATGTATGCAGGATGCTAATATGACATTGCCTCAGGATGCAAAGGTGGAAGATGATGGTACGACTTATCAAGTTGTGCCTGAAGCAGAAGGAACTGCTTTAGACAAGGAAAAAACCATTGAAGTGCTTAAAAAAGCAGTAGATGAAGGAAAAACAGAAATTTCTTTAACAGAGGAAGATTGCTATTTAAAGCCGGCTGTGCTGCAAAGTGATGAAGGATTGGTAAAAGAAGCAGAGCGATTAAACAAACTTACAGCTACGGAGATTACTGTAAACTTTGGAAATGAAAAAGAGACAGTTACAAGAGATATGCTCAAATCCTGGCTGGTAAAAGGTGAAGACGGAACTTATACATTCGATGTGAATCTTGTAAAACCGGTGGTTATCGGATGGTCAGAAAAATACAATACTTATGGAAAGCCTCGTGATTTTAAAACAACAGGAGGGGAAATTGTACATTTGACTACGGGTGATTACGGATGGAGATTATGGCAGGATAAAACAACAGATGCATTAATTGCTGCATTAAATGCAGGACAAAGTGGAGAACTGGAACCTACCTGGCTGTATAAAGGGCAGACGCATGAAGGAAATGATATCAATGGTACTTATGTAGAAATATCCATTGATCAGCAACGGATGTGGTTTTATAAAAATGGAACTTGTCTGGTAGATACTCCGGTTGTTACAGGAAATCCCAATAAAAATCATGGGACACCAAAGGGCGGTGTCTGGAGATTAAAGGATAAAGCAAGTCCTTTTACTTTAGTAGGGAAGAAACCGGATGGAAGTATTGAGTACGAAGAACCGGTGAATTACTGGATGCCTTTTAATGGCGGTATTGGAATTCACGATTTGACAAAGAGAAGCAGTTTTGGGGGAGAAATTTATCTGACAAACGGTTCACACGGATGTATCAATACACCGCTGGATAATGTGCGGACGATTTATGAGAACATTGAGGTGAATACACCGGTTATAGTGTATTGATATACATTGAAAATGAATAAATATAGAAGAAAAAATGAAAAAAGTGAAAAAAAGGCTTGCAAAGCAAACAAGGAACTGTTATAATTCTTTAACAGATGAATAAATATACAAAAAATACAAAGAAAATGAATAAAGGGAGAGATAGATATGAAGAAAAAATTATTGGTACCAGTATTAGCAGCATTGATGGCAATGTCTATGACAGCTTGTGGAAGTAGTAAAGAAGAAGGCGCAAAAAACGAAGGTAAAAAAACAGCCAAGATTATTGATGTGGATTTAACAGATGAGGAATATGCTTTCGGTATTGATAAAAAACAGCCGGAATTATTAGAACAGGTAAATACTTTTATTGCAAAAATTAAAGAAGATGGAACTTTAGATGAAATCTGTGAAAAATATTTCTCAGACGGAGAACCGACTGCAGTAAAATCTGCAAAACTGGACACATCCAAAGAACAGTTGGTGGTTGCTACAAACGCAGCATTTGAACCATTTGAATTTACAAAAGGTGATGAATATTACGGAATTGATATGGAAATTGCAGCTCTTCTTGCAGAAGAATTAGACCAGGAACTGGTTATTCAGAATATGGATTTCGATGCAGTTTGCTTATCTGTAGGACAGTCTAAATGTGATATTGCGATGGCTGGTCTGACAGTAAACGAAGAAAGAGCGCAGCAGGTAACGTTCTCTGACAGTTATTATGAAGCATCTCAGCGTCTGATTGTTGCCAGCGACAATACAACTTTCGACAACTGCAAAGATGCGGCAGAAGTTGAAAAACTTTTAAATGAATTAAAAGAGTCTGACACTATCGGTGTACAGGCGGGAACAACAGGTCAGTATTATATTGAAGGTGATGAAGACTGGGGATTCCCAGGCCTGCCTGCGAAATGTGTTACTTATAAAAACAGTTCTTTAGCAGTACAGGATTTAATTAACGGAAACATTGAATATGTAATGGTAGATGCTGCTCCTGCTAAATGCATCACAGAAGCAATCAATGAAATGCAGTAAGTGAAAAGGTGAAAAAATGGGTAACTTTGAACAGAAAATAGATAAATTTATGGAGATTTTTCTGGAGCAGAACGGTTATGTGAAAGTTGTGGAAGGTCTGCAAAATACTTTGATGATTGCCATTGTAGGCTTAATTGTAGGTATTTTAATCGGTACACTGATTGCGACAGTCCGGGTTCTTCCAAAATATAAACGTTTGCCTCGGATTTTAAATGGAATTTGCAGTTTTTATGTGGCATTATTCAGAGGAACACCAATGGTAGTACAGCTTTTGGTTTTCTATTATGTCCTTCTTCCAATTATGGGTATTCGTACTTCAGGAGAAGTTGTGGCAATGGCTGTTTTTGGATTGAACAGTGGTGCATATATTTCAGAAATTATGCGAAGCGGAATTCAGTCTGTAGATGCCGGACAGTTAGAAGCCGGAAGAGCAGTAGGATTAAGCTTTAGTGTAAGTATGGTGAAAATTGTAATTCCACAGGCGGTTAAGAATATTCTGCCTACTTTGGGAAATGAATTTATTTCCTTAATTAAAGAAACTTCGATTGTAAGTTTTGTAGGTGCTGCTGATTTATATGTAGCATTTAGTTATATTGGAAGTAACAGCTATGAATTTATGGTACCGTATTTGGTAATGGCATTGATTTACATTGTTTTGGTGCTGATTATTTCTCTGCTGGTAAAATTATTAGAAAGGAGCCTGAAAAAGAGTGATAGACGTAATTAATTTGAAAAAAGATTTTAATCATGTTCAGGTTTTAAAGGATATTAATGTCACAGTGAATAAAGGTGATATTATGGTTGTCCTTGGACCTTCAGGTTCCGGAAAAAGTACATTTTTAAGATGCTTAAACTGTATGGAAGATCCTACCGGAGGCAGCATTATCTTTAATGGTGTAGATATTGCCGATATGAAAGTAGATATCAATATTCATCGCCGTCACATGGGAATGGTTTTTCAGCATTTTAATCTTTTTAATAATAAAACGGTTATTCAGAATATTATGATGGCACCGGTGTATGTAAAATGTCAGGAACTGAGCCAGAGAAAGAGAAAGAATTTTGTAATAAAAGTGAAAAATGTATTTTCTTCTCAGAAGAAAGAACTTCTTCCTATTACTACTACAAAAGCACAAATTCGTGAAGAAGCAAAGGCGCAGGCTTTTGATTTGTTAAAGAGAATTGGACTTGAGGACAAGGCGGATGTTTATCCTTCTACTTTATCAGGCGGTCAAAAGCAAAGAGTTGCTATTGTGCGTTCTCTTGCTATGAATCCGGATGTAATTCTTTTTGACGAACCTACCAGTGCACTGGATCCTGAAATGGTAGGAGAAGTATTGGATTTAATGAAAGCTCTGGCAAAAGAAGGTATGACCATGATTATTGTTACCCATGAAATGGGCTTTGCAAAAGAAGTTGCCAACCGAATTTTATTTATGGACGAAGGAAGAATTTTAGAGGATAGTACACCAAAGGAATTTTTCGGAAATCCAAAGACACCGAGAGCAAAAGAATTTTTATCTAAAGTATTGTCTTAGAAAATTATAGAAAAAAGCATTTACCGATTTCCTATTTCGTGATAGAATACCTTTGGTAACAACATGAAATGAGAAATCGGTATTTCTGTTATATAGATATAGAAGGGAGAAATATTATGAGTAAAAAACCAACCGTATTAATGATCCTTGACGGATACGGATTAAATGACAAATGTGAGGCAAATGCAGTATGTGAAGGAAAAACTCCTGTAATGGATATGTTAAAGGAGAAATATCCTTTTGTAAAAGGAAATGCCAGTGGTATGGCAGTAGGACTTCCTGACGGACAGATGGGAAATTCTGAAGTAGGTCATTTAAATATGGGTGCAGGACGTATTGTTTATCAGGAGCTTACAAGAATTACAAAAGAAATCGAAGATGGAGATTTCTTCAAAAACGAAGCTTTATTAAAAGCAGTAAAAAATGCAAAAGAAAATAATTCTGCACTGCATTTATTCGGATTATTATCTGATGGTGGTGTACACAGTCATTTAACTCATGTATTTGGCCTTTTAGAATTAGCGAAAAAAGAAGGACTTTCTAAAGTATTTGTACACTGCTTCTTAGATGGTAGAGATACACCTCCTACAGGTGGAAAAGGATATGTAGAGCAGCTTTGCGATAAGATGAAAGAGCTGGGCGTAGGACAGGTTGCTTCTGTTATGGGACGTTACTACGCAATGGACAGAGATAATCGCTGGGACCGTGTAGAATTGGCATTTAACGCAATGACAAAGGGTGAAGGCGTACAGGCAGAGTGTCCGGTAGCAGCAGTAGAAGCATCTTATAAAGAAGAAAAAACAGACGAATTCGTAATGCCTACTGTAATCGTAAAGGATGGCAAACCAGTAGGAACTATTCAGGATAAAGACTCTGTAATCTTCTTTAACTTCCGTCCTGACAGAGCAAGAGAGCTTACAAGAGCTTTTTGTGACGATGAATTTACTGGATTTGCAAGAGAAAAGAAATTGGATTTAACATTTGTATGCTTTACAGAATATGATCCAACGATTCCAAATAAAGAAGTTGCTTTCCATAAAGTGGCAATTACAAACACATTTGGTGAGTTTTTAGCTGCAAATGGCAAAAAACAGGCGCGTATTGCAGAAACAGAGAAATATGCTCATGTTACTTTCTTCTTTAATGGCGGTGTGGAAGAACCAAATGAAGGAGAAGACAGAATTCTGGTTAAATCTCCAAAAGTTGCTACTTACGATTTAAAACCGGAAATGAGTGCCTATGAAGTATGTGATAAACTGGTAGAGGCAATTAAGTCTGATAAGTATGATGTGATTATCATTAACTTTGCAAATCCGGATATGGTTGGACATACAGGTGTGGAAGCAGCGGCAATCAAGGCCATTGAAGCGGTTGACGAATGTGTAGGAAAAACAGTAGAAGCAATCAAAGAGGTTGATGGACAGATGTTTATCTGTGCAGACCACGGAAATGCAGAACAGTTAGTAGACTATGAAACAGGTGCTCCGTTTACAGCACATACAACAAATCCGGTTCCATTTATTCTGGTAAATGCAGATCCTTCTTATGATTTAAGAGAGGGTGGATGCCTTGCAGATATTGCTCCTACACTTATTGAATTAATGGGTATGGAACAGCCAAAAGAAATGACTGGAAAATCTTTATTAATTAAAAAATAAAAAATTAAATATTCTAATATAAAATAAAACCTCGAACTATTGGAAAAGTTTATTCTAAAGTTCGGGGTTTTTCTTAATTAAGTGTGGAAAGCATTTGAATTACTATTATGAAAAATTTTGATCTTTTTCAAAGAGGGCATATTTTAATCGGTGAATGTGAATACTAACATTGGAAATGAAAAAAACAGGAGGTTGTACCATGAATCGTTATTTACCGATTAGAAAGGTTTACGCCAGAGAAGTGCTGGACTCCAGAGGCAATCCCACAGTGGAGGCAGAAGTGACAGTAGGAGAAGGGATTGTAGGCAAAGACGGATATACGGGGAAAGCTATTGTTCCATCAGGTGCCTCCACAGGAAAATACGAAGCTTGGGAGTTGAGAGATGAAGAAAAACGATACTGCGGTCAGGGAGTTTTAAAAGCAGTAGAGAACGTAAATGATAAATTAGCAGAATGTATTTTAGGAGAAAATGTTTTAAATCAGAGATATCTTGATACTTTGATGAAACAAGAGGATGGAACAGAGAACAAAGAAAAATTAGGTGCCAATGCAATTTTAAGTGTTTCTCTGGCAGCAGCGGATGCAGCAGCCAAAGCACTTAGAATTCCGTTGTATCAATATCTGGGCGGAGTGAATGTCAGAAGAATGCCGGTTCCTATGATGAATATATTAAACGGAGGAAAACACGCAGATAACACCGTAGACTTTCAGGAATTTATGATTATGCCTGTAGGCGCCTGCTGCTTTCAAGAAGGACTTCGTATGTGCGCAGAGGTATATCATAAATTAAAAGAAATATTAAAGTCAGAAGGATTGTCAGCAGCTGTAGGTGACGAGGGTGGCTTTGCACCGGATTTAAAGGGGGCAAAAGATGCCTTGGAGTATATGGTAAGGGCAGTGAAAGATGCCGGATTTATACCGGGAAAAGAAATTTCCTTTGCTCTGGATGTGGCAGCAAGTGAACTTTATGAAGATGGAAAGTATTATTTTCCGGGACAGAGTTTTATGCAGGGTGAAAGAGTGGTAAAAAGTACAGAAGAAATGATTGATTACTATGAGGAACTTCTGGAAAAATTTCCTATTGTATCTATTGAGGATGGGCTTTGTGAAGAAGACTGGGAAGGCTGGGTACAGATGACACAGCGTCTTGGAAATAAGGTACAGCTGGTAGGAGATGATTTGTTTGTTACAAATACAAAGCGTCTTCAAAGAGGAATTGAAATGGGTGCGGGAAATGCCATTTTGATTAAAGTAAATCAAATCGGAAGCTTGTCAGAAGCTATGGAAGCAGTGGATATGGCACATAAGGCAGGGTATCGTGCTATCATTTCGCATAGGTCAGGTGAAAGTGAAGATACGTTTATTGCTGACTTGGCAGTGGCTATGGGAACCGGTCAGATAAAGACAGGAGCACCATGCAGAGCAGAAAGGACAGCAAAATATAATCGTCTTTTGGAAATTGAAGACGATTTAGGGAAAGAAGCACAGTATAGAAATCCATTCATGAAAAATAATAGTTGAAATTGCAAAGTTCCTGTGTTACACTTGTATTGCTTAGCAATTAGGAGGTGTAACGATGGAATATTTAAGAATTGCTTTAACTGTGCTTTTCATTATAGATTGTATTGCATTATCTGTAATCATTCTGATGCAGGAAGGAAAATCTCAGGGATTGGGAAGCCTTTCCGGTATGTCTGAAACATACTGGGGAAAAAATAAAGGACGATCCATGGAAGGTACTTTAGTAAAAGTAACAAAAATTCTTGGTGTATTATTCTTTGTGTTAGCTTTAGTATTGAATTTGAAATTTTAATCATGACACTCTTGCATTGCAAGAGTGTCATCTTTTTGTATTAAGAAAACCACGCGATAGTCGCGTGGTTCTATAGAAGCTTTAGC
>URHS01000030.1 GCA_900547685.1 uncultured Blautia sp. | reverse complement strand
TTTTCTGTTATATCTTGGTTATTCTGTAAATCAATGCAATCATATTCTAAACATCTTCTAAACATCCATGAGTAGCAATATACGAACAGACTCTGACAACTGTAGGATTATTTTCTACCATTGTAATTACATCAAAATAATCTTCATACTGTTTGTCAGAATAATATGTATCAAACGCATTACTATTTTTTTCAACCTCAGCAAAATCAATTTCTGTCAAGCGGCTTTTGTCAATCACATTTCTTCTAAGTATGTATTCTCCATCTTCCTTATCATAAACAATCCTATCAGTTGTCTCATACCCATTATACTCAAATACATACGACTCTATAAAACTTCCATTACCTTTGTAAACATAGCCTTCTGGAACATACAGTTCTTCGTGTTCTTTAATCGTATATGTATCTGAAATTTTAGTATTTTTGTTTCCAGCAATAACAACATTCTTTTCTCTCAGTGGCTTATAATTTGGATATTTCGTTTGAGCCGTAATCACTGCATCATTTAAAATTTCACCATTCATCATTTCTGCAAAAATTAACTTGGAGACATTTCGATCTCCCGATACTTCCGAAGAAATTTTATATGCAAAACTTGCTTTCGCTCCTGCCTTAACTGCAGCAGTCGCCATGCTATCTCCTGTCTGATCAGGCAATCCGCAATAACACGCAAAGAAAAAAGCGACCTTGGTATTGTTCATATCCATTTTTCTCAGCTGTGATGGAGTAATCGAAGATTCACCTCCCAAATCCATACCTTTTCCACCTATTAGTCCATGACCACTGTAATAAAATATTCCTCGGTTTAAATTATTTGTTTTAACAAGATTATTAGTTGATGTAAAAGATGATCTTGTAAAATTATCATACTGTTCAGTTTTATAGCTACCTCTTACTAAATCAGCAACCAGATCTCCGTCTGGTAAAGTATTAATATTATCAGAGCCATAATTTTTTGTATAAATTGCTGCTGCTAAAGATGCGTCGTATGTTAATGCTCCACTGCTATTAAAATAATAATCAATACCAGAAATCCTTTTATTTCCCGTCACCATAACACTACTTGGTGCAAACCAATAATAGTTTCCATCTATTATTTCCCATCCTTGTCGCATATAGCCTGAACCATCGTTTCCAAACCAATACCATTTTCCGCTAATTTGTTTCCATCCGGTTTGCATCCACCCAGCTTCATCAAACCAATACCACTTTCAATTAATATATTCCCAATCATTGACAGTGTAAGTTCCATCTGCATGTTCATACCACCATTTTCCTGTTGAAGAATCTTGAATCCAAGTTCCTCCTGAAACCTTATCTTCATAAATGTTAATTTTTGCATTAGTAATTGTAGGGAAAGCTGTAGAAACTACTACCGCTCCTAAACACGCCGCTAACAATCTTTTACATTTTTTCATATATACCCCCACCTTTCTGTGAAATACTTCACGTTTCTATGAGACAAATACTTTTTATAATTTGTTTCATTCTATTAGTTCCTCATCATAATGGTTATAAATCTTTCTTAAATATCCATCGGAATCATCTCCTAATATTATATTTTGAATTTCAATTAAGTTTTACGTTTTGAAGGAGAATTTTTAACTTATTCGTTCCATGGGGCAAGCCTATCTAACTCTTCATCGCTCATCCTATCATTCGGGAGCTTTTCCAGAAGATAGGTTAGATAGTGATAGACGTTTACTCCATTTGCCTTTGCCATTTCTACCATTGTATAGACGATAGCACTGGCCTGGGCTCCGTTTGGAGTATCACAGAACAGCCAGTTTTTTCGGCCTACTGTAAACGGACGGATAGCGTTTTCGCTGAGATTATTAGAAAAACTGCAGCGACCATCTTCTAGATAGGTCATAAGATAGGATCGGCGATTCTGAATATAGGTAACTGCCTTATCCATCCTTGATCCACGGACTGGATTCTGTTTATCAAGCCACGACAAAAAGCCTTCTACTATCGGCTTTTCTTTCTCAAGACGAGCTTTCTTGATAGCATCGAAGGATGAGTACTTCGCTTTAATTACATCTTCCAAATGGAAAAGCTGGTTGATATACATCATACCCTGAACAGACGGCTGTGTATAATCCAGCTGCTTCCCTTTCGGAATTGCATCTGTCAGATATCTGCGGATGTGCGCCCAGCAGGCTGTTCGTTTGGCATCAGGCACTTTGTTGTAACCACTGTAGCCATCACACATCAGATATCCCTTGAATCCCTCAAGGAATTCTACTGCGTTATTCCCGGCACGGGTTTCTGAATATTTATAAAGGATGATTGGTAATCCTCCATCTTCCCCACTGCGGAATAACCACATGTAAGATTTTGTCTGTGCACGTCTGCCGGGTTCGTGTAATACCTGAAGTGGGGTTTCATCTGCCATTGCGAATTCCCTTTTTAAGAGTTGTCGGTGGAAGTAATCATACATTGGGGTGAAATAATCCAATGTATTGCGGATTACCCAATTTGCCATCGTTGCTCTTGTGATAGCAACACCGTACTGTGCCCAGTCTTTTTCCTGCCGGGTATAAGGAAGACTGTTACAAAATTTCTGATACATAACCCATGCGATAGTATCTGCAACAGCCATGCCGTGAAGCATATGCGCATGACCGTCTTTCCCTTTTTTGATAACTGCAACGTCATCTTTATTACATTCCGGGCAAATATAATTTAAGCTGTATATTTCGATCACTTTTAACTTTGCTGGTACGAAGGAAAGTTCGCGGCGTACGAATTCTTCACCGATTTTTACCAGAGGAGCATTACAAACAGGGCAGACTTTTTCTTCATCCGGAAGATCCAGATATTTTTTGACTACCGGAATCCCTTTGAACCGTTCTGCGTTAGTTGTACGGGATTTCCGCTTTTTTGTCTCTTTCTCTGGGAAAAGACTTTCGAAAGCTTCCGGTTCTGTAATAGTTGGATCCTGTTCCAGTTCAGCTTCATTAAATAAATTTAGCTGTCCAGGAATCTCCATAGAACGTTTTTCACTGGAAGAACCGAAAAGTTTTTTGCGAAGCAGATCCACTTCTTCCTTTAGATTATCCCGTTCCTGAGTAAGAGCCTCTTCCCGTTTGTTAGCGGCATCTACAGTTGCCTGAAGTGTTTTTATCATTTTTTTCAGATCGTTGATCATATCTTTCAACTCACGGAGTTGAAGGTCTTTAGAACTGTCTGCCACTGCGTTTTCCTCCCGATTTTTGATACTTCTATTATACCAGAAATCATGGAGAACTCCTAGATAAACAGGACAATCATGACCTTGAAAAATGCTGAATTTTCAAGGAAATCCAGTGCTTTTATGTGCACTTTTTGCCGTATAGTTTAAGTGGTTTTAATAGCTTTTGGCTGCTCGATATCGATGCCTGACATCAGCCAGTCGAACTCTCTCCAAGTGAGATTCCGGACCTCTGATTTATCCCGGGGCCACCGGTAAGAGCCTTGGGCGGTGAGTCTTTTGTAGATCATAACAATCCCGTCAGGTTCTTTTAAGATAGCTTTAATCCTGTCACATTTGCGTCCACAGAATAGATAGAGCGAATGGTCGATTTCCATAGAGAACTGCTCCTGAATAATTGCGCATAATCCATCGATAGATTTACGCATATCCGTTCTGCCACAAACGATATAGATTGCATCGACATTCGAGATGTCCGCTAGCATAATGGCTCCTTTAATGCATCCATTAAAATTTTCAGAAGCATAGGCTGAACGGTATTGCTCATTCGGATTGTTAATCCTTTTGCTTCAATCTCAATCGTATGTGAATTGTCAAGGTACATAGAACTGTTTCTTTCATCTTGAAACAGTTCTGCCGGAGAAGTTTCCGGCTCTATAGCAATCTGAACGGCATCCTGTTTGTGGGATGTAAGATCAAGAGTGCTGGCTTTGCCAATCGGATCTGGTATCTGGCAGGCTCTTTTTCGCAGACGGGAAACGGCATTATAGAAGCAACTCGGAGAAATCCCTTGCGCTTCACACCATGCAGCATCTGTTAATCCACTTTGTCTGCATTTAGTTACCAGCTCCATCCAGTCATCCAAGGAACGCCTTGGTGCACGTTTATCACTCATAATGAAACCTCCAAATGTAGTGAATTTCTACTTTCTATCAAAGAAGTGGAGTAAAAATCTATCTTCTATCATTATGAGTTAGGAACCGGCGAATATCTAGTTACCCAAAAACTAAGCGCTTACACAATATGATAATATTTGTCATTAAATTGTGCAGAAGAAAATTGTGAATCATTGTGCAAATTTACAAATAGTGATGAATTTTCTAAGTCCACTTTAACGGTAATGTGGGTATCACCCTCTAAAACGGTATACGATTTTATCACAGGTAAAAGTCTATTTCTTATTTTTACATTTTCAAACATAGATACAAGACGGTCATTTAAATCTTTTGATATTTCATTCTTTGATAAATCTAATGTATCATATATACCGTCTTTTTTATAGTCAACGCTAATTAATCTTATTTCAGGATTATCATTAGAACTAATCATCGGTTTATCCTTAAAATATACTAAAGACATCATTGCAACAACAGTAACTACTAAAAACAAGTAAAAATATTTATTCAATACTACTTGTCTTATCACTTCAACAAATCTATTCTTATATTGCTTCATGATTTTATCCTTTCGCAAAATTCTAAATTTACCGTTCCTTTACCATCACATAATTTGTAAGAAAAATCCCGTATCTTTCTACCTGTTGTTCTTTTACAACTTTGTATCCTCTCTTTTCAAAAAATGGTTTTGCTGTAATAGAAGCGTGTGTCGTTATATTTTCCTTAACAAATTGTTCAAGTTGGTCACAAATAGCAGTTGCAATGCCTTTTCTTTGATAGTCCGCATGAACAAATAAACGATCAAGATAACCTGTTTTATCTATATCGCCAAAACCTACAATAACATTGTTTTCGACAGCAACAATACTGTAATGTTCTTGCAACGACAAATTTCATTTTTCCAAATCCACCTGTCCCGTTGCCCAAACATTTAGCTGCTCTTTTGTATAATCTTTTGCATTAACAGTATGTACCGTATTATAAAATAATTCTGTCAGTTCTTTGCAATCTGATTTCTGATACTGCCTAATATTCACTTCTATTTCCTCCAACATTTTGTTTTGAAAACTTCCAGTTTATTACTTTTTTTCAGTATATCATAATTATTATCTTGCCGGCAGATAAAATGCTTTTGTTTCTACGGATTTTTCTTCAAAGTACATTTCTACATATTCATAAAAATAAGCCAAGTGGAGTTTCAATAAGCTCCACTTGGCTATGAAAGGGAGATTTACTTGTAAGAAAATCATTAGCAACCTAATCTCCGACACAAAAGAAAAATTCAGCATTTATTCGTAAAGATTCGAATACATTTCATTTAATTTTTTTACACCGCTTGCTATTTTATCTTTCAATTGGTCATATATTTCAGAATCAGCTGCATCCATTTTTTCTTGATGCTTAATCTGACCATTTTTATCGAGACTGTATTCATTGATTTGTAGAGAATTATCATTTGTCATATAATTTCTTTTTGAAAGTGAAAGAGTTATAAAATCTTTTGTTTTCCTGATGGTAACCTCCAAATTGTCTTTCAAATTATTATCCTTTTCAATAAGTGTGGCTACGATAAATTTTTCTCTTTCGCTCATTTTCTGGTTCAATTTCCATATATCTGGTCTGCCAAACATATAGACTTCATATTTAAAATCGGAATCTGTTAAGTAATAGTTATTTTCGTCTTCTTCAAATCCTATTTCTTCTAAATTACTCCTGTATGTCTGGATAAGACGATTTTGCTGTCCCTTTTGAATAGCGATATAGGATGAAATGAAAAAAACAATCACTAATACAATGGCTGTTCCAATTTTAAACCATTTCAGATGTCTTACTTTCTTATCAATTTCTTGAACCATGGAAAAATTATCCTTAATCATAGAATCCAGCGAAATTCCTGATTCGTCACTGATTTGAACTAATGTTTGTAAATCTGGATAATTTTTTTCTTTTTCCCAATTAGAAATCGTTTGTTCTTCTGTCAAGTAAGGACTAAAAAAATTTAACTTTTTTTGTTTCCCGCACAAGCCCGGTCATCAACCACACTTGTGCATTGTCTTTGTGTCGAAAAAGCCGCTTTCAAACTTCCAGCATATTTTTATTCTATTATCAAAGTAAACTTTCACTTTGTCAATCAGCTTCTCCTTTATTTCCTCTGTAAGCTCCATCTGATCAGCAAAGCATCGTAACTGGCTGATATTCTTTTCTGCCTGCTGGTCATTCTCTTGCTGAATGCTCTGCCTGCTTTGAAGCTCTTTTAACCTTTTCTCCAGTCGGGCTGTTTCTTCATCGTACTTCTTCTTTTCAACAAGAAAATCCTCTCTGGATAATTTACCGTCTGTGTACTGTTCATAAAGCGGCATCCATGTCTTTTTCATGGTTGCTATCGTCTTTGTCAGAGTTTTTATCTCAGCAGCTTCGGAATAAGGAATCGTCTTGTTTCTTACACTTTTGGACAGTTCCGTTTCTTTTACCAACAACTGTATTTGTTGTTTTAGTACCGATAAAACAACCGCATCTGCCTCGCTTCGGTCAATAACTGCCTTCCTGCATTTACACTCTTTAACCAGATACCTCTGATTACAGCGAAGTATGGGTGTTCCATCACTCTGCATTTTTCGACCACAATATCCGCAACTATAAATATTCCTGCCTTTCTTCCCGCTTTGTCTGAACTCTATTTGCTTCAACATTGAATTTGCTTTTACATAAAGCTCATACGATACGATTGGTTCATGGGTATCTTCCACTCTCACCCAATCTGAAGCCGGCGTTTTGATACGCTTTCCTCTGACAGTTAGAGCAGTGGTTTTCAACGAAACCATTGTTCCGGTGTACCGTTCATCTTTTATCATGTGACGGATTCTATCGTCTGTCCAATAGCATTTGGCTCCATATCTGCTCCATTCCTTTTGATACCCCTGCATATTCTGAAACTCTGACGGAGCAGGTACGCCCCTCTCATTTAACAGCTTTGCAACCTTAAGAGGCGAGAAGCCGGAAGCTACCAACTCAAAGATTTCCTTGACAATCGTACCTGTTTCCTCATGGATTACCAACTGATGAACATTATCCTCTGCTTTCCTATATCCATACATGGCACAATGGGCATTATATTCACCCTTTTCAGCCATCCGCCTCCAAGCAATCTTCTGTTTCTTGGAAAACTCTCTGCTGTAAAAGTCATAAATCATATTTTTGAATGCTACGTCCAGACCTCCTGTTGTACCCTCAAAGTCTTTACTGTCATAGTTATCATTCACGGATATGAACCTTACACCGAGGAACGGGAAATACTGTTCCAGATAATCCCCCAGCTCCACATAATTTCTGCCGAACCGGGAAAAGTCCTTTACAATAATACAATTTACTTTTCCTGCCTTTGCAAGCTCTATCAGTTCTGTAAACTCCGGTCTGCTGTCGAAATGAACACCCGAATATCCATCATCACATTTCTCAATGACTTTGCAATCTGCAAATTCCTCATGACTCTTTATGAAGTCCCATAGCAATGCTCTCTGATTGGTAATACTGTTGCTCTCTGCCTTATCAGAACGAAGGGATACATCACGATCCTCCTGTGATAAGCGGATATACAAAGCAATTACATATTCGCTGCCATAGATAACTTTGTTCTCACCCTGCATATCTCGTCGCTCCTTTCCTTAACCACCTGAGTCAGCTCCTCAAGCTCGTCTTTGAAACGGAAACATATCTCTAAACTCTCATCACTATACACAAGTACCTTACTGATAAAGGATTGGATAATGTCCTCTGTTAAGTTGTCAAAGTTCTTGTACTTTTCCACCAATGACTCCAGCTTACTGGTTTCCTTGCAGCCTTTCTCATATCGTCTTTGCATTTCCTGCAATTCAGCGATTTTCTGTTTCTCAGCCTCAGCTTCCTTCAGATATTTTTCCTTTGCATACAGATAATCACTTTCACTAAGTATTCCGTCTGCATAATCATTGTAAAGGGAGCCTGCTCTGTTCTCCGCCCTGTTTTTTCTCTTGCAAGCCTCAAGGATTTCCCTCTGATAACCTTCATTGATTTGTCTTGCCTGCTGGGTACGGTTTAACTGTTCAAGAGCCTTTTTACTGTCTAAGAACAGCTTAATGTGAAGGCGGATAGCTTCCTCTACTGCCTGTTCGACATCCTTTTTGTTCAGACGTTTTCTGGTGCAGCCTTTTTCTTTCAATGTTTGATAGGTCTGGCAGATGTATTTGTAATAAACCCTCGGTGGATTGAGCTTTACTCCGCTTCTATCCCGCCAAAGAGACATATTCTTGCCGCAATCTGCACAAACCAGAACTCCTTTTAACAAATTCGGCTCTTTGGAAATACTGTCATGCTTACCGTAATTGCTATGAAATTTCTCTCTGAACTGCTGTCGCTGTTCATTGATTTTCTCGAAAACTTCTCTTTCAACAATCGCCTCATGAGTATTTTTTACATAAATCCTTTCTTCCGCAGGCATTACGGTTGGTTTCATACCCTTGTATAATGCAGTTCTTACAATACCCTGTTCCATATCTCCGATATACACCGGATTTTCCAAAACCCTTGCCAATGTGCTGACCGTCCATAAGCCTGACTTTGAGCGTTCTGATTTAACCCAGCCTTTCAGATACTTATATCTGGTCGGACATGGGATACCATAGTCATTTAACCGCCTGACAATGGTTGTAAGACTTTCACCATCCGCTCTCCAATGAAAAATATTCCATACAATCTCCCTTACATCTTCATCCACAATCAGCTTGTTATGATCTGCCGGGGATTTCATATATCCATACGGAGCTGACATTCCGATAAATTTCCCCTGCTTTTGCTTAATGAGAAATGCGGAACTGACCTTTCGGGAAAGGTCTTTTGCATAAATATCGTTAATCAGGTTCTTTAACGGAACAATCAAGCCATCTTCCGTAAGGTTTGGACAACTGCTGTCATAGCCGTCAGTAATGGCAATAAACCGTACTCCAAAGAATGGGAATATCTTTTCAAGATAATCTCCTGCTTCCAGATAATTTCTGCCAAGCCGGGATAAATCTTTTACAATAATACAATCAATTTTTCCGGCTCGCATATCTGCAATCATACGGTTAAAATCAGGTCTGTCGAACTTTGTTCCGGTAACACCGTCATCATAATACTCACCAACCACTTGAAGATATGGTTTGTCCTTTACATACTCCCTCAGAAGATAAAGCTGGTTTTCAATGGTTGTTCCCTCAGCCCTGCAATGTTCATCCGCAGACAATCTGGCATATAAGGCTGTACAAAATACTTTGCTGTCCGGTGTGGAAACCGGAGCCTGTGCCTGTGAAATGGTGGTCTGTTTTCTACTCTTTCTAGCCATTTACACCACCATCCCTTCCACATAGTTTTTGCAGGCAGGATTTGCAAATGCAATTAAACTGCTTTGCCTCTCTGTTTCCTCCTGAAAGTTAAAAACAACCTCAATTCTGTCTTTGTCATATACCCGAACCTGCTTAACAAGAGCAATGACCGCCGCCCTGTCCAGTTCTGTGATATTTTCAAATCTCTTGAAAGCTTTTATCCATTCCTGTCTGCTTCCTTTGTTATTTTTCAGCAGTTCTACTTCATGCTGATAGGAACTGATTGCTCTTTCAGAAATGGCAACCTGATAACTGTACTCCTCTTTCATCTGTACATATTCCTGTTTTGTTAAAATACCGTCTTTGAAATCTTCGTACAGATTCAGCTTTCTAGCCTCAATTTTGGCTTTATTCTCCTTTTCCCTCCTTATCCGTTCCTCGTATTTCTCAATTCCTGCCTGCTTCCATTGCAGCTCATCAATCATTTTCAAGGCATTCTTCACACCAAGCATTTCTTTTACATGAAGCTGGATGGCTTTCAATACCGCATCCATCAATTCAGCTTCGCTGATCCGGTGCGGGGAACATTGATTTTTATTCTTTTTGTTGGTCGAGCAGACATAATAAACATACTGCTTACCATTTGCCGGAACCGTCTTACGCACCATGCTGTCAAGACAATCCCCACAGACCAGAACACCGGATAAAGGATAAACCTTGTTCTCTCCGGGAGAGCATCTGGTGTCCAGTTTCAACAATTCCTGCACTAAGTCAAAATCCCGTCTGTTAATAACAGCCTCATGATTATTCTCAATGCGAACCCATTGATTTTCGGGTTTCGTCACTCTTGTCTTTACCTTATAGTTAGGTGTTGTCTGTCTGCCCTGTATCAGAACCCCCGTATAAATCTCATTTTTCAGAATACGGGTAACAGAAACATAATTCCATTTTGGTGCCTCCCCCATATCAAAGGAAGTTTTCAAATGTATCCCGATACTGTTCTTATAAGCAAGTGGAGCTAAAACTCCGTTTTCGTTCAGAATATCCGCTATGGTCTGCTGGCTCATGCCAAGCAGCTTCATTCTGAAAATGTCCTTTACAACCTCGGCTGCATATTCGTCTACAACGATTTTATTCTTATTTTCAAAGGACTTCTGATAACCATATGTGACAAACGCACCGATGTAATCTCCCCTTTTTCTTTTTACTTCCAGATTACTTCTAATCTTGATGGAAATATCCCTGCTGTACGCATCATTTATCAGGTTCTTGAAAGGGACAATCATTTCAGTACCGTTATTGTTCTCCAGACTGTCAAAACAGTCCGTAACTGCAATGAAACGAACTCCCATCATAGGGAAAATCTTTTCAATATACCTTCCTGCCTCGATATAATTTCTGCCGAAACGTGACAAGTCCTTTACAATGACACAATCAACCTCGCCAGCCTTTATATCCTCTAACATCTGTTGGAAACTCGGACGATCAAAGTTTACACCGCTGTATCCATCATCCACTCTTATCGAATGAATATGGATTTCCGGGTGCTTACCCACAAAGTCCATGATTAAATCTTTTTGATTTGAGATACTGTTGCTTTCCAGTCTGCTACCTTCAGCAACATCGCCATCTTCCTTTGATAATCGTAAGTAGATGGCTGCATGAAAAATTTTAGAAGTGTTCGCCTTCATCCTGCATCGCTCCATTCTTATGATTTTCAAATTAAGATTGCCCTATCTTAATAACCTAAGAATCAGAGGTCTGCACTGATGTCAGCCCTATTTTTTATGATTCCTAGATTAACATAATATTCGGGAAATTTCCACCCCTTTTTTTAATAAATCAGACCGCAAGGACTAACTCCTGAAAACGCTCCGTAAGGGTAGAACCTTCTGAATAGCTTGATTTCACAATCATTTTTCCCACTTTAAAGCAGTATGGATTTTTTACCTGACGGATAAATTCCTCTGCCCTTTTCTCTCCTTCCAGATTTTCGTCTATATGAATTTGAGTTATATCCACAAGGCTCTCCGGGTTTACTGTTCTAATATCAACTGCTCTCATTTCGTCTAAGTTAAGTAGTGACACTTTATAAGCCTCCTAATATATAAATTCATGGCAGCTTAAAACTGCTATGTAAAAGCCGGACAAACTGCCCGGCTTTAATACGTCTTATCTTTTATCTGTTATACTTATCAAACACCCCCACCTGTACCTGCACCGCTTCGGTGATCCTTGCAAGGGTTTCCTCGTCAACCTTTCCCATGTTCTCAATAATCCTGCCATAGTCAAGGGCAGTCACCTGTTCACAGAGGGCTATGCTATGCTGTTCCAATCCCTCTGCTCGGTATGCCGATACGAATACATGAGTGGGAAGGTTTTTCTTTTTAAAGATTTTGGTGGAGAGAGGGACTACCGTGATTACGGTACTGTGCTTGTTTGCCATGTTATTACTGACAACAACCACAGGTCGCATACCTCCCTGCATACTTCCCTGATACTGACCACCCAAATCCGCATAAAGTATGTCTCCTCGTCTGATCTTCATCAGCAGCCTATGCCTCCGTCCCATATCGGAATAATATTGTCAGGGGCAGGCTTTACATCCTTGTATTCGTAATAGTCCATTGTGGATAATTCAAGGAAGCCGACACCAATCTTAGCGGCATCCTTCATAAGTTCCTCCATATCGGATACATCTTCCGTTAAATCTGTCAGCTTGTCCACCGCCACCATGTCATACTGTCCGGTCATCAAAAAGGAAATCAAGAGATTGACTGCATCACGGTCAACATCCCTGTCCGGTCCTTTGCAAATGACCACATCATGTCCTAAGATAATTCCATGCGAGAGACACTTCTCTCTGGTCTTGGCAACCTTTTTACGGATGTTCTTCTCCGATTTGTTGGAGTTCATAAATAAAATAGCCGAAGGAATATTCTCCCCGGCTGTACCTAACATAATGCCTATCTTGCACATATTCTCTTTACCTGCTCTTTCTTAGATTATTACAGAAAGATACGCCGGCTGTTATCTCCTGAGATAATGAAACGGATCTGCCGCTCCCTTATCTCAAAAGATAACTTCATAATAATCCATTTTTTAGCAGCTTTTATCATGTCAGAGAACAGCGGCAAAAGCCGCTATTCTCCTAGCTGCCACTTGACAGCACCCCCAGCCGGGCAACATACATTGGGACGGCAATCCCACACTGCACCTCCATCATGCCCAACCAGACGGAATCTACAGGGAGCCACTCCCGGAAAATGCGTTTCGCTGAAATTCCGGTGCTGTTCTATCTCATTATCTCCGGCTGCCACGTCCGGTAGGCACAAACCTCTGCTTAGAACCTTCACAGGCACAATACAAGACCACCACAACCGCTAAACAGTTCAAAGACTTGTCAGCGCAGTAATCCGTATCGAGGAGCTTCATCGCACGAAATGGGTTTCTGCCACCCCTACCCGGAAACCATAAAGATTTACGGATAAAGGCGAAAATAAAATCAGATGTATGCGTGTCCTATTCAGTTTTTCAAAGATCAAGGCTCCTTTGAGCCTGTAACAATCATAAGACAAAACGCCTGATTTTTTTACGACACAGTTTGGCAGGCTGGGCGGCATAATCCGGCAGTATGCAAAACCTGATTGATAAGCAATAATTATAAAAAAGGGGACTATAAGCTTGAGAACCAAGCCAAAAAGAAAAGAGACTTTCCAAACATCAGCGTCCGAAAAGTCTCTTATTTTGAATTTAAATCCTGATCCGGAATAAACTCCATAATGTCCTCAATCCTGCAATCAAGTAAAGATACCCATCCTGAACACCAGTTATCAGTATAGCGATTCCATATTCTCTGATGCTGTTTTCAAAATGCTCTCCAGATAGGCGATCTGCTTATCTGATTTTCCTTCCATGTATCTCATTACCCCTGCGTCCTGTATCATCTTCTGCCCAAACAAAAGATAATCGGTACTGACATCTAAAATCTGCGCCAGTTCCATCAGTTTATCCACAGAGCAGGAAGTCTCTCCACTTTCAATCCTCTGCAACTGCCGTTCACTAGTATAGTCCAGCTCCTCTGCCAGTCTGCTTTGTGTCATATTATTACGGAGCCTAATAGTTTTGATCCGCTCCCCAACAGCTTTCTTGTCATAATACTGCATTGAATACTCTTTCTGACGTCTTATGTATTGCTTAAGCTGTAAAAATTGTACCGCAGGTACACAGACATTCAGAGTGACTATACCCGCTATTTTAAGTAGAACATAGTACACCTTTTCTGTGTACATCCATATTTTCAGCAAAAAAAGAACCCTGCAAGTATAGAAAATACTCACAAGGTCATTCTAATGTTGTATGATAGAATTAACTTTTATCTTCTGGCGGAATATACTCTAATAAATCGCCAATCGAACAATTTAAAACGGTGCAGATTCTGGCAAGTACCTCAATATCCAATCTGGTAATCTGATTGTTACAGTAATTGTTAATCTGTGAACGCTGCATTTCAGCCTTATGGCTTAACTTATTTTTACTGATGCCTGCTTTTTCAATCAGCTCATCCAGTTTAATGCGGATAGTTCCGTATTCTTCCATGTACTACCTCCTTGAATATATTGCCATATCTTGTTTGACTTATATAGTGTACCGTTGATAGAATAGAAATATAAGTTCTTAAAAGTCTTGTTAGACTTCTTACACATAGGAGATATTTAGAAAGGGATTTTATAACACTATGAACCAAAAAAGAGAACTAGAGATTGAAAAAAATTTGGAGATTATCGCAAAAAGGGAAGGCATCTCACCAGAGGAAGTGAGAACTGAAATCGGACGAGCTATTTCCTATACCATGAAAAGTGATGATCCAAAAATACAACGTTTCTGGAGTAGCTTTCCATGCGAGGGAGATAGCCCAACTGTTGAGGAGGTCATCGGTTATCTTGCCGATAAACTGTCAAAAGAAACATAGCAACAGGGCAGGATAACTATTTGCTCAAATAGTTATCCTGCCCCTTTAGAAGCTGCTCCACCATATGAAGTACAAACTCTATTTCTCTTTCGTTACGCCGATTCATCATAAAAATAAAACGTTCTATGTACTGTTCCGGCTGCTTCCGGCTCATTAAAGCAAGTGGAGAGGTTTCCAATGCCTGCACAATATTTAAATATGTATCTAGGCTCATGGCTCTCCTACCATTTTCTATACTTTTGACGGTATCTATGGATACATCCGCCCGTTCCGCAAGCTCTGCCTGTGTCATGGATAATCTTTTCCGTTCTCTCCTGATGTTATCGGCTATTATTTCGTACAATTTCTCTCCGTTACTCATAGCCTATCCTTTCTGACTTTAGCAGTATATCAGAAATCACTACAAGTTTAGTCAAGCTGTAACGGAAGGTAAGTTAGATGTAACGTTTTGTTAAAATTTTCCCAATAACCATGAATATAGACACCAAAATCAGGCTGCTATATCCGGCATAAAAATACTCCAATTTATCCATACAGTAAAGGAACACAAGCACGCAGACCTGCAATGCAGCGATACAGTGACTCACTCTCCTGTAAAACTTTCTTTCCTCATCATCCAAAGGCTTATTGATACTTTCCACAGGGCTTAATACCAGTATCACAACAACTGCAATAATTCCTATCATAATAAGCATAGGATTGCTTACTATTCCAAGTACCCATTCACAGGAGTAGACCGGAATCAGCAGGATTGCCATTGACAGACAGAAACACCCTGCTTTGCTTTTACAATGCACACCTCCACTGAAACTCCTAAGTGCGCTATAAAACAATAGGAAGACCAGAACAACTCCCAGTCTCCCCGTTATAATGCCAAATATTACTGAAGCCAAAAGGTTTCCGGCAACTATTAAGCCACTTTCTATTCCATATTTATAAAGAGCAGCATCTTCTTGTTGCACAATCCCCTTGTGAACTAACATCTCACTTACTTTTCTTGAAAACTCAGCAATCACCCTCATAATGCTTCTCACTAAAATTTACGTAGCTTTTTTGCATTATCCGGTAATTTGTCCTGTCCAAGAATAAACCAGCAACAGGTGCTTACATTTGTTGCTGTTACCATAAGTGCCATTGCAGCCACACCGGATAACGCTTCCTTACTGATCTTATTCATTGCTTTTCTTATGTTTGACATGATATGTGTCCTCCCTTTTGATTTTGTAGGCACAGTATATCATCCCCAAATAAAAAAACAGGCAAAGTGTAACGGATTGCAGGTTAAGTGTAATACTTTGTCGTTTCCTGCTATATTTTTCAAAAAAATAATTACGTATAGATTTCTTTTACTTCTTCGTTTCTATCCCGTAAAGCATAACCGAAACCTCAAAAACCTCTCCTTTATCCGTAAAACCTGCTGTTCCGTTATACTTTTCCACAACCTTTTGCACACTCTGAATCCCTCGCCCATGAATGAAGGTATCTTTCTTTGTGGTTTTTAGGCTCTCATTCTTATCATTTGTCTTGCTGTTTGTAATCACAAGAAGCATCTTACCGTACTGATACTTATTTTCCAACCGGATAAACCGTTTTCCTTCCGGCACCTTTCGGCAGGCTTCAATGGCATTATCCAACAGATTACCGTACAGCACACCTATATCACCATGCTCCAACTGCATTTGCTTCGGAATACGGATAACGGTATCAATCTCTATTCCCTCCGATTTTGCCATGCCAAGCTTAATCCGAAGCACAGAGTCCACAATAGGATTATCTGCATAGCTGTTCTCGTCAATCTGCTCCAACTCTTGACACAAACCTCCGACTCTCTCTGCAAGAATTTTTAAATCTCCCTTTTCTGCCAGATAATGTAACTCATACATCTTATTTTTCATGTCATGCTTTAAATTCTGTACATACTCGTTCCGCTTTTCCACTTCAACATAGTAGGTTTCCTTATAAAACATTTCTTCCCGGTACATCTCATCCTCATGTTGCTTGCGCATAAGATAATTAAACCGCTCCATCATGTATAACATGAAATAATAGGTCAGTACAGTAGAAACGAGGATACTGATGCACATGATAAGACTCTTGGGATTGCCTGACTCCAGGGACAGAATAATAATAAAACAGCAGTTAAGGACCGCAAATCCAAAGACCATTACAAGGACAACAATAATCTCCTTTGGGAGCTTGGACAGCCGCACTCCTTTTTTTGAAACCAGCTTGGAAAGAAGATAAAGCACATTCCCCCGGATGAAGCTGCAAAGAGCCACCACGAAATAATACTTATAGATTCCGTCTGCTTCCGAGGTGTAATTCATAGCTTGAAGCAGAAGCAAGCCGATTGGTTCAAAAAGAATGCCAGTTCCGACAAAAATAATAATATTCGTAATCCTTGACCACATCTTCGCTTCAAAGAAAAGAGTGGTCAACAAAAGTATGGAAACTAAAGTCAGAAGATTCAGGTAGGGATTTTCCAGTCCGTTTACAGTTGCCCATATCGTAGCCATTGCCACAAGGTATGCTGCAAAGAGTCCTTTTGGCACCCGCTTCATTTCCTTAAAACAATGAAAAAAATACCAGAAGATTCCCAGATCGAACAGATTCACTGTAAACCGAATGATAAATTCCATAGGCTACACCATCCTTTTCATAAACTCCATGTGCTTTTCCTTTAAACTCTGCTTGTGGGAACGGGCAATCAAAATCCGCTCCTCGTTATCCAACAATACCTCATCCCCTTCGATTGCCCGGATATGCCCTAAATTGATGATATAAGACACATGAATGTGGGTAAACACCTTCTCATCAAGCTGTTTCCATATTTCTTCTGTTGTCATGTTCGTTTTGTAAGTGTCTGAAATGGTATGAATGACAGCTTGACGACCTTTCTTCTCAAAATACAGAATATCGTCACAGCATACCCGGAAATGATTTTTACGAAATTGAAAGACAAAGTCTTGCCGTATCATGTTTAGATACTGCATGACTTTCTGAATGACTAACTCTAGTTTCTGGAACGTAATTGGTTTTGGAATATAATCAAAAGTAATCACTTCAAATACATCCATAACATATTGCGTATAACCTGTCAAAAAGACAAACAAGGCTTTCGCATCTCTTTTACGCACCTCTTTTGCCAGCTCCAGACCATTCATATCCGGCATCTCTATATCAAAAATATACAGATGATAGACCTCCCTATGCTGCATGGAATATGTAAGCAGCTCTTCCCCTCTAAAATACACGTCGTACTCAATCGGGTAATCACGAAGCTGATCAAAGGCAGCTTCCAGCATTTCCACATCTGTCCGGCTGTCATCACATATTGCAATCTTTAACATAATAATTCCTCCTTACACTCACAGAGAAGCAGGAATTACCATAACTTATTTAATCAGCTTAGACAAATATGCCAGCACACGGTCAAAAAACTCATCCCGCTGCTCTTTTGTACTATTTGCCACATAATAGTCCAGATTAAACTCCTTTACATTACTGCTAATGCCTGTAATTAGGTAGGTGGGATCAATTCCGTATGTATGATATAGTATCAGTATCTTGTCAGCAGACAAGCCTGTTGCACCAGCCTCTAACTTACGGTAATGTTCCTCTGTCACATCAAGTGTATCGGCAAATTCCGACCTATCCTTATTCATGTTCGTTCTTGCTTCTCTTAACCGTTTTCCAATCTGTATGTTGGTATCTTTTCTGTCGATTCCCATGATTTACACCTCTTTTCCTGTATAAATCATAGCAACCGACAGCTTTCTATCATAGTCCAGAAAACAACCCAGCTTACATCATTTTCCGACCGAAATTAGGGCAATTTTTGATTTCCCCCTAAAACCAGAAAACGAATGGTAAGACACTCTTACCACTCGTTTTCATTATCTATATACTCTATTTCTGATATATTTTTTTATTTTGTAGCTTCGGTTTCTTTTTTCTCTAAAGTTCCTTTCGAATCTACCTTATATTCACATCCCAATGGCAATACACTTAATTGCTCTACATCACCATAGACCTTGAGTTGCCCATTTGTATAAGCTACTCTCGGTTGTATTTTTCCTTCTATCATCTTCATTATGACATCTGCTGACGTTACAATTATTATGTCCCGATCATAATATTCGTATGGTTCGACATTTATCTCTCCATCAGATATTTCAAGATAAAATGCACCTTCTGCCTCACCTTCTACATTAAATTGAAATGCCACATGCCCTACAGTTTTACTAACCTTAGCTTTATTCATTGCCTTTTTTACATTTTCAACCAATTCTTCATACTTCATGGCTTAACCTCACATCCTTCAATATTACATTCAATTCTTTTTAACTATTCGGGGATAAATCAGTATCTTAAACATAAATCCGCAGCTTTGTACAAAAAATATACTTGCTACAACCACATTCATCCCCATAAAATCATCTATTGGTTTTAATAATGAAGCAACACCTGATAAAATTTCTATACATCCAATACCGCGAAACCACTTCCAACCTTTTATTCTTTCTTCTTTCAATTCACTTGAATCAATAACCTTCAATATTCCGGAAAATAATTCCCATACTCCAAAGAAAAAAGGAATAATTGACGGTTGAATCATTTGATTAAAAAGTGGAAATAGAGAAAGCAATACTGTACTCATTCCATCTGCTAATAACCAATGTGAACCATGCAATTTCTTTTGCTCTTTATAATAGACATATATATTGATACTTCCTACCAACAGCATTGATATGCCAAGATATACGGAAATCGAGACTAATTGTTCTCCTTTATTGCATAAAGCAAGTATTCCACATCCTATCAAGAGTAATTGGGCTATCATCCAACATATCTGTACCCAATTAAACTTTTTTTCAAGTTTAATTGATATTCTCTTGCTCATATGCGTCACTCTCCTTAGCTAAACTATCGACGATTAGAATATCAACAATCTCTTTTATAAATAATCAATCATATGAAAAGTAACAACTCTAGGCTTTTTCATTTAGCGGTTACTTCCCCAATAAACGAGTGCTGACATGCCTGGACCCGTATGCGCACCAATTACTGGACCAATATTTACCATATAAATCTCTGCTTCCACAAAATGTTCTTTTACCTGCTCATACAACTCTTGCCCTACTTTCGGACAATCTCCGTGAGCAACTATCACTAGATTTCCAATCTCAGGTTGCCATCCTTGTTCCATATGTATCAGTTTTGTTTTTAATGCCTGCTTATTCCCTCTTGGCTTCTCCATTACTTTCAACTTTCCTTCCTCGTCTACACGAAGAAGTGGCTTAATATTTAATACTGTTCCTGCTGCCGCTGCTACCGCAGATACTCGTCCGCCATGAAGTAGATGCTGAAATGTATCAACCGTGAACCAATGACAGACCTCCAAACGATGTTCTGTAACCCACCTTACTAATTCTTCAAGTTCCATTCCTTCTGCCTGTTTCTTAGCAGCTTCTCTTACGATAAACCCTTCACCAGCCGATGCACATAAGGTGTCAACACATATTACTTTTCTCATAGGAAAAGCTTCTTCCAATTCTATTGCGCACATATTAGCCGAATTGATTGTTCCCGACATCCCAGAAGAAAAACCTAAGTATAAAATATCCTGTCCTTCTTTCAAATATGGTTCAAAAGCAGCTTTATATGTATCCGGTCGTATTTGCGAGGTACTAGCAAATTTTCCCTTACGTTGCATTGCATAGAACTGTTCTACAGTTATATCTCCCGCCGTTCCATACACATATGTTTCATTGCCTATTTGAATCTCCATTGGAATAACTTCAATATGTGGAAGTCCTACCAACATTTCATCACACATATCAGCAGTTGCATCTGTAAATATCTGATAACCCATCTGTTAACCTCCTAGTCATTTTTATTATGACTATTTTTTGTGCTTGAAAATTCTTGTTATCTGTATCAATGCAGTAGGAAAAACGGCAAGTCCAACAATGTATGCTACCTGCATCCCAGACAAACTTGATACCAAAAACAGATTCTTCATAAATGGCACAAAGAGAACAATCGCCAGTAATATAACTCCTAGCAGAAACGCCCCTACACTCCACTTATTACTCATAAAACCAATTTTAAAAATAGAACGATTACTTCTACAATTAAATCCATGGAACAGTCTGGCGAGTGTAAGTGTTGCAAATGCCATAGTGCTTGCCATTTCTGCGCTTTCTCTTAATCCAATGTGGAATGCCAAAATTGTGACAATTGCTATCATAATTCCATATTCCAAAAGATTACATATAAAATCCTTTGTCATAATTCCTGTTTTGGAATCCCTCGGTTTTTCATTCAACAGCTTTTGGTCACTAGGTTCCATACCAATAGCAAGTGCAGGAAGTGAATCTGTAAGCAGATTGATAAACAACAGATGCACTGGTTTAAATGGTGCGGGCAATGCCATCAGACAACAATACAAAACAGCGAAAATACCCGCTATATTTCCAGAAAGCAAGAACTGGATAGCATTTTTTATATTTCTGTATACATTTCTTCCATTTAATACAGCCTTTATTATCGTAGCAAAATTATCATCCGATAAGATCATGGCTGAGGCATCCTTAGAAACTTCGGTTCCTGTAATCCCCATAGCTACACCAATATCTGCCTTTTTAAGAGCAGGTGCATCATTTACACCATCTCCTGTCATTGCAACGATACTGTCTTTTCTCTGCCATGCCTCCACAATACGAATTTTATTCTCTGGTGACACTCTTGCATATACAGATATTTTCTCCAAAACCTTGTCTAACTCTTCATCGGACATTGCATCCAGTTCCTGACCTGTCACTGCCATATCACCATCACTAAAAATACCAATCTGTTTTGCAATTGCAGTAGCAGTCACTTTATGGTCACCGGTTATCATAACAGTTTTAATACCTGCCGATTTTGCCTCTGCAACCGCCTGTTTTGACTCCATTCTTGGCGGATCAATCATGGCAACAAGACCGATAAAGGTATATCCATTTTCTTCTTCTAAGGATAATATTTCTTTTTCATCTACTTCTTTATAGGCAAATGCCAGCACTCGTAAGCCATTTTCTGAAAAGCTTTGGTTCTGAGCGTAAATACATGTCTTATCCTTTTCCGTAATAGGGCGAACACCTTCTGCTGTATAAATATCAGTTACTCTGTTCAACAAAACATCTACAGCACCTTTCGTCAAAACGGTAGGTATTCCGTGCAATCTATATTTGGTACTCATCAACTTACGTTCTGAGTCAAATGGTATCTCTTCTATACGCGGCATCATTTCACGTATACAATCTTCGGAAATGCCTGCTTTTGTAAGCCCTGCTTTTGCTGCCATGGAAAGCAGACACGCTTCTGTTGGATCACCAATCTCTTTCCCATCATGAATGACAGAATCATTGTTAAGGATTGCATTATATAAAAGATATCTATGCAATTGCATATGAATGTCCAGGTCTTCCGGCTTTAGACATTTCTCATCAATATATACATCTGTAACTGTCATTTTATTTTGTGTCAAAGTACCTGTTTTATCTGAACAGATGACTGAAACACAGCCCAGACTTTCCACTGCCTTCAACTCTTTGATAATTGCATTGTCTTCTGCCATTTTCTGAGTACCCATTGCCTGTACAATAGTCACAATAGAGCTTAAAGCTTCCGGAATAGCAGCTACCGCCAAAGCAACTGCAAACATCAATGAATCCAGGATTTCGGTTCCCTGATACATCTGCAAGGCAAATACCACAACACAAATTAGAATAATAATCGTTGCCAGCTTCTTACTAAAATCATCCAGACTTATCTGCAAAGGTGTTCGTTTTTCCTTGGTGGCATTCATCAATTCCGCAATTTTTCCCATTTCAGTCTTCATGCCGATTCCTGTTACAAGAACCTCTGCACGTCCGTATGTAACAAGCGTGCCGGAGTAAACCATGTTTGTCCTATCTGCCAACGGAACTTCTGCTTCAATAATCTGATCTGTCTTATCTACATTAGCAGATTCACCTGTCAAGGAGCTTTCATTTACCTGCAAAGAATGATTCATAAGAATCCTGCCATCTGCGACAACCATATCCCCTGCTTCCAACAGTAACAAATCTCCCGGCACTACCTCTTTTGAAGTAATTTCCGTTTTTACTCCATCCCTAATAACTTTTGCATGAGGTGAGGACAACGCCTTTAATGAGTCCAAAGACTTTTCTGCCTTAAGATACTGTACCGTTCCTAGAACTGCATTTAATATCAGTACTGCAAAAATCACAATGGTACTCTCTACATTTCCTGAGATCATGGAAATAACCGCAGCAACAATCAAGATAACCACTAACAAATCTTGGAATTGTTCCAAAAACACTTGAAATGCAGTCTTTTTCTTGCCTTCCTCTAAAACATTCTCTCCATATTTTTCTTTGCGTTCAGCAGCTTCCTTTCCTGTCAAACCTTCTCCGTTTGTAGATACTAATTGACAAACCTCAGTTTTTAACATCTGATATATTTCTTTCAGCTTAATCACCTCATCTTCTAATCTTCTCTATTTACCTTGACCGCAACCTGTACATCCGCCACAACTTCCGCTGCTATTCATCCATAGATTCTCCGCCTGTGCTGCCCAATTCTGAGCGTATGGTGTTGTTCTGTCACAAAGCGTATCTACATCTTCCGGTGATTCATAATCTGTCGATTTTGCCCCGGTATCCTTTACCATTTTTCTGAGTTTATCCGGATTTTCCAACATAGGACAAGGACGAAGCATATTATCATTAAATGGCTGACCTTCACGATATGCCATAAAAATAGGACTCTTCAAAGCTTCTAATACAGTGCAATCATGAATGTTTACATTGGAATAGTGGATGAATACACATGGTTCCACATCTCCTGCTGCATTGATATGGAAATAACTTCTTCCGCCGGCAATGCAACCACCTACATACTCCGCATCATTCTGGAAGTCCATACTAAAGATTGCCTTTGTCTCACGATACTTTCTGATTCGCTCATAAACCACCGTACGTTGTTCCGGTGTTGGCAAAAGTGCCGGAACAGCTCCTTGTCCAACAGGCATATAGTGGAAGAACCATACAAATAGTGCTCCTGCATCAATCATTAAATCAAAAAATTCTTCACTACTGATATCATTATAATTGGCACTTGTATAGCAGGTTGAAATACCAAACGGCAACTTATGTTCTTTCAACAGTCGCATTGCATTCATGACCTTCTGGTATACACCATCGCCTCTGCGACCGTCATTCGCTGTTTCAAAACCTTCCAAGCTGATTGCAGGCACAAAATTCTTTACCCTGAGCATTTCCTGACAAAATTCTTCATCAATCAGTGTTCCATTCGTGAAAGATAAAAACTCACAATCCGAATGCTTCTCACATAACTTTATTAAATCCTTTTTACGGACTAACGGCTCACCTCCTGTATAGATGTACATATAAGTTCCCAATTCTTTTCCCTGCGTAACGATAGAATCCAATGTATCGTAATCCAGGTTCAGCTGATGCCCATACTCTGCTGCCCAGCATCCTGTACAATGAAGATTGCAGGCAGAGGTCGGGTCCATTAAAATAGCCCACGGTACATTACAATTATTTTTCTCCTCAACCTCATGCTGGATCGCACTGCCTTTTAAAGCGGAATTAAAAATAAAGTTCTCAAAAAAAGATTTACGAACGCCTTCATCCAAATCATAGATACGCAAAATAAGATCATACCAGTTATTCTTTTCTTCCAGTATATTGCGTATCACTTTCCGCTGGCTTGCAAACCAGTCATCCGGACAGAACTTATCCACCATGTCCATAAGCTTTGGTGCGTTCTTTTCCGGGTCTTTCTCTAAATACCCAAGTGCCTTTTTAATAGCAAATTCCTGCATAATTTCTTTCGTTTTCTTTTCAGCCATGTCTCTATCTCCTTATGGGATTTTTATTTTGCATTTGCAATATGCTCATGCCTTGATTATAGAAAACACTATTTCAAATTTCATCGGACAGAAATTCAGATATGTGACAAATTATGACACTCAGAAAAATTGTTACTTTTTGGGACAGAATAGCTCATTTGTCCCTTGTGTAAAAAAAGTATCCTACTTATGATTAAATCTGCAAGGTATGCTTTTTACCTTAAATATCTACTTGTAGGAAAAGGAAGGTGTCCTATGAAAAAAGACCTTAATCGTATTTTGATAGAAACAACTGTAAGAAAAACTATAAAACAAATTCAAGATGATCCCGAAAGAAGCACTCGCAATCTAATCGATATGTCTCTCAATTTTTCAGAGGGAAGATTTCAACACCATTTTTTGAAAACAGCACAAGATATGCTAAAAAATGAACATAGCTGTTATTACCAGATTATTCCTGATGCAGTATCAACAATAGATACAGAACGAATGATTACCTTTGGAATAAATGTTGGTTACAACAGTTGTACCAATGGTGCCGCTACCATTCGCTCAATTGAAGAAAAAGAAAACTTCAATATTCCCTGGTCCATATCTTTAGAAATAAATGGAACAGACTATTATAACAAAGACCAAATGTATATTTCACTTATAGAGCAAGGGCAAAAACTGGGAATTTACACATGGATCATTTACGTTCACGATGCAATCGTTCCTATTTTAGAACTCGTAGAAAAATTCCCACAATGTGCTTTTATCATATTTTGTTCTCCTAGTGAAATCACAGACGCATTATTAGATGAATCAAACGAACTTTACAATTTAATGTATGTTATAGAATTTAGTAACGGCGTAGAAGATGCTTGCAGCCTATTACGTTCAAGAAATTTTCTATACTCGATTTACTATCCTTATCAGGAATATGATGTAGATAAAATTATAAATGGAGATATTTTAAGCGATACAGAGATATTACATCCTGTATTTACCATATTTTATGCATATCCTCCTTGCCCACAAAATATACGAACACAAGTTTATCAATATGTGCAATATACTCGAACTGAGCAGAAATACAAAACCATTCCATTTGATATGATTTATGATAATCATTTCATCGATGGTATTATTTCCGATCAAGCTTGTTCAATTGGCTTCACACAAGATGGAAAGTGTTACTCTGTTCTTGGTCAATCTGTAGAAGAACGATATAACTTCTTTGATTGCCCATTGAAAGAAATATTGCAACAAGTTTCTCCCAAGAAAAGCCTGTAATTTCTAAGGTAAATCTTATAAAGAACCTGTAAAAAGCGTATTTTTTGGAAAGTACATCATTAAGATAAAAAACAGATCACACTCGTCTAACGAATGCGATCTGTTTTTTAATTCATATAACCATATTTATATTCCGGCTCCAATAAAAATACATATGTTATTAGCCAATGCTTATATAATAACTTTTAAATTAGCCTATATATTCT
Organism: uncultured Blautia sp.; assembly: GCA_900547685.1. Lineage (GTDB taxonomy): Bacteria > Bacillota > Clostridia > Lachnospirales > Lachnospiraceae > Blautia. The sequence goes on along the minus strand of URHS01000030.1, from coordinate 3,753 downwards.
CTCTTATTTTTTCTGGTGTTCGAAAAAAAAGAATAAGTAAAATCGCAGCAAGCGCAGACATAGAAGCTCCGAAAACAAATGGAACCGCACTTCCAAAGTATTCCCATAAAAAACCACAGATTACACTTGCCGGAAGTAATGCTATTCCTGCAATGGTAGAATGAAGTCCCAGCATGGTTCCTTTCAGTTCGGCAGGCGAAACTTCTGCAATCAAAGCCCTCTCCACACCGGCTGTCATAGCAGTAAAAATACCGTACACAAAGAAAATAATAACAAAGGATGTTGATTTTGTGGCAAATGCAAATCCTAGATACACCACAGAGAACAACAAGTATCCTGCGATAAGTACCTGCTTTCTGCCAATTCTATCAGACAGCTTGCCAAAAGGAACCGACAAGATAGAAACAGTCAGGTTATATAAAAAGTAGAGAAGTATTACATTGGTATCATCAAATCCTGCACTCTTTGCACGCAACAACAAAAAGCTGTTCGATGAATTACCCAGCGTAAAAAGAAATACAACAAACAAATACAATTTCAGGCGTCCGTCTAGTGCAGAGAAGTTTTTCCAGAACCGCTCTCTGCTTTTCAGATTCCGTTGCTCTTTTTTCTCTTTTACAAAGGCAAACATGAATAATGCAAGTACTGTAGGTATGACAGAAAGAGCAAAAATCATTTTATAGTCTGCCTGCTGGCGCCCAAGATTTTTTAATAAAATATATGCTAGCAGGATACCAATAGCAGAACCTGCCATGTCCAGTGCCTTATGTATTCCAAAAGCTTTTCCCAACTCATTCTTATCTGCACTTTCACTGACCAGCACATCTCTTGGAGCAGTACGAATACCTTTTCCAAGACGATCTATCACACGTGCAGTCAGAATGCCTGTCCAGCTAGAGGCAAACAGAAGCGCCAACTTATAGAGAAAACCTGTGGCATATCCCAAAAAAGCAATCGGCTTTTTACACTTGTATTTGTCTGTTACATAACCGCTAAATACTTTGAGCAAACTGGCTGTACTTTCTGCAATCCCTTCAATAATTCCCACGATTGCAGGTGTCGCACCAAAAGCAGAGACCAGATAAAGCGGAATAATCGGATATACCATTTCAGAACTGATATCCATAAAGAAACTGATAAGTCCCAAAAAAATAATATTTTTCATAAAGTTTCTCCTTTTTCCCAATCATTCTATATTACTTTATTGGGTTCACATGAACCATAATATGTTTTACCTTCGGAAAATTCTGTTCAATATCATCATGTACAGCTTCTGCAATGTTATGTGCTTCCTGCAATGTGCATGACGCATCTGCCTGAATTTCCAGATCTACATAAATTTTATTGCCAAAGATTCGTGTTTGAAGTAAATCTATTCCCATCACATACTCATTCTTCAAGACACAATCATAAATTTGCTTTTCTGTCTCTTCATCACAGGAATGATCAACCATTTTATTTATAGCATCTTTAAAAATATCAAAAGCAGCTTTTGCAATAAATACGAAAATTACCAGACTGGCAATAGAATCCATAATCGGAAAACCAAGTCTTGCTCCACCTATTCCTATCAAAGCCCCTATTGAAGAGAATGCATCTGAACGATGATGCCACGCATCTGCCATTAAAGCACTGGAATCAATTTTCTTTGCATAATACCTCGTATACCAATACATTCCTTCCTTACAAATAATCGATACAATAGCCGCAATCAATGCCAGAATTCCCGGAACCTGCAAATCACTGTAATTGCCCTGCAAAATATTTTTTAATGCTTCCATTCCAATTCCAATTCCTGTTATGAAAAGAACCATCGCCAAAACAATCGCCGCCACACATTCCAGTCTTTCATGTCCATAAGGATGTTCTTTATCAGATTCCTTCGACGCAAGCTTAATACCTATAATAACCACAATAGTACTAAATACATCGGATGCGGAATGTATAGCATCACTAATCATTGCATTGGAATGCGCTATAATTCCTGCCAAGAGCTTAATCACAGACAGCATTACATTTCCGATAATAGCAATAATTGACACCCTATTTGCTACCTTCTGAAAATCAGTTTCTGTAACATTGTTCTTCCTTGTCATTGTTTTGTTTTTTTCCATACTTGTTACCTCCATTTTTTTAAGATAACTCTATGGCACTAAACATATGTGGGAGTTTTTAACGAAGTGTTTTTTGACAAAGAAATTTATAAAACACCCACGAATCAGTATTAGCAACTACTGTCCCGTGGATGAAAGATACCACTGTCACTCATGTGACCCGACTCCATGACATACTGTCACGGTCTGCTCAGTTTGTACTGTAGATATATATGCAGTGCAAAGAGTTTTCGTATAATATCACATATGTTACTGGTCAAAGTCCAAATAAAGGCCTTGCTGCTACATAATAAAAGATCAAAGTTTTTTTACCTCCTTCATCTCCCTTCTCCTCGTAAAAATATTGATATTGTTAAGTCCAACGTATAGTTTTGTCACCACACGCCGTACACGTTACCTGAATTTTCCCCTTTCCTTTTGGGACGCGGATGTATTTGCCACATCTCTTGCAAATATAAATTCTTGAATATTTCCTATTTTCAATTCTTAATTTCCATAATTTTACGTAGCTCAAATATTTCCTATTTTCTTCGCCTCTATCCCAATGTTGCCGTGATAGAATTCTATACATACTGACAAAGAGCACAATCAGACACAAAGAGATTATAAATTCACTTTTTAAAACTATTCCAAGTAAGTACAATACAAGGCTCATTCCTATTAGCATTATCCCAAAATCATCAAGCCCGTATCTCCCTTGAAATAATTTATTTACATATTTTTTTGCCTTTTTCATTTTTCAATCTTTCCTCTTCTCTAATACGTCAAATATAATTCTACTTATCATACATATACAACTATTCAAGTTCTTCATATCTAGCCGCAATGTATTTTATACAAATCTTCATCTGCTCTAAAAAGTCGGTCGCGGACATAGAAGCATACTCTAAAATCCATCTTTGGAATGCCATAACAAATGCATCCGCAAAAAAATTTATTTGAAACTCCTGTTTTGTTTCCAAACCTATAATATCCTGAAGGCGGTTGGAAATGATAGGAAGCAGTAATTCTCTAAAATGATCCGAAAATGAATTCTGTCCTTTTATACGCAACGCTTTACGATAAAAATCTCGATTCTCATAAAAATATTGGCATATATCTGCAAGTAAATCCCATGTGTCCACATATGTCTTTTTATGCATAGCAGCGATAAACTCTGTATCAAAGATCCAATTTACTAAATCATATTTATCTTTGAAATGATAGTAAAAGCTCTTGCGATTCATATTACACTTTTCGCAAATATCTCCTACACTGGTTTTTTCAAATGCCTTCTCTTCCATCAGCTCCTTCAGTGCTACTGCGAGTGCTTTCTTCGTTAAGTTTGAATCTGCCATAGACATTACCTCCTAAAATCCCCATAAAAATATATTCCTGAAAATAGGATATAAAAAACGACGAAACTCACCCACTATCGCAGATAAGTCTCGTCGTTTAAGGCTGGTCCAGGAGCAACTCCATGATGTTGAACTCAACCACACATTGTGTGCCGACTACTCCCTTATTTGTCAAATTATATCATTATAGTTGCTTTTACTCAACAAATTCCGACTTTTTTTCATGGGACAATTTTAATCATTTGTCCAAAAAAGTAACATTTTTCAGAAAAGGGAAAATTTAAGACAACCCCGTTATTTGG
>URHS01000029.1 GCA_900547685.1 uncultured Blautia sp. | reverse complement strand
TTCTTGGCTTCCTTGACTATGTAATTCACAATTTCATCTTGATCAATGTTAATGTATCCCTCTTCATCAGGTTGTACATCAAGGCATCCGCTGGAGGTATAGTAATCCACAATCACATCAAGGATATAATATAAATCATCCTCCGTGAATTTATCTTTCAAATCCTGAGGCAGATAATTTTTGATAAACTCTATCGTTTTTTGATCATCCTCATCTTCCAATAAGAAATCGTCTTCCATTCCCATAGTCGTATATATTAAAGGGGTGAATATTCTTTTTATTACAGTAAAGCTTTTATTTTTTCTTCCAGCTGAGCTTTGGTCACTGCACCTACAGTCTTATCTTTCACTTCACCGTCCTTGATAAAAAGAACAGTAGGAATGTTACGTACACCAAATTTACCGGTCAGTTCGTCGTTATCATCCACGTCGCACTTTCCAATTATTACCTGATCCTTATATTCTTCTGCCAAAGCTTCACAAGTATCCATATAGTTAAAGCTTGTTGCGTAAATAACCTGGCATCCTTCTTCGATACATTCTCTCATTGCCTGCTCTGTTTTTGTAGGATCTGCATCCGGAATATTATTTTTTCTAATAATCTGATTATCTTCCAATCCTAATTCTTTCTGCATTTCTACAATACCCAAATCATGAGCATAACTATATCCTGAACCATCTGCAGGATCTCCAATGTGAATAACACCGACTTTTAAGTCTTCTTTAGCAACCGGCTCAAATCCACTGCCGCCTTTGTCAGCACTTTCTTCTTTTTTAGAAGTTTCTTTTTCTACTTCTCCCTGCTGCTGTCCACATCCTGTAAACAATGTTCCAATCATGGCGATGGATAATAATGCACCCAAGATTTTCTTTTTCATGATTTTCCTCCTGAAATTTTAAATATTTTAACATCATACGGAACACATCATATCATCATATCCGCCATTTTTCAACAAGAAACCTTATTTTTCTAAATATCTTAAAATATTTTCGTATACTTCTTCTTTTCCCTTTTCATTTAAAATTTCATGACGCATACCCGGATATATTTTTCCTGTTACATTTTCATATCCAACCTGTTTTAAAAATTGCATTTCCTGTACAAATTTTCTTCCATTTCCAATACACAGGTCTTTCTCTCCTCCCAGAAACAAAACAGGAAGCTGCTTATTTTTTAAATCCCACCCCTTTTTGCTGTAAGTTCCCTTCAACAGCAAGAATAATCCTTCAAATGCATCTGTTGTAAAAGTAAAACCGCATAAATCTGACTGATTGTATTTATCTACAATTTCTCTATCTGAACAAATCCATGATGACTGTGGCTCTCCCTGAAAAATTTTATCAAAAGGTCCAAATGCCATTTTTTGAATTTCTTTACTTCGATATTTGTCCCCTTTTATTTTTTTCTGAACTTTTGCCAAAGCCAATCCCAAATGAACTGCCGGATTTTTACATGGAGGTCCTGTCAAAATTAGCTTTTTGATTTCATCATCATATTTCTTTATATAATTTCTGGCTACTAACGTTCCCATACTGTGCCCTAAAAGATAACATGGAAGATTTGGATATTCTTCTTTTATCCATAAAGTAATCTTGTGCAAATCCTCTACAATCGCTTTTTCTTTTCCATTATAAAAGAATCCTAAATCCTCTTGTTTTTTCACGCTCTTCCCATGTCCTCTATGGTCATGTATCACTGTTATATATCCATGTTTAGCCAGAAATTTCATAAATGGTATATAACGTTCTTTATTCTCTGCCATTCCATGAGAAATCTGAACAATACCTTTTGGATTTTCACTTTCCACACATAAAATTTCCAGAGAAAGCCCATCATAGCTTGAAATAATTTGTGCTGTCTTTTCCAACATAAACTTCCCTCCTGATATTATATAAGCATTTCTTATTTATTAAACACAGTTTCCTATACAATAAGAAAAAGGGAGAGTGCCTTAACAGCAATCCCCCACTATTTTGTAATTTTTATAATTAGTCTTCTACAATTTCCAGAACATCTGCCGGACATGCTTTTACACAAATACCGCATGCAATACATTTGCTGCTTGTAGGTGCTTCTTCTGCTTTTACCATAACACCGAATGGACATGCTTCCACACACTTGCCACAGCCTGTACATTTCTTTTTATTAATCATATAAACACCTTTTGCATTCTGTGTAATTGCACCTTCTGGACATGCTTTTGCACATTTGCCACACTGTACACAAACCATTGGTTTTGCAACATCGTTTTTCTCAATAATCTGAATACAGGATTTATCCGGATCAAATTCTTTATAAAAGCTTGTTGAACATGCTCTCACGCACTCCAGACATGCCATACATTTTGCACCTTTTGTAACTTTTAATTTCTTCATTCTAAATCCTCCGCTTTCATTGGTAAAGTTTCTTATTTAACTATATTAACATCTTATTCACCATTTCTCAAGAAATTTTTCTGTCTTTTCCCAATGCTTCAAACATCCATTTTTTATATGCTTCTACCCCTGGCTGGTCAAAAGGATTAACCCCCAAAATACGGGCAGAAACATAACAGGAAAACAGGAAGAAATAAAATAATTCACCAAACGCATAAGCATCCAATCTTTCCACTTCTAAAATCAGACATGGCAGCTTTTCTCTATGAGCTTTTACTGTTGCAGCAAAAGACGCTTTATTGATGTCCCAAAATTCTTTACCATTCAAATAATCAAATCCATCTTTCACCATATCAGCCACAGGTGCTAAAGAAGCATTTTTTTCCTGCACATCCAAAAAGGTTTCAAAAAGAAGTGGTGTTCCATCCTGAATATACTGACCCATAGCATGTAATTCTTCACAAAAGTCTCCTGATGATGGAAAAAGTCCTTTATTATCCTTTCCTTCACTTTCTCCAAAAAGCTGTATCCACCATTTATAAAACCAACGAAATTGAGGTTCAAAACTAACGAGCATTTCTATTTTATAACCCTTTTGATAATACAGATTTCTAAGGCAAGCATATTGATACGCTAAATTTTCCATCATTTCCCAATTCATAAGATGTTTTTGCATATCCGCAGCTCCTAAAACCAGCTTTTCGATATCTATCCCTGCCACTGCCATAGGAAGAAGCCCAACTGCACTCATTGCAGAAAATCGTCCACCTATGTCTTCTGGAAATTCCAAGAAAGTATAACCCTGTTCTTCACATAACTTTTCCAATGAACTTCCTTTTGTACCTGTAGCAATAATTCTCTCTTTTGCTTCTTCTTGATACTGAGCAGTAAGAAAATTCCTTAAAACACGAAAAGAAGCTCCTGGTTCTAAGGTTTCAAAATTTTTCGCTATACAATCAATGTACACGGATTTCCCCTCTAACTCTTTTAATGTTTTTTGCAATTCATAAGGAGAAAGTGTATTTCCCATATAAACAATTTTCACTTTATCCTCTGTCTGTAAAGCTTCAATGACTGCTCTTGCAGCATTATTAGAACCACCTACTCCAATAATTACAAAAACATCTGCATTCTCTCGAATATGTTCCGCCAGCTCTTGTAACTTCTGTACTGCTTCACGACTTGCCCACTTTTCCACAGAAAACCACCCTAAAGAGTCCACATATTTTTCCTCTCCTGCTAACACAGATTGAAAAACATCTTTATTTTCCTCCATAATTGCATGCAATTCATCCTTTAAATGAGGATTTTTATCTTCTATTCTTAAATTCAGCATAGCTACACTCCCTTTCATACTATATTCATCAAGAATAAGGGCTGCTGTCTAATGGCAGCAACCCCTGATTTCTTTATCCCATACATGGATGGCAGTGTCCGTAAGCATCCATACAGTCGTCTTCCGGATTTTTCATGCAAAGATGAACCGCTGCCTTTTTGAATGTCATTGGCAATGCAAGAATATTTGGATTTTCTCCAACAAATTTCTTCTTTGCATCTTCCAATGCTTCTTCAAATGTAGCTCTTGTTTTTAATCCCATTCCTCTTGCATATCCCGGTTCCTGTGCACCAACAATATAGATTGCACTTGTATTCATTTCTGCAATATGTCCGCAGGAAATCATACTAAAGCCGTGGAATGGATGGAATGCATTTGTAAAACGATATTTTCTGATATACTCTTCGTTTGTTGCAAAATATTCACCATAACGGTTCATATCCGGCAGTGTATTCATATAGTCATGCTGGAACATATCATACATTTCTCTTAAATATGGCCATAATTCATCATGGAAGAATCCATTACAAAGAGAAGAACAAATAATTACGCAGTTGTCGCTCATAATTCGTTTATATCTTAATACCTGTGCACTTAATGCCTGCATCATCATAATTGGGTTTGTTCCCATTCCATCACCATAGTGGAATTTCTGAGGCATACCAAATACTAAAACATCATATTTCTTTTCAGCCCAGTGTACATAAGTTCTCTTATCCGCTAACTTCCAGCTAATTGGCATCATTTCTTTTGCATATCCTGAATAGATTGCAATCTGTCTGGAATTTGTATCCAGAACAGCGTCACAACAGAAGAATGGATGTCCCATTTTTTCTTCCATGTGCATAGAAATTTCATCAAATTTTGTTCTCATTAAGCTTCCGCCATTTACCGGTGTAAAATCTTTTCTGTGCATAACAGATGGAACATGATGGCTTGAAATACTCTTCCAGTTTGTGATACCGGTTGCACTGTGTTTATATCCGCCTGAATATCCCCCATAAGGATTTCCCTGTACATGACCTACCAGAATCGGAATATCACATTCAAACACATATTTATTCATGTAAACCGGATCACCGCGTCTTGTTGTTCCAAGATCTACCATGTGCTCTTTGTCTTCACTGTCGTGGCTGATAATCTGTCCTGTATGCCAGAATTCATTAAATAATTCCTCACCAAAAATTGCTCTTGCGTCAGACTCTTTACTTCTTGGATGTAAACCATTGGAAATAATAAATAAAATATCTTTTTTCTCAACACCTGCTGCGTATAATTCTTTCAGCATATATTTAATGCTCATTTTTCTGTGGCTTGTCGGCTGCTCTCCACCTTTTACTCTGTCAGGTACAATAAAAGTAACTGTGCTTCCCTTATGTGCCAGTTCAGTCAGTGTCGGCATTCCGATTGGGTGCGCAAGACTTTCCAGATAAGCTGCTTCCAACTTATCTTCCGGAATATAATCAGGGTCTTTTACTGTTTCTCCCGGAATAAAAATATCTGTGCTGTCAGGCAGTTCTGCTGCCATAGTACCATGTCCGTATTCAAATTCTAACTTCATTCTTTTTTCCTCCTGCTATGCATTCATATAAAGTGAAATAATTTCTAAATATTCTTCCGGATAATAACCGATTTCTCCCTGAAATCTTGTAAGAGCAATTAAACCACCGTCAATTTCAGGAATAGATGCCAGCATTGCCGCATTATCCTGTTTCAGTCCTCCGCCATAAACAATATCCATACCGTCTGTTTTTTCTTTTACAAATCTGGCAATTTTAGTAATGTAATCTTTGCCTGCCGGTGTTTTACCGGGTCCGATAGACCAAACAGGTTCGTAAGCAATGGTTACCATGGATTTATCCACATCTTTTAATCCCAGTTCTAACTGTTCTCCCAGAACCTCCTGCCACTGCTCTAATTCTTCACTTTTCTCACCAATACAGTATAATACCTTCATGCCTCTGTCTACCGCAGATTTTATTTCTTTATTTAAAATGGTATTTACTGCTTTTGTGTTTACTACACCTGCCTCTGCTAAAATTCCCGCAAGGTTATTTCTTTCTTCGCAATGTCCGATAATAACAGTTTCACAACCGGCTGCTTTCATCGCTGCTGCCGGACGTCCTGTGGTAAACGCTCCAAAGTTTTTCCCCGGAGCTACATCCTCTCTGAAAACCCCCTGACAACCAACCTGAACAGGACTGTTCTCTGTCTTTGCCTGACAAGCAGAAAACAGATGAATTTCCGGAAAGAACATTGCAAATTCTACTTCTTCAGGAGAATACTTCTTTAATTCTTCCTGTGTATTTTCCACTATGTACTTCCCCCAGTCTTTCATGTCTGCAATTCTATTAACACCACCTAATTCTGCCGGTACATCAAATCTTTTTAAATTCAAATAAATATGTTTCATGTTGCTCTCCTCTATTTTATTATTTTCCTGACTGTGTATTAAAAGAAATCATATCAGGAAGTTCTTCCCCAATTAAAGGTCTGCACCAATCTAAAAATGCCTGCGTAACCCCATTTCCTTCTTCATTAATGAACTCATCCGGCATTTTTCTTTCATACATCATAACTTCATCAATATCTACTAAAAATGGTTTCATTTCATAAGGATTTTCAGATACTCTGGAAAATGCCACCATTTTCCCCGACTCACCATTTAAAGCTGCTCTGCATGCCATTTCTCCTGCCAGCTGTGCTTCTTCAATATCAACCTGGCTCTGCATGAAAATAGATGCTCTGCCTAAAAGTCCCGGTTTTTCTCCTCTTGCTTTATACCCCAGTTTCTGAATAACCAGATTTGCCAGATGGGAGCTTACATCTCCGAAATAAGTTGCACGTTCTGTTTTAAATACAGGTTTTACAATGGGTTTTCCTTCTTTGTCTGTGAGCCCTTCGCTGGCAACTACCAAAATTCCGGTTTTTTTCTCTAAAAGTTTTCTTACATCTTCAATAAATTTATCTTCATCAAAAGCTCTTTCCGGCAAATAAATCAAATCCGGTGCATAACCCTTTTCTCCTGCCAATGCACTAGAAGCCGTAATCCAGCCCGCATTTCTGCCGGATGCTTCCATAACTACTACATGAATAGGCAAAGAACGTACATCTGCTGCTAATTCTTGTGTACAGGCAGCCATATATCTTGCTGCACTTCCAAATCCCGGACTGTGGTCTGTCACTGCAATATCATTGTCTGTTGTTTTTGGAATCCCCATAACCTTCACATCAAGATTGCGTTTCTGACATGTTTTATGTAACTTGCCACAGGTATCCATTGTTCCGTTTCCACCATTAAACAATACATATTTAATGTTTTCTTCTTCCAGAATATCTGCCATTTTCTCATAATGTTCCTGTTCAATGGGGTCTCTGGATGTTCCAATTGCAGTACCCGGAGTCTGTAATAAAAGTTTTAATTTTTCCTCCGGTACATTTTCCAATTCCAGAAAATCTTTTTTCAAAAATCCGCCGGTACCGTTATTTGCGCCGTAAATATGTCTGATTTTATCAGTTTTTTTTGCTTCCTTTATTGCACCATACAAAGAACCGTTCATTACTGCCGTAGGACCGCCTCCATGTACAATCAATAAGTTTTCTGCCATATCTTTTTTCCTCCAAATTTGCCAGAATCAAAATTAAAGACAATAAGACTGTCACATTAGACCGCAAATATGCACCTAATGCGACAGCCCCATTTCAACACTTCAACAGCTTAATATTTTGCAGTCATGTCTGGCAATTTTTTCTTTTTAATAAGTCAATTATTTCCCTGCTTCTGTCATAATATCAAATAATACATAATCTTCAACCGGAGCTTCTTCTGTAACTTTTCCGCTTTCTAAGAAGTTTTTCTGCTGAATTTCATAGTATCCTTTGATGCTTCCGTCTTCAACACCTTTTAACAGTTCTTCAGAAGTAATCCAAGCACCATCTGTTGTCTGTCCCATTGCTGTTTCTACATCTGTCTTTGTTTCATTTGCTACATATCCTGCAACTTCTTCAAAGTTTTCTTCTTTTGCACCAAAATCCATTGCTTTGTAAAGTGCTTTTGTAAATCTTACTAATAAATCTTTGTTCTTTTCAGCATATTCAGGCATACATACCCAGCTTGCAGGGTCTGCTGCGATATCGGAAAAGTCTGCATTACTTACGAATACCTGTGCATCATCACCTAATTCATCTGTGATAACTTTTGTATTTGGTGACCATGGAGCACAAGCATCAATAGAACCGGAAATCATAGCACTTGGCATGTTTGTAACTTCCATGTTATATGCTTCAATATCATCCAGTGTAAGACCAACTGAATTTAATGCACGTACTAAAATTGTTTCAGATGATGTACCGGAAGCATAAGCTACTTTTTTGCCTTTTAAATCTTCCAGAGAATTTACACCATGAGATTTTAATCCCATTACACAGTCCGCATCACCTAACTGCTGGAAGCAGAATACATCAACATTTCCCTGAATTGCAAGTGAATGAGCGCCAGGTCCAATATAAGCTACATCCATAGAACCAGATTCCATAGCAGCAATTTCTGTTGGGCCATCATCAAATTTTGTCATTTTTACTTCGATACCCTGTTCTTCAAAGTATCCTTTTTCTTTTGCTGTTGTTACTACCCATAAGGAAGCATAGTTTGGCATATAAGCAACATTTACTACATCAAGCTCTTTTTTATCTTCTTTTTTGTCTGTAGCTTCTGTTTTTGCATCTTCCTTTTTTGGTTCTTCAGATTTTCCTCCACAACCTGCTAACAGAGACATTGCCGTTGCTCCTACTAAAAGCATAGATAATAATTTCTTCTTCATTTTAATTTCCTCCTAAAAATATAGTTTTTATTCTCACTGGGTTCTCACCCCATTGTAAGTTCTAAATTACTTTCTTACTTCCAAATATTCCTGATATACCTGTCCCCAAATATGATTTTTCAATTCTATAAAGCGGTCACTCATCTTTGTTTCCTGATCTCTTGGATATGGAATATCAATATCTACAACTTCTTTAATACGTCCCGGACGGGCACTCATAATCACAACTCTTGTAGCAAGAACAATAGCCTCTTCAATGTCATGTGTAACAAAGAAACATGTTTTGTTTTCTTCCTGCCATGCTTTTAAAAGTTCTGACTGAAGCTGTGTTCTTGTCTGTGCATCCAAAGCTCCAAAAGGTTCATCCATAAGAAGTACTTCCGGATTCATTGCATAAGCTCTTGCAATAGCAACACGCTGTTTCATACCACCGGATAATTCTTTCGGATAAGAGTCCGCAAATTTCTCCAATTCAACCATCTTCAAATATTTCATTGCAATGGCGTCACATTCTTCTTTAGACATACCTTTTAGTTTCAAACCGAATTCAACATTTTTCTTTACTGTCAGCCATGGGAACAATGCATACTGCTGGAAAACAACCCCTCTGTCTGTTCCTGTTCCGCTGATTGGTTTTCCGTCTACCAAAATCTGTCCGCTGGTAGGCTCTAAAAGTCCCGCAATAATATTTAATAATGTAGATTTACCACATCCGGATGGTCCGATTACACAAATAAATTCATTTTCTTTAATATCAAAGTCCACACCGTTTAAAGCAACAACCTCACCTTTTCGTGTGTTGTATTTCTTTTCAACGCCCTGAATACTTACTTTTATATTTCCCTCTTTTCCTGCCATGATGTTAACTTCCTTTCAAAGTATTTAAGAACTTTCTCAGCCAGCATACCGATAACACCGATAATAATGATATAGAGAAGCATTGGTGTTGTTTCGTAGGAGTTTGCCAAAGATTTAATTCTCATACCAAGACCTGCAATGGCTCCTGTAGATTCTGCTGCAATCAATGTTGTAAGTGCTGTTGAGATACCCAGTCTTACTGCTGTAATGATAAATGGTGTTGTTGCCGGAAAGATGACCTTTACGAACAGGTTCACATCGTTTGCACCTAACACTCTTGCTGCCTTAATCAGAGTTTCATCTACGTTGATAACACCCTGGAAAATTGTAACTGTCATAATTAAGAATGTCGCAAGACAGATAACTATGATCTGTGGCGCACGACCTACGCCTACACCGATAACTACAAGCGGTACATAAGCCAGTGGTGGAATATTTCTGATAAACTGAATCCATGGCTCCAGAATAAATCTTACCGGACGATACCATGCCATCAAAAATGCCACCGGAACAGAAATCACAAATCCAAGTAAAAATCCCCAGAGAACGGAAATCAAACTGCTTGCAATATCCTGTAACAAAATTCCTCTCTCTACCATAAGTCCAATGGATTGTAATACTTTAATCGCATTTGGAAAACATCTGGCAGTCTGTGGAGTAATAGATAAGATTGTCCACACCAGAATTGCTGCTACGAATGAAATCAACAGCCATATCCCTTTTGGTATTTTGCCTATGATGTCGGCTCCACCTTTACTTTTTTTCCCCATTTTAATCCTCCTGTTTCTTTTTGTTTCAGCATTTCGTACTAAAACTTATTTCTTATTCGTTATTGTATTGTTATTATCCCCTATATGGGGTTAAAAATCAATACGATTTTGCGCAAACGTTTGAGCTATTTGTATATTTTTTAACGAGCATTTGCGTTTAAATTATATATTTTTTGCACAAATACAAAAACAGGGTGTTTGGGTATTCATCATTTTACCCAATCCACCCTGTTTTAAAGGAAATATGTTTACATTTTTTTATAACGTTCAATCATTTCTTCTAAAGATACCTGCTCTACAAGAGGTGCTTTTCCAAAAGAACCAAATTCTACAATCAAAGTTCCGATTGCTTCTTTGACACCTTTTTCAATTACTTCTACTAAAGCCGCTGTATCATCATCCTGAATTGTACCATACATAACAGTATCCATAATCGGTGGAAGAAAAGCTCTTGGATCAAACTGATCTTTCTTCTCCTCTAACAACTGATATACACCGCCAATGGAAGCGCTGTCACGTTTGGAAGGATTGTTTTTAAAGAATTCCTTCATATTTCTTGTAACAGCCAGACGAATATCTGTATCTACATTAATTTTTCCAATACCACATGGAATTGCAGCTTTTAATTCATTAATAGAAATACCGTAAGCATTCTGAATATTTCCACCTAAAGCATTGATTTCATCTACAATGTATTTTGGCACTGTGGAAGAACCATGAGATACCAGCACACCAAAAAGATTTTCATGCATCATACACTCTTTAATAGCAATGGCAATTTCTTTTCTTAATTTTACATCTTTTCCCTTAGATGCTCCGTGCATAGTTCCATAGGAAATTGCCAGGGCATCACAGCCTGTTTTTTTGAAAAATTCAACTGCTTTTAATGGATTTGTATAAGTAGATGTAGAAGAAAATACATGATCCTCTACCCCTGCAAGTACACCTAACTCACCTTCTACAGATACACCCCTTGCATGGGCATATTTTACAACTTCTCTTGTAAGTTCAACATTTTCCTCAAAAGGAAGAGAAGAACCATCAATCATAACGGATGTATATCCACCTTCAATAGCAGCTTTACAAGAGTCAAAGTTTTTACCATGGTCTAAATGAAGCACTACAGGAATAGGTGAATCTTCCGCAAATTTTTTCACAGCATTTGCAATATTTTTTGCACCGATTTTCTTATCTTCTAAAGTTGCGTTTAAGAAATCAGTTCTTCCACCCATAAATCCGTTTGCCAGATCTGCTCCCTGCAAAATAGCTGCAGAGCGGAACATTTCATGAACTTCAATGGCAGCTTTTGCCTGAGCGACTGCATTTACATTAAATGCACCTTGTGCAAAATGGTATTTGTCAACAGTTTCCAATAATGGTCTTAATGGTATTAATGGCATAATCTATCTCCTTTTATCTTTCTATTTTCTTTCCTTTTACAAAAGTATCTACAATATCATAACATTCATCTACAATCAGAATGTCTGCATCTTTTCCCGCTTCCAGACTTCCGATTTTATCATCTACGCCTAAAAGTTTGGCAGGGTTCATGGTTAAAAGAGGAAGCACATCTTCCATTTCTGCCCCTGTAAAGTCAATTAATCGTTTCAACGCGGTTCCTGTTGTCAGGGTACTTCCTGCACGCACACCGTTTGATTTTAATTTCGCATCTCCATCCTCGACTACAACATCATTAACTCCCAATTTATACTCTCCATCCGGAAGTCCTGCTGCCATAATAGAGTCTGTCACTGCAACTACTTTATCATATCCTTTTGCTTTCAAAAACAGTCTTACACTGCCTGGATGCAGATGGCGTCCATCACAAATTGCTTCACAATAAATATCCGATTCTAAAGCTGCTCCCATCATAGACGGAAAATGCTGATGGAATAACTTCATTGCATTGCAAGTATGGGTACAGGCTGCCGCTCCGTTTTCAATACATTTCATAGCAGTTTCATAATCTGCTCCGGAATGTCCGATTGCAACAGTAATTCCCATCTTTTTCATTTCCGGTACTGCTTCCGGAATGCCTTCTACTTCCGGTGAAACTGTAATATAACGAATATTTCCTTCTGCCTCTTCCTGATATTCTTTTAAAAGCTCCATATCTGCTTTTCTTAAAAGTTCTTCCGGCATAGCACCTTTAAATTCCACCGACAGAAACGGACCTTCCAAATGAATACCCAAAAGATTTGCGCAATTTGCGTGATCCTTTTGATGTTTTAACGCTTCATGAATACATTTTATTGTTTGTTCTTTTGTATCTGTTAAAATAGAGCAAAGCCATGAAGTTGTTCCTTGAAGCGCAAAAAAATGACCGATTTTCTCAAAATCATCTTTCATGGCATCATTCACATCGGCGCCACAGCCTCCATGTGTATGTACATCAATAAATCCCGGAATCACAGATTTGCCGGAAGCGTCATAAATATTGCCTTCTCTTTTTCCATGTCCCGGACTGCAGATTTCACAAATTTTACCATCTTCTATACACAAATCTTTTCTTTCCATACGGCGTTTGTCATATCGGTATACATAACCGTTGGTAATCCAGGTTTTCATAATTTACCCCTCCAATGCAGCCACAAACTCTGTAATTTTCAGATTGATATCAGGATGGTTTGTCAGTAAAGATACCGGGAAATCAGAAGTCGCTTCTCCGTAAGCTGTTCTTCTTACTACAGCTCTGTGCCAGTTTCTAAAGCATCCCAGACGAATTTTTCTGGCATGGGCAATTTCATAAATACCGATAGTCACGCAATATTTCGGCATATCTTCCAACGCTCCGTTAAAGTCCCCGATAGCATTTGCTGTTCTTGTTTCTTTTGTAATGTCTAAAACTCTTGTTTTCTGCGCCAAAAATTCTTCGTTGCTTAAAGATGCATCTGCCTCATTAAAAGCAACATGTCCGTTAATGCCTATGCCACCAAAACAAATATCTACACCGCCCAGTTTTTCAATCAACTGAGGAATATATTCTACATTTTCAGGATCCGGAAATACTCTTTGTTCTTCCGGCATAACTAATTCCGGAGCAATCCGGCTATATACGGTTCTGTTCATAAATCCACGAAAACTCAGAGGATGTGTTTCCGGCACCCATTTCTTATTATCATCCAGATACTCATCCATATTGATAAACCATACATTTTTTAAACTGATTTTTTCCTTATTTACCATTTCTACAAAATAAGGATACTGTCCTACCGGACCTACCGGACAAATAAATACCGTTTTCTTTCCTTCTGCATTATTTCTCTTAATTTCTTCTGTCATTTCCTCTGCCATCGATTGAAATACCGCCGCATTATCTTCCATTACGATTACCGGCAGCTTCGCCCCTTTATGCAGAAGTTCCTCCTTCGTGTAATTATAATACTCATGTTTCGTCATTTTAAACAATCCTCCCTTGTTTTTGCATTATCAATCCTTTCATGTCTAAGATTATACGATAAGTATTTTCCATTTTCAACAAACTGTTCTCAAATATTGCGTTTTTTTATACTAAATTTATGCAAACGTTATCCTAAATTTCATTGTTTTTATTCGTCATTTCAGTTATAATATATCTATAATATCACTATTGTATTGTGAGGTTTTAATATGACACTAAAAGAAATTGCAAAAGAAGCTAATGTTTCTATTTCTACCGTTTCCAGAGTTATTAATCAAAAAAACACAAAGGCTGCCAGTCCGGAAGTACAGGAACGTATCTGGAATATAGTGAGAAAGAGCGGATATACGCCTAATTCTACTGCACGAGCTTTAAAGCTCGGACCAGCAACCCCTTCTATAGAAGTGCCTGCGCGCACAATTGCCTGTATCTATGCAAGAGGAGATTCTGCAGTTTCAGATCTTTTCTTTTCTCATATTGCAAAAGCTATTGAACAGGAAGCTTTTAAAAGCAACTTTTTCATCAAACACTCTTTTACTGCATTGGATTTAGAAAATCCGGATGTAACTCTTAGAATTTCCAACTCCCCTGTAGATGGAGTTGTTATTTTAGGGCGATATGACGAACGTATTTTGAAACTTTTTACAAAAAACTATAAACATATTATCTATACAGGATTAAATCCCATGGACGATAAATATGATCAAGTTGTATGCGATGGAAGAGAAATTACCTTTAGCGCTATTTCTTATCTCCACGAATTAGGACACACAAAAATCGGTTACATTGGAGAACAAAATAAGGAAATACGTTATACTGCATTTAAAGATGCTTTAGAAACTCTTGGATTGCCCTTTTCACAACGAAATGCTGCTAATGTAAAACTTTCCCACGAAGGAGGTTATCAGGGAGCACTTCATTTAATTAACTCAAAAGCAGATATTACTGCTGTTTTTTGTGCAAACGATAATACTGCTATCGGTGCAATCCGTGCATTTCGAGAGCATGGATATCGCATTCCCGAAGATATTTCTGTTATTGGTGTAGATGATATTGAAACAGCTCAGTATCTTTCCCCTATGCTTACTACTGTCCATATTCCGTTAGAAGAAATGGGTAGAATGACAGCCAAAATTCTTATTGACCGTATTATCGGCGGGCATCGTATTCCTTTAAAAACCGTACTGCCTTATTACATAGCGAAAAGAGATACTTGCGGCAAAGTACCAAAAAATCGAAAATAACATCAGGAGGACTTTACTATGAAAAAAGCACTTTATTTTGATTGTGCATCAGGAATCAGCGGAGATATGTCCGTAGCGGCTCTGCTTGATTTAGGCACTGATAAAAATATGCTTTTAGACACTTTAGCCAGTTTAAACCTTTCCGGATATAGTATTAAAGTTTCAGAAGTGGAGAAATCAGGAATTGCAGCCTGTGACTTCAATGTTCTGTTAGATAAAAAACACGAAAACCACGATCATGATATGGAGTATCTTCACGGCAAAAGTCATGAAGATAGCCATACAGAACATCATCACAAACATGAGCATCATCCTCATGAGCACCGAAACTTATCTGATATTCTCTCTATTTTAGAGAACAGCAACATGACAACAGGTGCAAAATCTATGGCTTCTAAGATTTTTAAAATCCTCGCAGAAGGTGAAGCCCTTGCTCATCGTGTTCCGAAAGAACAGGTACATTTTCACGAAGTTGGCGCCGTAGACTCTATTGTCGATATTGCTGCCTTTGCAATCTGTATGGATTTTCTGGGCTATGAAGAAGTTTTTTTGCCTGTATTAAAAGAAGGACAGGGCACAATTCGCTGTCAGCATGGAATTCTTCCTATTCCTGTTCCGGCTACTTCTAATATTGTATGTACACACAAGCTTCCTCTGTCTATTCTACCTGTACAGGGCGAACTTGTAACCCCCACAGGAGCTGCAATTGCTGCCGCAATTACAACCTCCTTTACTCTGCCGGAAACCTTTCAGATTCATAAAATCGGTGTAGGCGCAGGAAAAAGAGAGTATAATGTACCGGGGATTTTACGGGTGATGGAAATTCAGTATTGATAAGAAGCTGTCATTTTAAGTACATATAAAGAATATCTATACATTTTGCGCTCAGGCTGCACGAAAGTGTATAGATATTCCTAAGTATTGCTTAATGCAACAACTTCATAATAATCAAGTAGGGGATTTCTTCTTTACAATCTGTAGCTCATATCCCAATGCATTTAATACTGAATAAAACATTTTTAGTGATGGACTATGTTCATTTCTTTCAAGGCGGGAAATTGCTTGCTGTTTACTGCCAATCATTTCTGCAAGTTCAGATTGAGAAATATTTTTTTCCTTTCTAATTTCAATTAAAGAAGCAATTAGTTCAGCATCATTTTCTGCAACATAATATGTTGTTGATTTCATATCCGATTTTTCTGTAAGTGGAATAGAACCTTTTTCAATTTCAATTGCTTCTAATAACCCTTGCATAGTATCCTCAAAAAACTTACTCATTTCCTATTCCTCCTTTAACATTTTCACAACAGCTTTAAAGGCTTTCTTTTCATCTTCCGTTAAATCATCTTTTTCATTCTTAGTATATACATTGATAAAGTAAATGACTTCCTTAATTTCAATATTAACATATATCACTCTACTCCCACCACTTTTTCCTCTTCCTTTCATAGGAATTCTAATTTTTCTCAAACCACCTGTTCCCTGAATAACGTCACCACTTTTAGGATTTTGCAATAAAATATTTTGTAAATCACGTAAATCTTCATCAGTTAAACCAAGTTCTTTCCATTTTACGCAATCCCTTCTTTTTTATAATTTCATACTACAACATATTTGTTGTTAAGTCAATACGTACTAAAATATACGGATACTAAAAAATTATAATTTCAAAATAATTTTCACTTTCTAAATTATATTTTTTGATAGAAAAATAAATCTCCAACAGAAATAAATGTCCCTGAACATTAAATCCCGTTGAAGATTATTTGTCTTAAAATAGGAAAATACAATCAATAATATCTGCTTTTCCATTTTCATCTTTAGTTAAATGTATCGTTATTTCTCATTGTAACTTTAACTTCCTATTTCTTCTCGTAAGTTAAAAATTCATACTCAATATCAAAATAGGTCTGTTCTTCGCTTCTTTCTGTCACCTTCCACTCCGGCATCTCATCCAGATTAGGGAAAAAAGCATCTGCTTCATAAGCAAAATCAATTTTTGTCACATGAGCTTTATCACAATATGGCAAAAACTGTTTATAAATACTGTCTCCGCCAATTACATATACATCTTCTGTATCATATTTTTTTACTTCTTCTAAAACTTCTTCCACACTGTGAAGAACAATGGCATCTTTGACTTTGTAATTCTTATCTCTTGTAAGGACAATATTCACTCTGTTTTTCAAAGGAAGCCCATTCGGAAAAGTTTCCAATGTCTTTCTTCCTAAAATAACCACTTTTCCTGTTGTTGTGGTACGGAAAAACTTCATATCTGCAGGAATACTTACCAAAAGCTTATTGTCCTTTCCTATTCCCCAGTTTCTATCTACTGCTACAATTAAATTCATTTTTTATTCCTCCCTATACTGCAATTGGTATGTCCTTAATCTGTGGTCCTGCCTGATAATTTTCCACAATTAAATCATCTGTGGTAAACTGATAAAAATCTTTTACTTCCGGATTTAACCGTACTTTTGGCGCCGGAAATGTCTCTCTCTTAATCAGTTCTTTAATAACCGGCACATGTCTGTCATAAATATGGGCATCTGCAATTACATGAACCAATTCGCCCGGTATCATATCATTTACCTGTGCCACCATCATTAACAAGATCGCATATTGGCATACATTCCAGTTATTTGCTGCCAGAATATCCTGTGAACGCTGGTTCAATACTCCATTCATCACTAATTTTTCGCTGTTTTTTTCTTTTGTTACATTATAAGTCATACTATAACAACAAGGATCCAAAGCACCGCTGTGAAGATATTCAAATTGATACAGATTTGTCATAATTCTTCTGCTATATGGATTTTCCTTCAGCTGTTTTAAAACATAATCCATCTGGTCTGTTTCTTCACCTTTATAAAGAAATTTTCTTCCTACCACATCTCCATAACAAGTACCGATAGAACCGTCTTCATCTGCCCACGCATCCCAGATATGTCCATTTAAGTCATGAATGTTATTGGACTTTCTCTGATATATCCAGAGGATTTCGTCCATACAGGTTTTCAGAGCTGTCTTTCTAAGTGTCAGTGCCGGAAATTCTTTCCGCAAATCATAACGGTTTACCACACCAAATCTCTTAATTGTATATGCATATTCCCCTGTATCTTCCCATTTTGGTCTTACTTTTTCTCCCTGGGTATCTGTGCCATTTTCCAAAATATCCTGACACATCCGGATAAATAAATCATCTGCTAAACTCATGAAATTTTCCTTTCCTTCGCATTTTATATACTGATTATACTCTATCTTCTCCTGTTTTCCAACAAAAAAACGCTTCCTTGAGCACTTTACAAATCCGAAAAAAAGTGATACTCTTTTAAAATCTTTATGAAAGGAGTTTTTTCATGAAAAAATTTATCATCTATTGTCTAAAACCTTTGTCTTTTTTACCGGCACTTGCTGTTATGTATATGATTTTCAGCTTTTCCGGGCAAACCGGTACAGAGTCCGGAAGTCTCAGCCATGAAATCAGTTATCAAATTGTATCGGTTGCAGACAAAGTTTTAAATAAAAATCTGACAGAAAATGAAAAACAAATCTATACCGACAGAATTGAACATCCTGTAAGGAAACTGGCTCATATGACAGAATACTGTATTCTGGCTCTTTGTGTTTCTTTTCCTCTCTATGTGTATGGTGTGAGAGGTTCTCTCCTGTTCCTGTTTGCAGGACTGTTTTGCGTGGGATTTGCCTGTACAGATGAATTCCATCAATCCTTTGTAGCTGGCCGTGGGCCTTCCAAAAAAGATGTGCTGATTGACAGCACAGGAGTTTTTATCGGCATTCTGGCAGTACAGATTTTCTGTCGTGGATTTTTACGTTCAAAAAAACACAAATAAAGACAAAAGGGACTTCTCGCAAATTATTGCGCCAGTCCCTTTCCGTTATTTTCAAAATACATTTCTTACATATTAAATAAATCCGTATATGTTCCCGTATCAACTAATGTAAGCGTCAAAATATCATTCTCAATCAGATAAATGAGCAGCCAATCTGGTTGTATATGACATTCACGAAAATTTTTATATTTTCCTTTCAACTCATGGTCACGATATTTTTTATCAAATTCTTCTCCACTTTGAAGTATATTTACTACTTCTTCTAATAAACTAATATTTAGTCCTCTTTTTTTGGCGAGCTTTAAACTCTTTTTAAACTTTCCCGTTAAAATTAAATCATACATCATATATCCATATCCTCTAATGCTTCAGAGAAACTTGAATATTTTTTTGTATTTGGATTTTTGCTCAAGGCTTCTGCTTCTTCCATAGCTGCAAGCACTTCTGGTTTATATTGAGGATATTTTACTTGAAATGGTAATCCTCCTTGCAAGACAACCTGTTTCAAAAAAATATTTACTGCACTGCTCAAGTCAAGTCCTAACTCATTTAATAGCTCTGTTGCTGCCTGTTTTGTATTACTATCTATTCGGATGCTGGTTGTAACATTTTTCATAATCAATGCACTCCTTTCTTTATATTAAACATATTATTACATATTAAACACATTGTCAATCATCTTGAACATTTTTTGTCACATAAAAAGCTGTTGTAAGAAACATACAACTTATATCTTTCCTACAACAGCCATATTCATTTACCACCTTACAGAAACATCTCCCGAAGGAAAAATTTCTTCTTCATTTTTTTCATTCATTGCCAACAGCTTTCCATCAGAAAGTATTTCTTTGGCAATCACTTCCCTTTTGGTTTCTCCAAAAATAATCTGGATTTTCTTCCCCGGAACAATATTTCTGTTAATATATTCTTGTGGAATTCCTGATTTTTCTGTTTCCAAAAGCAACTGATTCACAAGTTCACCTACCAGTTTGTTTTTATCAACTTTCTGTCCATCCGGTAAAATTGCTCCTGCTTTTTCTTTCAACTCTTTTGGAAAGCCTCCTGTGGGCTCATATAAGTTCAGTCCTATTCCCACAACTACAAATTCAATGTCTCCCGTTTCAAAATCTGTTACTGCTTCTGTGAGAATTCCACATACTTTTTTATTTCCTAAATATAAATCGTTTACCCATTTAATTCCCAAAGAAACACCACAACAATTTTCTACAGCCTTGCAGACCGCTACAGCCGCAGCCGCAGTAATCTCCAGACTTTTCTGAGCTGTTTTTTCGGGATATAGAAGAACACTCAAATACAGCCCACTGTCTTTGGGAGAATAAAATTTTCTTCCCTTTCTTCCTTTTCCCTCTGTTTGTAGCTGAGCTGCCACCACAGAACCGTGGGGAAGCTTTTTTTCCACTGCCAACTGTTTCATGCGCTGATTGGTAGACGCAATTTCTTTCCATACCTCTACCAGCACCTCTTTATTTTTAAGTTGTAACCGAACAGCTTCTTTTGACAAAATATTGTTGTCTTCTTCTAACAGATAGCCTTTGTTGGTTACTGCTGTAATGGAATATCCCTCCTGCTGCAGGCTTTTCATTCCTTTCCATACAGCAGTTCTGGAAACATCCAGCATCTTTGCCAACTCGTTACCTGACAGATACTTCCCTCTATTCTGTTCTAAAAGTTCCAGAAGTCTTGATTTTGTAGACATCACATTCCCTATCTTTCTTCACGGAAATAATTTACACCACAGGATTTTGGCTGAGAATTCTCCTTTGAAGAACGCATAGAAGTAATAATCAGCACTAAAATTGTCATGATAAACGGTATCATATCAAAAACAGAGCTTGGGATAACCTGTGGCACATAGTATTTCAATACACTGAATCCACCGAATACCACTGCTGCAATAATGGCTTTATTTGGATCCCACATAGCAAAAATAACAAGAGCAACTGCAATCCATCCCAAACCATTTACACAGCTTGTTACCCATACACCATTACAGATAATCATGGAACAGTATGCACCTCCTATAGCGCAGATACCACCGCCCAGCATGAGGTTGATGTATTTCAATTTTGTTACCGGAATTCCTGCTGCATCTGCTGCTGCCGGGTTTTCTCCGATAGCACGGATATTTAAACCTGCTTTTGTTCTATGGAGATAAATAGCTGCTAAAACAGCAACCACAATTCCAATATAAACAAAAATATTATAGTTAAAAAACATTTTTCCAATAACCGGAATATCTGTAAGCACCGGAATTTCTACTTTTCCAAGACTTTCCAAGATGTTTTCCGGAAGCTTTAAAGATGTGCTTCCACTTTTTTCTCTCACAAAATCTCCTACGAAGTTACTAAATCCAATACCGAAAACAGTAAGCGTAAGACCTGTAACATTCTGATCTGCCATGAAAGTTACTGTAAGCACTGCATAGATTAAAGCAGCAAGCATGCCTGCCACAAAAGCTGCTACAAGAGCAAAAAACAAATTGTCTGTCCAATAACCTACTACAAATCCGGCTACAGCTCCTATAGACATCATTCCCTCTACACCCAGGTTTAAGTGTCCTGCTTTTTCGTTGATAATTTCACCTACAATACCGAATAACAAAGGAGTTCCTGCCAATACTGCCGCTACAAAAAAGTTTACAAAAAAATCCATTATGCTTTTCCTCCCTTCTTACGTGTGACAAATTTATAACGTACAAAAAATTCACATCCAAGTACAAAGAAAAGTATGATTCCTTGAAGAACATCTGCAGAATATGCAGATAATCCATGAGCTGACTGCATAACGGTACTTCCTTTTTCCAATACTGCAAATAAGAAAGATACAACTAAAATACCTACCGGATTTAACTGTGCCAGCCATGCTACGATAATTGCAGTAAAACCTACACCGCCTGCTACAGAAGTAGTCAGTGTTAAGTCAGAGCCACTTGCCTGTACCATACCGGCAATACCACAGATACCTCCTGAAAATGCCATTGTACGAAGTACAATTTTTTTATAATTCATACCTGCATAATTAGCAGTAGCACGACTTTCTCCTACTACACTGATTTCATATCCCTGTTTTGTATATTTCAAATAAATATATACAATCACAACTAAAATCAATCCAATCAGCCAGCCTGCATGAACACCAAAAATTTTATCAAGCTGTGCCGCTTCTCCGAATTTCGCAATTTTGGGAAATCCTGAAGAATTCGGATCCTGCCATGGGCCGTCACGCAAAAAGGAAATTAAAT
Organism: uncultured Blautia sp.; assembly: GCA_900547685.1. GTDB lineage: Bacteria > Bacillota > Clostridia > Lachnospirales > Lachnospiraceae > Blautia. The sequence continues at coordinate 8,663 of URHS01000029.1, read as the reverse complement.
ACAGTGCAATGTAATTCAACATCAAAGTAAATAATGTTTCGTTTGTATTAAATTTGGCTTTGAAAAATGCAGGAATCAGTCCCCACAGTGCACCGCCCAACATACCTGCAAGGAACATGCAAATCATTAAAAGCCAATGTGGAAAATCCCAGCAAAACAGAGCAAAATAGGTTGCAAAAATTGCCCCCATAATAATCTGTCCTTCTGCACCGATATTCCAGAAACGCATTTTAAACGCTAAAGTAATACCTAATGCCGGAATTAATAATGGCACCATCAGTTTAATGGTTGCCTGAAATGCCATGGTACTGCGGAATGCTCCTGAAATAATCGTTCCATATACCGAAAACGGATTATATCCAATAAAAAGAATAAATAAACCACCTGCCACAATGGCTAATAATACAGAAAGCAAACGAAGGCGCATAATCTGATTGTGAGTTCTCTCACTTCTCTTTTCAATACGAATGAGAGGCTCTTTTTTCTTCATATTTTCCATTTTACGCATCCCCCTTCTTCTTACCGGCCATCATAAGTCCCAGTTCTTCTTTTGTTGTACTTTTGGCATCTACAACACCGATTGCTTCGCCATGACACATAACCATAATTCTATCGGAAATCTGCAGAAGAACGTCTAAGTCCTCACCGATAAACAGTACTGCAACACCTTTTTTCTTCTGTTCATTTAACAGGTCATAAATTGTATAAGAAGAATTAATATCCAGACCACGTACAGGATATGCTGTTACCAGTACGGAAGGATTGGACTCAATTTCTCTTCCCAGAAGAACTTTCTGCACATTACCACCGGACATAAGGCGAACCGGGGTATCTACACTTGGTGTTACTACACCCAGTTTTTCCACTAAATTTTCTGCCATCTTTCTGGCAGGCTTTCTGTCAATGAAAATCCCCTTTGTTTTATCGTAAGTCTTTAATAAAATATTGTCTACCATTCCCATAGAAGCTACAAGTCCCATACCAAGACGATCTTCTGGAACAAAACCCAGACTGATACCCAGATTTGCAATTTCTCGCGGGGTTTTTCCTACAATATTTTCTTTATTATGTAAAATTGCTCCTGCCTGTACCGGAATAAGTCCTGCAATACTCTCACAGAGCTCTTTCTGACCACTTCCTGCCACACCGGCAACTCCCAAAATTTCTCCTGCTTTAATTTCCAGATTTAAATCTTTAACAGCCATATTTCCGTCGGCTGCCTTTACAGATAAGTCTACAATTTTCAGTCGAGTAAATACATTTTCACACTGCGGTCTTTGAATTTCCAGAGTCACCGGACGTCCTACCATCAGCTCTGTCAGCTGTTTTTCATTGGTTTCACTGGTATTTACAGTTTCTACACTCTGTCCTTTTCTTAAAATTGTAACTCTGTCACTGATTTCCATTACTTCATTCAGCTTATGTGTAATGATAATAATAGCACTGCCCTGTTCTTTCATTTTTCGTAAAATGCGGAACAATTTTTTTGTTTCCTGTGGTGTAAGTACAGCAGTAGGCTCATCCAAAATCAAAATATCTGCATTTCTATACAGAACCTTTAAAATCTCTACTGTCTGCTTTTCACTGACTGACATATTATATATTTTTTTCTCCGGCTCTACTTCCAGTCCATATTTTTCTGTCAGTTTTGTTAATTTTTCTTTTAATTCTTTTGGCTTTACTCTTTTTCCTTCCATGCCCATGGCAACATTGTCCATAGCAGAAAAAACATCCACCAGTTTAAAATGCTGATGAATCATACCAATACCCAGTTTTCCCGCATCTATTGGGGAATTAATTGTTACTTCTTTTCCATTAATTTTAATGATTCCTTCGTCCGGATGATAAATACCTGAAATCATATTCATCAACGTTGTCTTTCCTGAACCATTTTCACCCAGTAATGCCAGAATTTCTCCCCTGCGAACTTCAAGATTAATGTGGTCATTGGCAACCACACTTCCAAAGGTTTTAGTAATCCCCTGAAGTTCTATGGCTTTCTCCTTCTTATCCAAAGCCAACTTGTTCACCTCTCATTTCCTTTCTTCTGTCTGTTAAAACACAGGATATTGTATCATAGTTTATTTCTATTTTCCATATTCATATTCGAAAGAAGCCGTTTTTGTTTCAAAATCAAAAAGTGTTACCCCTGATTTCACAAATTTATAGTGTGCATGACAGGTGACACTTTCTCGAATATGCCTTACCATACTTCCATTTACAGGGGCTTGAAGTTGGTATCCTGTATCTTCCAAGAGCTGCGCCTCCAGTTTCAGCCCTCTCTGCACCACCTTCACAGTTCTGTTTTTTATCTCAGAAGCCTTTGCCCCCAAATACGTTGCAATTCTATATTCTTTTCCTTCCCATAAAACCACACCTATAATCCCCGTAAAATGTATCCCAAACATTGGAATATCCGCTACTGCCAACATAATGGAACCTTCTTTAAAAAAACATTGTGTCCACACATATTTATGAGGAAAAGAATACCCTTCATCTCCCTCCCAATATCCCAAATCATCTGAAAAAAGGTATTCTTTCTTATTTACAGAAATCTTACCACTTACAAGATGTCTCATACTCCATACTTGATGTCTGCACTCCATAAAAGGCATACAGACAAACGGCCCCATAATATTGTATTTTAAAGGTGACATTTGACGAAATTTCAACACACCCTTTATTTTCAAATCTGCTTCATCTATATCCAGTCGAATTCCTTTCTCTCCAAATCGATTTTTCCCTATAAATAAGTTCTTCTTTCTTTTACAAAAATTTTCTGAAGAAAAAGAAATTTTTTGAACCTCTGTATCTGTAATTATCTGAATAGAACAGGTTCTTCCATTTTCTCCTTGATGGATTGCCGGTATTACCGCAAATGTTTGAGTATCCGACTGACACTTAAAATACCATCCATAAAAAAAGCTTTTCATAATGTTCCTCCGTGAAAAATAATAGTTTATTTTTCCAAAATAACGAAGAACTATTCATGAAAAGCTCTTTTTCCTACTCTAAATAATTATTCCTTCCAGATGATCTATCTCATGCTGGCAAATCTGCGCTGTCCAGCCCGTCAGCTTCTGTCTTTGTTTTTTCCAGTTTTTATCATAATATTCTACTTCAATATTCTGAAAACGCACCGCAGGTCTTACACCTTCCAATGACAGACACCCTTCTTCTGTTTCATAAGGGGTATCTTTCTTGACAATCACAGGGTTAAACATTACTACATCTACAATCCCCATATTGACAATAATAATTTTTTTCTTTATTCCAATCATGTTCGCTGCCATTCCTACACAGCGTTCCCTGTTTGCCGCCAATGTATCCTCAAGATCCTGCCCTATATACAAATCTTCCTTTGTGGCAGGTTCTGATTTCTGTGCTAAAAAGAAGATATCTTTTACAATCGGTTTTACCATTTTCAATTTTCCTCCTAAAACTTTACGCTAGCTTAATCAAACATAAAATTGTTTGTCAGATATGGTTCTCCCTGCACCTCTTTCAGCACAGATAATGGCAATTTTCTGGAAGAACTTCCCACTTTAATTTTATATGCGCCTTCCTCTGTTACCCATTTTTTCAAAGCCACATTATAATAGGTAAACATCTCTTCTTCTAACGTAATATGCACTCTTTTTGTTTCATGAGCAGCGACAAAAACCTTTTGAAATGCTTTCAGCTCCTGTTTCGGGTGGCTTACCCAGGATTGTTCCGGAAATTCAATATATATCTGTGCCACTTCTTCTCCATCTCTGTCACTTACATTAGTAATATCAAAAGAAATTTCATTTCCTTCCAACACAAGATTCCTATATTTAAATTCAGAATAAGAAAGCCCAAATCCAAATTCATACTCCGGTTGAATCTGATTTGTATCAAAATGGCGATAACCTACCATCATCTGTTCTGCATATAACACTTTATATCCATCTCCCGGATAATTTTCAAGGCTCTTTACATCTTCCAATCTTGTCGGAAATGTTTCCGGAAGCTTTCCGGAAGGATTGTTCATTCCAAACAAGGTTTCTGCAACAGCCCGACCCATTCCCTGACCGCCAAGCCAGCTGACTAAAATGGATTTTGCACATACATTCCATCTTTTCGTAGAAATTACATCTCCTACATTCAAAACTACAATGACGTTTTCATTCACTCTTTTACATGCACGAATTGCATATTCCATATTTGGTGTAATTTCAATGCTATTACGATCCACTGCTTCTGTGTAACAAGAATAATCCTGAGATACAAAAAATATCACCGCATCTGCCTCAGCTGCAGCCTTTCCGATATTATTTTCCATATAGCCGATTTCATTTGTAAAAGCATTGATTTTTTCTTCTCCGAAAAACTCAACCTCCACATTATCTCCTGCTATCTTTTTAATTTCTTCCAATGGATTTTCTACTTTCGTTGGATTTGCCACACGAGAACTTCCGTCTCCGCCAATATATGGTTTTACCGCATTTTCTCCTGCAATAAGCAGCTTTCTCACCGATTTTTTGTCCAACGGCAGTAATTGATCTTCATTCTTTAAAAGAACCAATGACTTTTCAGATGCCTTCACTGCAATCTCATGGTGTTTCTCAAAATCACACTGAAACGGTTCATATACTCCTTTTGTTCGTTCATAGAATAAAAACAGCCGTTCTAATGCCGCATCAATTACTTCGTCATCAATAAGCCCCTTTTCATAGGCTTCTTGAAGCTGTCCGTATGCGGCCTGCTGATACGGCATACATAATTCAATCGAAGCAAGCAAAGAATATGCTCTGTTTTTTACAGCTCCCCAATCTGAAATAATAACTCCGTCAAATCCCCATTCTTCTCTCAAAATGTCATTTAACAGTTGTTTATGCTCAGAAACAAATACCCCATTCAGACGATTATAAGCGCACATCATGGACCATGGTTTTGCTTCTTTCACCATGATTTCAAACGGTTTCAGGTAAATTTCACGTAACGTTCTTTCGTCCACTTCGCTGGATACATAAAAACGCCCGCGCTCCTGATTGTTTGCAGCAAAGTGTTTCGGACACGCAGCAACCCCTTTTTCCTGTATTCCTTTTACATAGGCGCTTCCCAATTTTCCGGCAAGATAAGGATCTTCTGAAAGGTATTCAAAGTTTCTTCCACAGAGCGGGTGGCGCTTGATATTTACTGCCGGTCCCAGAATCGCATTAACTCCATAGGTCTGATATTCTTCTCCTAAGGCATTTCCTACTTCTTTCACCACTTCTGTATCCCATGTTGCGCCCAGGGCACTTCCTGTTGGAAATGCAGTAGAAGGTACTTCACTTTCTCTTCCTGCATTTTGAAATGCAGTTGGTATTTTTAGTTGCAGTTCTTCCTGCTTAGAGCTGTCTTTCACCTTCATTCTAAGGCCAAACGGACCATCATGATAACGCATTTTCTTCACCGGAAATCGCTCCAGCTCATATCCTGAATTCAGATCCGCTCCTGTTAAATAATGAAATTTTTCTTCTAATGTCATTTCTGTGATAATTTTTTTGTAGTCCATACCTCTTCTCCCCATTTTTCTTATTTCCAGTTTTTCCATATATCCGGCACATATCCCACAGTTGCCTGTTTACCGTTTCTTACAACAGGAAGCTTTATTACTTTCTGATTTTCCAGAATTTTTTCCATTCTGTCTTCCTCTGCAATATACTTAATCAGCGCCAGCACATCTTTGTCCTTACATTCCTTATCAATCAGAAATTCTAATCCTCCCACGGTCTGACAAACAGATTGCAATTCTCCTTTACTCATGCCCTTTTCCTTCATATCAACAAACTGATATTTTATTCCACGCTCTTTAAAATAACGCTCTGCTTTTTTAGAATCAAAGGACTTCTTTGTACCAAAAATCTGTATATTCATTTTTACCTCTTTTCTTTTCCAATGAAATAGTTACCATAAATTACTGCTACCACACTATACAAAATTCCGGCAATGGGCCAAATCACCCAGGTAATCTCCCATTTCATAGTGACAAAACTAATGAAAAGATACAATGCTGTAACAACAGCCCAGTAAATATTTCCAATACTTTTTTCTCGCTGCTTTGCAATTCTCGTATAGTCTCCTTCTTCTAACAAGACCTGATATCCACCCCAAATAATCGATGTTCTGACTATAAAAAATACGCCTATGGCCACAAGCATAAATAATACACCTACCGCTATTACAGAAAGAAAGTCATCATCTCCATAAAAAAGCTGTACAAGAAAAATCGGAATACAGGAGATAATACAAAGAACTACGCCTGTTGAAAACTCCATAATATGTGCTTTTTCATATTTTTTCATTTTATTGCGAACCATACCATCAATTCCATATTCCGTATCCAAAGGTTCTTTTTCCAAAAACTCGTATGGCGCACCTTTATGTCCATTAACAATAAAAATAACAACTGCCGCCGCCACTATGCAAAACATTACAATCAGCCCTACCATCGTCCCTTGCTCTCCTGTGAGAGGAATTTTTTTCATTTCTCCTGCCACACTCAAATAAATCAATAAAATCGGCGATAAAATACAAAGCATGACTCCTGCTGCAATAGAAACCGAACTCTTTTTACGATGCTCTAAATATTCATTTGCCGTCTCCAGAGATACTTTTATTAATGTTTCTCCCTTATCATTCACTATCTCTTCTGCTTCTTCTGAAGGATTTACTAAGCACTGTAATTCTTCTATATCGTCCCGAAGCAGATAATCCGTACTTACACAAAATACTTCCGAAAGTTTTAAAATTCTGTTCATATCAGGAACTGACTGCGCACCTTCCCACTTTGATATTGACTGACGGCTGACCCCCATTTTTTCTGCAAGCTCCTCTTGCGACCAACCTGCCCTTTTTCTCAAATTTACAATTTTATCTGCTAATATCATCTTCTTCCTCCTTTACAGTCCTTCTTTTTTATCTTAACAGACTTTTGATAGGAAAAATATACAAAACTTTGCAGTTGCATGCTACCAACTATACTTTACAATTACGCAACTGACTGTATTTTAGCAAAAAAAATATATTTTTAATCTGCATCTTCTTCCAAAGCTTCAATGAAAAAGCTCACCGGACGAAATCCATCATTGCAGGAAATCATTGCAGATTTTTTATTCTTCATCCAGCCGTTATAAAAATTTTCTCCACCGTGTGCCAGTGTCATGACAAAAGGAGAGATGCTGTCCCATGCACTGTCACAAAAATTATCCGGTTTCTTCCAGCCATTGGCGATAAAAACCTGCCCTTCCTCCATGTCACAGGCATGGGAGATGGGATTCTCATATTGCTCCATTAGGTCTTTGTAGCAGGAAATTCTTTTTACTGTAATTCTGCATTTTTTCATGTAGATTTCTCCTCGTATTGATGTTTTCTTTATAGATTTCTTGCTCTATTTTATCATCAATTCATAAATCTGTTAACCTGATTTTTCTGTCAATATTCTTCTTTTATAACTGCTCCCATGCATCACTTCTCCTATACTATCATTCTCTGTCTGGTCTGTAGGTGGAGTATTTTCCGGAGGATTTTCCATATTTCCCGGTCCTGCCCTTTTCCATATCCTCCTCGCATACCGTCTTCTGCCATGCTGCCTCTGTCTCCTCCATCATTTCCATGGCGTCCTCCTGTTTGAGAACCACTTCCATATATCAAACTGTCCATGGTAATGCTTTGTTCTACAGTTTCACCTTTTATTGTATAAGGTTCCCACATTTCCATTAACCATCATGATTACCACACAGACGACTACCGGAAGCAAAGTATTAAACATTGCTATATCCTCCCTACATAGTTTCTGTCAGCATAGACTGATAAGCAGAACCATATTTTGAAAATGATGTTTTGTATAAATGACATTTTGTAAGTGTTCCACTCATCCAAAGAGGAAGCCCACCGGAAGTTTTAATTTCCATCAATGTTTAGTCTTTCCCAAACAAAGAATTTCCGTAAATTTCACTGCCCTCCAAGGCATAATAAGCTTCTCTTTCATAAGACAAAAATACGGATGGATGAAGATTTTCATAATACTCACGAAAGTACTGAATTTCATCCCCTATTTACGAATGTACCGGAAGGGGGCTCCCGTCTGAAAGCTTTCCATGACTTCCTGCTCCGGAAGTTGCAGCCGTCGTTTATAAACAACGGATCTGTGTCAAAATAAATATTTCTTATGACCCTTCTTCTATAATTATCCAATTTCATATACTGTTTCTTTGCAAGAAGATTGCCTCCGGAGCATTACTGAAAAAACTCCGGGTGGAAAAGGCATCCCCTGAAAATGAAGACAAAATCAACGCCATCAAAGACGGACAGAGCAGCAAGGGAACTTACTATAATCATATTCATACCCTGTTCTCCCTTTATTCCATTTCGCAGGAACAACAGGATATCATGCGTGATCTGAGTTTTCTGCCTCCTGCCGGTATTTCCACCCACATCTTTGCTGACTGGCTTGGACTAACTACTTTAAATGACATCAATGATCTGGTTGAAACAGGTTTTGTACAGACAAACACCCGGCATACCATTTCCCTGCATCCAATGATTCAGGAAATCGCCCTTTCTGAAACCAGACCTTCTGTCACGAGTTGTCACACTTTGCCTTATACCCCATTTGATAGACACATAAAACGAGTGGTATAATCTATCCAGAA